>DCAT01000161.1:7527-30888 GCA_002312935.1 Oceanospirillaceae bacterium UBA1126 | reverse complement strand
TAGGTCACATTGGACAGGTCAAGTAATGGCCAAATTTTTAGAGTATTCATTTTAATGTTTTTCTGATTCACCATAAACCGTACAAGAATAAAGTAAATATCCAAGTCGAAACGATCGTCATTATTAGGAAGATCAAACACATTACTATCTGAAGTAGCGGGAGAGTTAACCTGATCAAGGGGCTGGTAACCTAGGTCATAAATATCTTCAAAGATTGGTAACTTAGCAATATAGCGCCAGCGGTCAATGACATGGAAGGCCACTTGTTCCGGACATTGGGGGTCTCGTTCTTCCAGAAGAATAGGGCCAGCATAGGGCCATATTTTTATCTGATAATTTTTTAGTGCAGCCCCCATTCGGTCATTATAACTAGAGGCAGACTCGGCCCCATGGCAGGCGCCAAAACACTTTTTTAACTGCGAACGAAAACAGGCTTGCTGAGCGTTCCGCCCACCCTCCAACCCCAGTAGCTTGTGACATAGAAAATACTGATCAGCCAGTTTTTCCATTTGTTGAGAGGCCTGGCGTGGAGAACGGAATAAACCAAACTGCTCTTCAACGTCTGTATCTGCTGTTTCAACAGTTTCAATAGTCAGGCGCAAGTAACCATTACTATCTTTGGTACTACGATATTGAAATAATTTTTTCACTTTGCGCAACCGTCGATTATAGAGCGGGACAAGTGCTTTAATCTGATTACTTTCACGGACTTGGGCACCAAAGTCGCTGGGGGTTTGTTCAAAATCAACCTGTGCAATTTTAGTGCTCATCTGCAGGTCTTTTGGATTTTTGTGGTCAGCGCTGAAATGACTCAAAACTCGGTTACGGATATTTACACTTTTACCAATATAAAGCAGAGCCCCTTTTTCGTCATAGAAATAATATACACCCGCACTCGAGGGTAACTTTTCTACGTCTTTAGCGTCGAGTAAAATGGGTAAGGTTGCTCGCTTAAGCAGTACTTTACAGGTGGCTGCAATCTCATCATCTGAAAATAGCCCTGAAGACTTTTGGAAAAACTGATAGATCATCTCTGCATCATCAAGTGCCCTGTGACGATTTTCAATAGACAGACTAAAGCGCTGAATAATTTGCGAAAGGCCATGGCGCTTAAATTGAGGGTATAGGTTTCGGCTAAACTTTACTGAACATAGGGGTTTGGCGTTATAACTGATGCCTGCACGCTCAAATTCGTTTTTTAAGAAGCTATAGTCAAACCGCGCATTGTGGGCTACTAATGTGCGGCCCTTTAATTTGCTCAATAACACTTCAGCAATGTCACAAAATTCAGGTGCACCGTTAACCATGCTTGGGCTAATGCCTGTGAGCTTTTGGATAAAGGACGGCAAGGCTACTTTTGGGTCAATGAAGGTTTGCCACCTTTCAATCAACTTACCATTTTCAATAACGATTAGACCAATCTCGATAATGCGGTGATAAATGGCTTTGCCACCAGTGGTCTCACAGTCAAGCAGCACCATGCGTTCTGGAAAGCCTGAGGAGAGAAGCGCAGGCGTGGGTTGGTGAAGTAGGTTTAGTTGCATCCACGACTCCCTAAACAACAGTCACAGATGCCCTCTGTCTCGTCTGAGTTTGCCTTTGTGCACATAGCTTTCCGGCTCATATAATTTACCTAGGTTTCCAAGTATTTTAGTATCGACGCTAAGTTTTAGGCCCTTTGATTTAAAGACTGCTTAACTTTTTTCATGTTATCGAGCTAAGGATAGGATTGCTCCAGGTGTTGGCGCTATAAAAAATTCAGGCGTCAAATTGCGGTCTTTAAGAGCTTGAGCAAGCATTGCGCGAGGCTCTTTAATAGGTTCATCAGTTAACACAAACGTACCCCAATGCATGCCAAATGAACGCGTTACTTGCAAATCTAGAGCAATCTGAACAGCTTCAGCTGGGTCAACGTGTTGATTTTTCATAAACCACCTTGGTTTGTAGGCCCCGATTGGGATAAAGGCCACGTCTGGGGTTCCCAACCGTTTTTGAGTGACAACAAAATCATTGGAATAACCCGTATCACCGGCATGGTAAATTGATAGACTTGGGCTCTTCACAAACCAACCTCCCCACAAACTGCTGTTGCGGCCAGTTACCCCTCTGCCTGACCAATGTTGCACGGGCGTAAAGGTAAACTCAGTTTGCTTAATTTGAATGTTTTGCCACCATCTAAATTCAGAAACATTACCCATTCCATTTGAATCTAGTAATGCTTTGTCACCTTGTGGTACCAAAAAAACGACGTTGGGATTATTTTTCTGCAACATTTTAAGGCTGGGTAAGTCTAGGTGATCGTAATGGTTATGACTGATAACGACAACATCAATGCTGGGCAACTGCTCTAACGACATAGCGGGTGGGATTAGCCGCTCAGGGCCAGCCCAGCTTACTGGCGATGCCCTATTTGAAAAAACCGGGTCCGTCAGCACTGTCACATCACCAGTGTTAATTAGGTAGCTTGAGTGCCCAATCCAAATTGCGTAGTGGGTTGATTGAGGGTCAAGGTCCTGCCACTCATTGGAGACTTTGATATCAACTCTCTCTGGAGAGGACTCTTTAGTCATGCGCCATTCTATTACATCACCAAGTTTTTTTGGCACTACGCTTGGGTCTGTATTACTAAACGTTTCGTCAACGCTACAAGACGTCAAAGTGAGCCCGAATAAAAGCCCTACAACCATCACCGCCGAGTATTTCTTTATCAATTTTGGGACACTTAAATGCATCTGGACCGCCTTCCGTGGATGGAGCTAAAGCGCTAACGTTCTTGTTAACCGCCCTTTTATTTGACATTACTTTTTTACAATTTACAATGGTACACCAAGCCAATCCCACCCCCTGTAAATAACAGTCAAGTATTGTAAAACTTGTGTAATCTCAAAGCAAAACCGCGTCAAAATTGATAAGTTTGCAGAACCAGTTAATATTAAAAAAGGTTAGTTTTGCAAAACTGCGTCTTAATTGATAAGTTTGTAGAACCAGTCAATATTAAAAAAGCTGGTTTTTATATAAAAGCGGTGTAGTGCACGTTTATCTACAAATAAACACACCAACACCAACCATAATGGTATAAAAAAATTAGGGGTATCAAATGACTTATAACTTAACGTCCGCCGACCCGGTTGGCATGTCTTTTTGGTTAATTTCCATGGCGCTTGTTGCGGCTACAGCATTCTTCTTCATAGAACGCGATCGTGTAGATGGAAAGTGGAAGACATCTTTAACAGTATCAGGCTTGGTTACGTTGATTGCTGCGGTTCACTATTTCTACATGCGTGATGTATGGGTAGCTACCGGAACATCTCCAACCGAATTACGATATATTGACTGGCTGTTGACTGTGCCATTGTTGATGGTTGAATTCTACTTGGTTCTGTCTGCAGTGACAAAAGTACCAGCTCGCGTATTCTGGAAGTTGCTACTGGGTTCTATTGTCATGCTGGGCTTCGGCTTCGCTGGTGAGACAGCCATGATGAATGTTACTTTAGCCTTTATCCTAGGAATGGCCGGTTGGGCATTCATCGTTTGGGAAATCTTCAAAGGTGAAGCTAGCCAAATCAATGCTGGGCTTTCAAATGCCAACGTTCAGAAGGCGTATAAGTGGATGCTTATATGTGTAACCATAGGTTGGTCTATCTACCCTATTGGATACTTCTTTGGCTACATGGCCGGCGGTGCTAATGCAGAAATGCTGAACATTGTTTATAACCTAGCCGACTTTATAAATAAAATCGCGTTTGGTGTGATTATCTGGGCTGCTGCAGTAGCGGATTCAGATTCAAAAGCATAATTTGATCTGTTCGAACGACAGGAAGAGTCAGCTTCGCTGACTCTTCCACTTTCGCGTACTAAAATAAGCAGTTAAAGAACAATAATTGATTAAGGGTACGATTAATGTCCCCAATAAAACAGACCAACGGGTTGAACTTGCAAACTGAGCTAACCGCTTTGTATAAGCAAGAAATGCCGCAACCCCAAAGTAGCTTGGCAATTGCTGCTGAGTATCACTTTAAAAATCCAGGCAAATCTTTCAGAGCGCAACTGGCGCTATCCAGCGGGTTGTCCCTGGGTTTAAATACAGTAGATAATTTACATTGGGCAGCCGCATGTGAGCTGCTGCATAACGCCTCCCTCATTCACGATGACATCAGTGATGCCAGCACCCATAGGCGGGGCCAAGAGAGTATCCATCAACATTTTGGGCCTGACATGGCACTTTGTCTAGGCGACTGGATGGTTGCCAAAGCCTTTGAACTGGGCGCTAGAAACACACAACACAGCAGTAGCTTGGTAGCTCTCTTGGCGCAGGCAATGCAAAGAACATGTAGTGGCCAGATATCTGACATCACCCAGCGCGAGTGTGCTGAATTAGCACAGTGGCAAAATATTGCCAAAGGAAAGACTGCTCCCCTTTTAATTGCTCCTATTAAAGGTGCGGCCATTGCTGCTGGCCTAGGCCCAGATATTTCTGGCTTAGAGCACCTTGTAGGTCTTTGCGGTCAAGCTTACCAAGGCCGCAATGATATTGAGGATATTATTCCATCAAGCCATCGCTCAAGTGACCTTGACGGGCGCAAACCCAACTTGGTGGTTAGTTTGTTTGCTCAAAAAGGTATTGGCTGCAAAGATTTTTTAAGCTGGTATGAATCAGAAGATAGTCAGCAGTTGGGCCAGTGGCAGCGCCGCATTGCTGCTAGTGATGTAATTTTTGAAGCCAATGAGCTGGTTGACTACTGGTTGTTAGAAGCTGACCAACTGGTCCCTTCGTTACCTCGTCAATTGCACACTGTAACTCAGAGTTTAGTAGACGCTGTAAAGCAGAAAAAAGAAATAAAACACCAAGGGCTGATCGCTTGACATCAAAAACGTTTGGAGCCGGTAAAACGGTGATAGTGATTGGGGCTGGATTCGCTGGTATAGCAACAGCATTAAGGCTTAAGGCCATAGGATACAACGTTACCTTACTAGAGCGCTTAGACAGTCTTGGTGGTCGCGCCCAAGTATTTCAGCAAGGCGGTTACCGCCATGATGCAGGCCCTACGGTAATCACCGCGCCATTTTTGTTTGATGAATTATTTGAGCTGTTCGATGAGAAGCTTGCAGACCATTTAAACTTTGTACCGTTAGACCCCTTCTATCGGTTTCACTTTGCTGATGGCAGTCAGTTTGACTACCGTGCGAGTATTGAAGATACCTTAACCGAGATTCGGCGCTTCGAACCAGACGATGCAGATGGCTATCTGAGACTCTTAGAAAAGTCTAGGAAAGTTTACAACGTAGGCTTTAAACAGCTTGTCCACCGGCCGTTTACGCGCATATGGGATATGGTCAAGCAGGTCCCCGCACTGCTGATGTTGAAGTGCTATAAGACGGTATCACAAATGGTTAATAGCCACCTGAAACACCCATTGATCCGCCAAGCATTTTCAATTCATCCTTTGCTCGTGGGTGGTAACCCCTTTAAAACCACTGCTATCTACACCCTAATTCACTACCTTGAGAGACGTTGGGGGGTGTTTTTCTGCATGGGAGGCACCGGGAAGCTGGTTGAAGAATTGACCGCATTAATGCAACGCCACGGCATCACTATTCAGCTTAATGCTGATGTTGATGAAATTATACTTGAAAATAATTGTGCTGTTGGTGTTCGCCTCAGCAATAACCAAGTAATCGATGCTGACCTCGTCGTGTTTGGTGGTGACCCAGAAACCTGTTATCAACACTTATTACCGCAAAAAAAGTTACGCCTGCCAAAAATAAAGAAACATTACAGTATGGGCCTTTATGTGCTTTATTTTGGTACAAAAAAACTCTACCCCGACGTTGCTCATCACAGCATTTGGATGGGCGCCAGATTCAAAGAGCTTTTGGCAGAAATCTTTGACGCCAAACATATGAGTGAAGACTTCTCACTTTATGTACATCGCCCTACAGCAACAGATAAAAGCTTTGCCCCTGAGGGTTGTGAATCCTTTTATGTGCTCTGCCCAGTTCCCAACCTGCAAGGTAACGTAAACTGGGAAACAGAGGGAGAAGTGCTGCGTGACCGCATTGTCACAGCGTTAGAAGACACCATCCTGCCCGACCTTTCGAATGTTATTGAGGAAGTTTTTTGGATGACCCCAGAGGATTTTGCTAAAGACTACCGCTCTATGCATGGTGCCGGATTTTCTATTGAACCACGGCTTACTCAATCAGCTTGGTTTCGGTTCCATAACCGCGATAAAGCAGTGAACAACCTCTACTTTGTTGGTGCTGGCACCCACCCTGGTGCTGGGTTACCTGGGGTGGTTAGCTCTGCTAAGGTAGTAGAAGAGCTACTGACTGGTGTTGAGGTGGGTTCAGGCGGCTAAACTATGAAAACTCGTCAGTTAGGCCATTTGAGCCCTAGTAGTTCACAACCACAGCAGATACTGGCTCGCCACGGCAAGTCATTCTACTGGGCTAGTAAATTTCTTGGCGCAGATCTAGCAGAGCGCGCTGCGCAGCTTTACCTCTTCTGTCGCTATGTAGATGATTTAGCAGATGGCGACTTGCCTGACCGGCAAGAATCACTTGAAGATATTCGCGCTCGACTGGATGGCAAGCATGTCTCTGCTGGGCCTGAAATTGAAGCGTTTATTAAATTAGCAAACACACATAACATTCCACTTAGTGCTGCTGCTGAACTGCTAGACGGTATGCTTAGTGACCAGCATCCCACAGCTTTGGTCGATGAAGCAGAACTGCTGCGCTATTGCCACTCTGTTGCGGGCACCGTGGGCCTAATGATGTGCCGCGTACTCAACTGCAAAGAACCTAGAGCCGAGAGCTTTGCTATTGACCTAGGAATTGCTATGCAACTTACTAACATTTCCCGAGACGTGTTAGAAGATGCTCAAATGGATCGCCGGTACTTGCCTTCTAGTTGGGTTGATTTTACCCCACAACAGATTGCAGAGGCAGGTGTTAACTGCCAGCAACCTGTCGCATATGCGATAACACGTTTGTTGAACCTCTCCGAACAGTATTATGCGAGTGCACAACTTGGTATACGTCTTTTGCCTTTTAGATCAAGGCTATCCATTGCCATAGCATTAAGGGTATACCGCCAAATTGGCTGGGTACTCAAACGACGTAATATGGTCTGGTGGCAGGGCCGAGTGATGGTAACAGCCGGCGAAAAAGTGCTACTTAGCCTTCGAAGCATGGCTGATTTGCGACCAAAAGTAGTGCCCCCGCATGAAACTAAGCTACACCAGCATTTACAGGGATTAGCCGGTGTTCAGCCCAGATGAAACTATAGAGTTAAACATTGCTATCATCGGTGGTGGCAGTGCTGGAATGGCGCTAGCGACCAAGCTAAATGGTTCCCCTGCCACAGTGTTTGAGCCAAGCACAGCGGCTGAGCGAGATTGTAGTTGGGCTCTTTGGGCAAACGAATCTCAACTAAAAAAATTGAGCACATCTGTCCAGGGTAGCTGGGATCAATGGCGTATTATTGATCATAATCACGAGGTCGTTCACCAAAGTGACCACTATTGCTACACCGCTTTGAGTGCAGAAAAATATTTAAACCACTGTGAAACTAATTTGAAAGCGCCTATAAATCTGGTCAGGGCATCGGTTGAGAACCTGGTTGCTAAGAGTGGTGGTGGACAATTTGAGGCTGGGGGTCAGCATTATAGGGCGAAGACAATTTATGATAGCCGCCCACCAAAACTTGAAGACAATAGCCTGTGTCAGCATTTTATAGGTTGGGAAATAATCCTTGCCGAACCGATAGAGAATGCTGACATTGCCACCTTGATGGACTTTCGTGTAGACCAATCTAGAGGCTTACACTTTATTTATGTGCTGCCCTACTCAGATCGCCATTTACTGGTCGAATCAACAATGATTTCAACACACATAGAAGACAAAGATTGGTATCGCAGCGCCATCAGTGGCTGGCTTGCTGAACGCAACATGCAGGTGCAGTCGAAGGTGAGGGAAGAGTTTGGCGTTATCTCTATGGCAACAGTGGCGCCGCACAATTCTGAAATTAATCATATTGGTGCTGCTGGCGGTGCAGTGCGGCTTTCTTCTGGCTATGCCTTTAGTACCATTCAAACACAGATGTCTGCACTGGCTGCATCTATCACGGTTGGCAGTCCTCACTTACCCAAAGCATTTTCTAAGCGCTTAATTTTTATGGATAAGGTCTTTAATCGAGCTCTTAAGGCGCAACCAGATCAGGGGGTTAGTTTTTTTATGGCAACAGCTAGGGCGCTTGATGCTGACCAATTTTCACACTTTATGCTGGGTAACGCAGGGGTCATTGAATGGCTAAAAGTAATATACGCCATACCCAAACGACCATTTATAAAAGCTGCACTGAAGCAATGTTTTAGCCATGACTAGCCTAGACGTCTTAGCTATGAGTGCAGTGCTGCTGTTTGGTGTGCCCCATGGCGGCCTAGATGGCGCTATAGCCCGCCGCAGTGGGTGGCCCAAAGGATTTATTTCATGGTTTGGGTTCAATATAACTTACGTCCTTCTGGCAGCTTTGGTGATATGGGTTTGGTGGCAATGGCCATTGCTGGGGTTGGCCGTATTCCTAACAATCTCAGGGCTACATTTTGGTAGTAGTGACATTGTAACTACAAAATCAACCCTAGCAGAAAAACCTCTCTATAGATGGCTCCCCTTGTTGGCACATGGTGGCCTAGTGCCTATTGCCATTCCCAACCTACAGTCATTACAGGTGCAGCCATTATTTACCCTTTTGGTGGGTGAAGTGGGCACAACAATGCTCATGAATGCCGTTAGCCTACTATTTTTACCATGGCTAGCCTGCTTCGCTGTTTACTGTGGTTATGCCACTATTTACCCAGCGTGGCGCAAACCATTACTTAATCTAATCATAGTATTAATATTAGTATTTTGGCTGTCGCCACTGGTTAGTTTTGCCCTGTATTTTTGTGTATGGCACAGTCGTTGCCATACCCTGCGAATATGGCGCAGCCTTAAACAAGAAAGTGAACGCCGGCGCAGTTTAATAGAGGCTGTTATTTACTCTGTGGCAGCCTGGGTTGCTGCGCTCGGGTTTTACATAGTTTTTCAACAGTCTTTTACTACAGCGCTTATACAAATAACTTTTATTGGTCTGGCCGCGCTCACTGTACCCCACATGTTATTGGTAGACTTTGCAGACAAACTAAAACGCCCTAACCTATGGCCATGACCATTCAAAAATAATGTTTTGGCAACTCATGTAAAAGGGTAAAAGTGCGAAAAAATACGGGTGCTTAGCCCCAAGAGGCATAAGATTTAGCCTTATAAATAACATTGCACGCCGTATATTGTGCAGCCAAGAATCATTTTAATGGCCCTATTTATGTTGTGTAGCCTGCTGACAACCCGATTATATAATGCTAAAACTTGTGCCCTTAATGAGACGTATCTATACTATTACCCATGAACACATTTGAATTTAATGACTTAAAAAGCCCCATTATACAGGCCCCTATGGCAGGTGGAGTAAACACTCCTGAATTAGCAAGTGCAGTGGCTAACTTTGGTGGAGTAGGCAGTTTTGGCTTTGCTTACACCACACCTGAAAATATAGAAAAGTCTCTACTAAGTACAAAAAAACTGACATCTGGGCATATAAATGCTAATTTTTTTGTCTTTAAAGATATAAAACTTCCAAACAAAAACATTCAAAACACCTGTATTGAAGCATTAACTTCGTTACCATTTAATGAAGGTGTTGAATTTACAGTGCCCTCATTTCCTTTTTTTCCATCACTGAATGACCAATTAGACCCCATATGGGAGAACCGTCCCTCTATCCTAACTTTTCATCTAGGGGTTCCTGATCTTTGCATTATAGAAAAAGCGAAGTCTCTAGGAATTAAAGTAGGAATAACAGCGACGAGTGAGGCTGAAGCAATTACTGTGGCTAACGCTGGGGCTGATTTTATTGTCGCTCAAGGTATTGAGGCTGGTGGGCATCGGGGTGTATTCGATCTAGAAAGTGAGGATCATGAGCTCACACTTGAAAACCTTCTTTTAAGGCTACGCAAAACAGTGTCTTTACCGTTAGTTGCTGCTGGTGGGCTGATGGATGGGGCAGATATTAGGCGCGTAATGAACCTTGGCGCCAGTGCGGCACAATTGGGTACTGCTTTTTTGTGCTGTCCAGAAGCAGGAACCAGCACTATTCATAAGCAATACTTACTCAACAGCCATGATAGACAAACAAAAATCACTCAGGCTTTTTCTGGCAGGCCCGCTAGAGGAATAAATAATAGGTTTATACATCTAATGAAAAACAAGCCTACTCTGCCGTTCCCAGCACAGAACTCCCTGACTGCCCACTTGAGAAAGACCGCAGAAGCCACTTCTAGTGGGGAGTTTGTAAGCCATTGGGCTGGACAGAATTTTAAAAAAATACGCTCTCTTCCCTGTTTACAGGTTTTACAGCTCCTCAAAACAGAGTTAGAGAGTTACCAGTAAACATTAAACTCATAACCGAATGAGTCTAATGGAGTTCCCTCTCTCTCTATGCTAACGCCATGTTTATAAATAGCGCCTAGTGTAGAGTTAACCCAACTAACTGACCCATCTCAGTCGTCAGACTCTTTATTCCTGTCGGCACGGTCTTGCTGTCGCCTTGGTGCGCCAAAACGAAATTCTAAGAAAGTTAACACAAGCCCTATAGACATCATGGCAAATACAAACATGGCAATATTAAACAAGTTGTCAGCAATCATGACTCATTCCTCCGAGCTAGGAGACTAGATAATTTAAAGTAGATACCAAAGGCCAGTATGGATGGCACCCATATGGCAGTGAATAATCCCTCTATCTGTTTCCCCTCAAACCAGAGCAAACCAGAAACTGCAAAGGACACGGCAACCGCCAGCAAGATGAATAAATCTGATAGTTTGAACATACTAATTTCCTTACCTAATAGTTAACGTTTGTCCGAATAAGGGCCCGGATCCTCCCTTCTAAACTTGGTGGAACCCAACTGAGGCTAACAACAGTCCAGCGATCGTAATCGCTGCTGGAATGCGAAGACCCACAAGACCAAACACTTCTACCATGGAAGGAACCAAGGCTGTTAACCCAAGTGGCACCCACAAAAAAAACGGAGCCGCAATTATCACACCCAACCAGCCAGCCAATCGTAAAAGGCTCAAGCGATTCGTTTGAGCAGCGGGTGGGGATACTTTGTTTTCATCATTCATTACTTCGAGTTTAGTTTTCATTTCGCTCTAAGACATTATGCTATTAATAGATGATACCAGATTGCTGAAAAGATTTTGAAACTAACGTCTCGTGAAGCTGATCAAACAATTGGTACCTAATATCGAGCTTTTCACACTATTAACCGACTAGTGGTTTATTGTCCATCTTAGCACCACCAAACGAACTACTAGGCCACGAACTACTTAAAATTCCATTAACGTATTTAGGCAAGATAATGTATGGAAAAGTCTTAACGCTATTAGATCAGAGCCTACCTGTTCAAGGTAGCTTAGGCTCAGTAAAGTATTGTAAAGCCACTCCCTATAAGCGCCATAACAGGTGTTAAATTTCGTATTATCAGGGTAAAAAAAGCAATGGTTTGTTTTTAATGCTAGCGCAAATCTAGGCCTAAGGGAAACTAAGCTTAAGCATGTGTATTCATGCGCTATGCACTACATATTAGTAACGTTAGTCCAAGGGGTAAATGGGTCGCGGTACCTTTTTATAGTTCAGCGCTTTATAATTTACGGTACAAAGTGCGCCACTGTCACAAACGATGATCGATCCAGCTATGGGTTCGAACGCCGCTCGAAAGTGCTGCATAGATTTTAGAGCAACCACAGTTTTTCCCCGTGGGTCGATACCAAACGTTTGAAACTGATTAAGATCCAACATCTGCTGAGCAATACTTACAAGAAGTACTTCAATGTCTTGTATTTTTAATACCACGCAGTCCCCGAAGTTTTTATGCAACCCAGCGATCATTGGACCAGTTCCCACTACTAAACCATTCCCTTGCCAAATGATTTGTGCATTGACTTGAAGTGGGCCACCTCCCATTTTTGGCTCTACTTTCCCGCCAATATTAATACCTACTTGAGTCCCTAATTTATGGCTTTGTAACTCTGAAACAGCTTGTGGGTCAACCAATGGTCCGAAACAGGCATTTTTAATGTTGCTATCTAAAAGCGCCTTTAATAGTGCAGTACTATCACCATAAGCCCCTGCACCTGGGTTATCTGCATAGTCAGCAATAATTAATGGGCCTTCTTGTCTGAGCCCAGGCCACTTGCTTGCTATATCTGCAACTTCGGTACAGTTGTAATAAATGTTCAATACTTGATCCCGCTTAGCCCAGATATCTTCAGCTATATTTTCTGCCTGTTCCAGATAGATCGCAGTGTCGCCAGAGCAACATATCAGTACTGTAGGGCCTAATGCACTGATATCAGCACTGGCAAAAGCACCATTGATACTCACTGCGTAGACATCAGCCTGCTGTTCATATTTTCTTGCCAATGTATGTCGTTCGATCATCGGCCCTATATCAGTTCTGCCACCATTAATTTCTTCTAGCATTGGCCTGTGGGCGCGAAGTGTTTGTGGCTGAATTTCTTTAACTAGCGCACGCTGTAAAATTTGCGCAGCACGCTGTCCTGTCTCACGCATGTCTACGTGGGGATAGGTATTAAAGGAAACTAAAATTTGTGCCAATTGACACATTTGTAGTGTCACATTTGCATGGGGATCTAAGGTGACAGCTATTGGAATATTTGGACCCAAAACTGCACGTACTCTGCGCAGTATTTCTCCTTCACCATCATCACAAAAATCAGTCACCATAGCACCGTGCAACATCAAAAAAACACCGTCCCACTGCTCAGAAAAACGGTGTTCCAGAGGTTTTAATATTTCATCAAAAGCATGGCTTGTTACTTTGCCTCCTGGCCCAGCTGAGGCACTAAAGCAGTGCTCTATTTGCCAGTTGTGCTCGGCACCGACATCCAATAATCCTGCCAATTCAGTGTTTTTGTTTCCCCGCTGAGCTATAGCCTGCTTACCGTTGAGTAATACATGATTACTAAAACTAACTAATGTTGTCGGATAAACATTAAACGTATTTGTTTCATGAGAAAACTCTGCGCTGAGTATTTTAAAAGTCATTATTAGCTCTTCCTTTTATTTTTTTGGTGACTAAGCTAAGCTCTTTGAACAAAATATTTTATTGTCTTTTTATATCATGTGTGCAAATTTTTAACGATTTTTTTTTGAGTACCACTATGAATATACTCGTTATTGGAGGAGGCGTTGTTGGGGTAGCAACGGCTTACTATCTGTCGCAAAAAGGACTCAGTGTCACTGTTTTAGAAGCCCAAGAAAGAGATGGGGATTTTGGTGCAACAGCTGGAAATGCTGGCCTTTTAAGCCCCAGTGATGCGTTTGCCTGGGCGTCACCCTCTGCTTTAAAGGTAGCGATTAAATCTCTATTAAAACCGCAACTCGGTATTCAATATAAGTTACATATGGATCCTACATTATGGCGTTGGACCGCATCCTTTTTGTCTCAATGCCGAAGCAGCCAGTGGGTTGAAAATTCAGGTTCAAAGTTCCAATTAGCACAATATTCCATCGATATGTTGGCCAAATTGCAGCTAGAAACACAGATAAACTTTGACGCTAGTCACCAAGGCATAGCCTATGCAAGTAGAAGCCCCAGTGGTTTAGAAAAGTTGAGTCGTCATTTTAACTTTTTAGAAGACCGAGGGCTTAAATTAGAATTACTGGATCGGGGCGCTCTGCATGAGAAACTGCCTTTGCTTCAAGCCAATAGCCAAACGTATGCCGGCGCTGTTTTTTCGCCTAATTGCAAAACGGGCGACTCTGCCAAGTTTTCTCTAGAACTAGCACACTGGTGCATAAAAAATACAGAATGCCAATTTATATGGGGCGCTAGCGTTGAAAAAATATGCCAAAAAGATAATAAAATTTCAAGTGTTTTAACGTCTAAAGGGGAGTTTAAAGCAGATGCATATGTGCTGGCAGCTGGCGCCCAAAGCGGCATTTTATCAACACAGCTTAATATTAAATTACCGATCTGCCCAATAAAAGGGTTTTCAATAACAGCCCCTTTAATCAATACAAAAATAAAGCCCATGTCTGGGTTTGATGATACTGATAGGCTCGTTGCATTATCTATTTTTGGAGACCGCCTTCGGATGTCTTCATCAGCAGTTTTTGATGGATTTGATACTAATTATAAACAAGAAAATTTTCAAGGAATTTTAGATTTGGCCAAAGAGATTCTTCCCAATGTGGCCGATTATAGCGCTGCTAAATATTGGACAGGGTTGCGGCCCATGACCCCTTCATCACTACCTATACTAGGCCCTTCTCCGATACCAAACTTATATCTCAATGTCGGTCATGGCAACTTGGGATGGACCTTAGCTTGTGGTACAGGAAAAATAGTTGCAGATATTATAGCCAAGAAAAAACCCCAAATAAATATGAGCCCATTCCTACTCAACACTTAAATTTAAACGCCTATATCTAACCATAGCCGGCCCGTTGCTTGGACACCATCATATGTGTCCATACCGGCTTAAAGTTAGACGAAAGGATAAGTTAATCAGGCTTAATGTATGAACAATTATCTCCAATTCACCCAGGGTTTCAATACCTGGGACAAACTACGCTGGCTAAATACAAAATACAGGACAAGGGCGTAAGGTTTTTGAAAACCCGTCAATCACCATATTATTGCTGTCTTGGTTGCGCATAATTTACATAGATTGCCCATTATGAGTCACGTCAATAGACATCAGGTTCGCCGTGATTCTAACAGGAGCACCGGCAGTAAAAACGCATAAACTACTAGAATCTTATAGCAGTCCAGCATTCATGGATGACATTATTTTTGTTACTTTTTCATATTTCACCCTAATATTAGTAGGGTATACTTTATTAGCACGCCGCACTCATAATCTAATAAATACACATATCATTAGATTGCTCTTTGGTCTCATAGACGTTAACAGTATAAAAACGTTTTATATTAGACTTTGGTGAAGCAGGCTAATTTATCTAACTTTAAAAACGTTTCCGATGAGACACTGGATTGCTGCCAAATTGACGACGGAACGCTCGGCTCAAAGCTTCACTAGAGCCATAGCCATAGCGGTGAGCAATGGTTTGTATGCGGTCCCCTCGTTCTATGTCCTGGCATGCCAAGATCATGCGCCAGTGCCTTAGATACGATTGCGCAGTTTGTCCTACCCGTTGATTAAAAAGTTCAGTAAATCGGCTGATTGATAACCCTGCAATTTCAGCAAGGTCTCCGTTCTTCCACGTTTTCCCTGGCGTTTCATGCATAGATACGATGGCTCGGCTAAGCCTGCTATCCGCCAACCCATTAAGTAATCCTGGCGCAGTAGCTCCTCGTTCTAGTTGCTGACGTAGGATTCTAATCATTAGCACTTCTCCCAGGCGGTTAAGCACTCCACTTACGCCACACCGCTGACCTTCAGCTTCAGTTTTAAGTAAACGGGCCAGCATGGATAGATCTGGGTTGTGTTGGATATTAATCTCAATTAAGTTTGGTAAAGTGGCCAACAAAGGGTTATCTCGCCCCCCCCAGTCTGTGCGAGCACGGAACATTATGTAGTCATCCACCAGGGTAACCTTACCCAAGAAACTCAGAGGTGCCAACAATATTTTAGTAGGCAACTGTGTTTTCATGTCTGCCATAATGACAAGGTTAACCTGTACATTTTGTTGGGGAGTCACCTTTAAAGAAAACCGGTTGATCAGAGACGAAAGGCGGTCAAATTCGGACATATCGGTGTTTTAATCCATTAAATCGTATTTATATGATAATAATATCAGTTATAGTAACCGTAAAATACACCACGGAAAAGAGAAGACAACATGTTATTACCACGTCAAAAAACCCCAAATCTTACATTAGAGACCTTGGATCATGGTACATTTAATCTATCTACTGATATTGCAGAACGAGGCGTTGTCATCTGTTTTTACCGAGGTTTGCATTGTCCAATTTGCGCAAAACAGCTGATTGATTTTCAGCGCCATGTCGCAGAATTTGCAAAAAGAGGTGTGAGTTGTATTGCAATCAGTTCAGATGGCGAAGAACGCACTCGGCAAATGGCAGACAAAGTTCCAGGTGAGAGTCTTCAGTTTGGTTATGGTATGAGCCTTGCTACGGCTAAAGAATGGGGGCTTTATATTTCTACCTCTAGGGGAAAAACGTCCATTGGCATTGAAGAACCTGCGTTATTTTCTGAACCTGGGCTATTTTTAGTAAGCCCAGATCAGTCACTTTATTATGGATCAACACAAACGATGCCCTTCGCTCGGCCCCATTTTGCTGAATTGTTAGGTGCATTAGATTTTGCTATTGCTAATGATTATCCTGCACGAGGTGAGTACTCTGGTGACGTTTAGACGCATGAGGTAACAATATAAATTCCTTTAGGAAGGGTGTTGCCTTAGACCAGTGAATTGCTTTCTCAAAGAGGGCGTTTGGGCCCCAATTTTGTTAATTTTGATAATAATAGGGCCCTTATTTTAGCCCTGCTTAGAGAATACTAGACATCATCAACGAAGGCATAATTACCCCCTTCAATTAGCATGGTTAATCCTCTTTTTTGTCATGGGCTAACACGGAGTCTTTAAACGCTTGTAAGATACTACGGCAGCTAATTTGGCCAACAAAGAGGCCGTTGTCCACTACAGGCATACGCCGACGCTTATGTTGAGTTAAAGTACGTGCTGCCTCAAATAATGTAGTTTGCAAAGGCAACACGTCTACTTCACTGCACATTAAATCTCCAATACAAGCGTCACCTTCTTGGTAGTAGGCTATTTGCTCTAACTTGTCCAGTAAGTCTAATTCTGAAATAACTCCGACAACTCTGCCTTGGTCATCCAATACGGTCCCACCTGTTACTTTTCGAACTAACATTTCATGAATGGCATCCATGATGTGAGTAGCAGGCGCAAAGGTCAGTGGGTTGACTGACATGAATTCTTTAATATTGATTGAGTTTAACACGGTAGAAAACTCCTTTATTGAGTTGCTCCCAAAGCATAAATCAATGGCAGTGGATCCACTATTACGCCACTTTTTAGTGTTAGTCAATTTGTTAAATTAAATGAGTCTTTTTTAAAAATAAGTTAAGCTATTGTTTTATATGATAAAAATGTAATAATAAAAGGGGCGTAATGAATAAGTTGCAAAATAGTATTTTTCTCTTCTATACTAATTGACATCTTGTGGTACTAGCATCGATGAGTTTTTAGCTAGTTGAACAGCAGTTATTTTGCCCATATATTTTTAGTTTTTTTATCTCTACTTTTGGTGAAAGGCAGTAAATATGACCTATGGAGAGGAGTTAATGAGCCAAATTTGGCCCTTGGCACTGTTTTTGATAATGGTGGCAGGCCTAATCGGGCTAATGCTGACACTGCCAGCCTTGCTGGGTGGCCGCAGAGTGTCGCGGGCGGTTAACGAACCCTATGAGTGTGGCATTGTACCTGCAGGATCTACCCACATTCGCATGCCTATCCCCTTTTACTTATTTGCCATTTTCTTTGTCATCTTTGACTTAGAGGTAGTGTTTCTTTTTGCCTGGGCCGTGGCCGTTAAGGAAACTGGCTGGTTAGGCTTTAGTGAAGCTCTAATCTTCATACTTATTTTGTTTGCAGCGCTAATTTACCTGTGGCGCCTTGGCGCACTAGACTGGCGCACCAGCAGACAAAAACTCGATTTACGCAACTTGGACGCACGCTAATTGCTGGATTTTTAACTTAAACTACCGGCACGCAATGTGTAATAAAATAATAACTGGCTCTAAAAGAGTCCTGGGATTGTTATGCCGAAGCTAAAATCCAGTGCCTATGGCGCTAACCTTATTACGTCACAAGACCAGAGCTTTGCCCAGTCGGTGGAAGACAGTTTAGTGTTGGGCAAGGTTAAAGACTTGGTGGCATGGGGGCAGAGCAATTCTCTTTGGCCGTTTAATTTTGGTCTTTCCTGTTGTTACGTAGAAATGGCCACCGCTTTTACGTCGCGCCATGATATTGGCCGTTTTGGTGCAGAAGTTATCCGCGCCACACCCCGCCAAGCTGATGTAATGGTGATTTCTGGCACTGTTTTTCGCAAAATGGCACCTGTTATTCAACGTCTCTATGAGCAACTTTTAGAACCTAAATGGGTTATTTCCATGGGCTCCTGCGCTAATTCAGGCGGGTTATATGATATTTATAGCGTGGTACAGGGCGTTGATAAGTTCCTTCCCGTAGATGTGTATGTACCGGGTTGCCCACCCCGGCCAGAAGCCCTGTTACAGGGTTTAATGTTATTACAAGATGCAATTCGACATGAAAATAGGCCGTTAAGCTGGGTGTTAGGGCCTGACGGGGTAGAAAAGCCCTCAATGCCTTCGCAACGTGATCTGCGTACCCCAGAGCGTATTCGCATGACCCATTTACCTAACCCGGATCGGGTTTAATTGTTATGAGTGGGCCTTTACTCCAGTCCAACACCTGCGCCATGGGTGATGCTGGCCTTGTGTTACTGCTAAAACAACAATTCCCTTATCCTTTAATTGAACAAAACACTGCTGATGGAATCCCCAGCGTTTGGGTAGATGCCCGTCATGTAGGCGCCCTGTTACGTTATTGCAAGCATGAGTTACACCCTGGCTACGCCATGTTGTATGACCTCACCGCTATTGATGAACGTGTGCGCAGTCACCGCGAAGGCCAACCCCCAAGTGACTTTACCGTGGTATATCAAGTATTAAGTCTAACTGGCAACACCTTTTTACGCATTAAGGTGGCGTTGATGGACGCTCAGCTACGTATCGACAGCCAGTGTAATTTGTGGCCTAACGCCAATTGGTATGAACGAGAGTGTCACGACATGTTTGGTATCGATTTTGTTGGCCACCCAAATTTATACCCACTCATTATTCCACCCACTTGGAAAGGCCACCCACTGCGCAAGGAGCATCCAGCCCGCGCTACAGAAATGGAGCCCTTTAGTATTAATGACCAAATGCAAGACGAAGAGCAAGAGGCGTTGCGTTTTGTACCTGAACAATGGGGAATGAAACGCGAGGGAAAAAATACTGATTATATGTTTCTCAACATGGGCCCTAACCACCCTAGTGTGCATGGCGTGTTCCGCATAGCGGTGCAACTTAATGGTGAAGAAGTAGTAGATGCGGTGGCTGATATAGGCTACCACCATCGGGGTGCAGAAAAAATGGGGGAGCGCCAAGCTTGGCACACCTATATGCCCTACACCGACCGCATTGACTACCTTGGCGGGGTAATGAATAACTTGCCTTATGTCATGGGAGTAGAAAAGCTTGCTGGCATTAAGGTGTCACAACGGGTGGAAACTATTCGGGTCATGTTGTGTGAATGCTTCCGTATTCAAAGCCATTTCTTATTTTTTGGTACCTTTGCTCAAGATATTGGACAAATGTCACCTATTTTTTATATTTTTGCTGATCGTGAAATGCTCTTTGGCATCATCGAAGCCATCACTGGCGGTCGCATGCACCCTAGCTGGTTCCGTATTGGTGGTGTTGCACAAGACCTCCCCCAAGGCTGGGATGCAATGATGCGGGAGTTTTTAGTACGCATGCCCAAACGCTTAGATGAGTACCAAAAAATGGTGCTCGACAATCGTATTATTAAACAACGAACCGTGGGTGTGGGCCGATATACCAGTGCAGAAGCCATCGACTGGGGTGTCACTGGCGGCGGCTTAAGGGCCACAGGGTACAATTGGGATATGCGTAAGCGCATGCCCTATAGCGGTTACGAAAACTTTGATTTTGATATTCCATTAGGTAGCAATGGTGACTGTTATGATCGAGCAATGGTGCGGTTACAAGAAATTCGCCAAAGTCTGCGCATCATCCAACAATGCGTAGACCACATGCCAGAAGGCCCATATAAGGCCGACCACCCAATGACTACGCCGCCACCCAAAGAGCGTACTATGCAAGATATTGAGACCTTGATTCATCATTTTGTGCACTCCAGCTGGGGGCCAGCTATTCCAGCAGGAGAAGTATGTTTGCCTATTGAGGCTGCTAAGGGTTTAAACAGTTATTACTTAGTCAGTGATGGCAGCACTACCTCTTATCGCACACGTATTCGCACTCCATCTTTTGCCCATCTGCAGATGATTCCAACCATGAGTCGAGGCATGATGGTAGCTGACATGATCGCCATCATAGCCAGTATTGACTTTGTTATGGCCGACGTGGACCGTTAAGGAGCATTGATGACACCAATAATCGCTACTGATGCTGCCACCCATTGCGCTGATTGGCGGCTTAAAATTGAGCCGCTTAACGAGCATGAGGAAACCGCTATCGCTGCGCAAATACATCATTATCCACAGCCCCAAGCGGCTACGATTGAGGCCTTAAAAATTGTCCAACAACAGCAAGGATGGGTATCTGATGGCAAGGTGAAAGCCATTGCCCAACGTCTAAAAATGAGCCCTGATGAGGTCGATTCAGTAGCGACATTTTATAATAAAATTTATCGCCAACCTGTGGGCAGAACAGTAATTTCTATCTGTGACAGTGTCAGTTGTTGGATTATGGGTTATCAAGGCTTGGCCCAAGCAGTGACCCAAGAATTAAACATTGCCTTAGGTGAGACCACACCTGATGGCGCTATCACACTTTTGCCAACTCCGTGCCTAGGGGCTTGTGATCATGCGCCTGTGGCAATAGTGGACGATCAACTGACGCGTCAATTAACCCCTGCATCGCTCATTCTTCTGGTGCGTCGGGCACAGGAGCAGACCTAATGACCGATATTCAAACGATAAACCAACCTTTAAGCCAACACATTAAAGCTGATGGTAGTGTCACAACTCTAGCTGAGTATCAATCAAATTATGGCTATCAGGGGCTTACCAAAGCCTTATCTATGAGCCCCAGTGAGGTGGTGGACTGGGTGAAAAATGCAAATCTGCGCGGCCGCGGTGGAGCAGGGTTTTCGGCTGGCCTAAAATGGAGTTTTGTACCGCCACTAGAAAAACTGCCAGGCCAGCGTTATGTCATTTGTAATGCTGATGAAATGGAGCCTGGCACATTTAAGGATCGCTGGTTAATGGAACATGATCCCCACCAGTTGATCGAAGGCCTAGCTATCGCAGCTTACGCAGTACAGGCAGACACGGCGTTTATTTTTCTACGTGCAGATTATGACTTGTGTGCTGAGCGTTTGCAGCATGCCATTGATGAGGCAAACGCTGCTGGTTTACTTGGTGAGCAACTTAATGAGGCAGGTTTTAGTTTAACCATGCTTTTACATACTAGCGCAGGGCGCTATATTTGTGGTGAAGAAACTGCCCTTATTAACTCCCTTGAAGGGAGGCGTGCGCAGCCTCGCTTTAAGCCACCTTTTCCCCAGGTTAGTGGCTTATTTGGTCGGCCTACTGTGGTCAATAACACCGAAACCTTATGCAACTTGCCACATATTCTCTATCACGGCATTGATTGGTTTGCCAACTTAGGTTTGGGTGATGACAATGGCACCAAAATTTATGGGGTTAGTGGTCGGGTAAAAAATCCAGGCTGCTGGGAGTTGCCTATTGGCACCAAGGTAGCCGATATTATTGCCATGGCTGGAGGGATGCAGGACGGCGTTAAATTGCGAGGCTTTTTACCTGGGGGTGGCTCCACAGATTTCCTCACAGAAGAGCACATAAACTTAGCTATGGACTATGGCACCATTCAACACGCTGGCAGTCGTATGGGCACTGGCACAATGATTTTACTCGACGACCAAACATGCGTGGTGGGCATGGTACTTAATTTAATTCAATTCTTTGCCCAAGAATCTTGTGGCTGGTGTACTCCCTGTCGTAATGGCTTACCTTTTATTAGACAAATTCTAACTGACTTAGAAGCAGGTCGGGGCCAGCATGAAGACCTTGAGCATCTATTACAACTGTGTGGCTACATTGGTATTGGCAACACTTTTTGTGCCTTAGCTCCAGGTGCGGCAGAACCGTTGCAAAGTGCTCTTAAGTATTTTCGTGACGATTTTGTAGCCCATATTGACCAGGCGTGTTGCCCCCATGGTAATTCACCTAAGCCTCTTAATGGGTTAAAAAAAGAGGCCATATTATGAACGCCACAACAGATAATCTTGTCACCATATATGTCGACGGTTCTGCCTACAAGGTAAAGGCTGGAGGCCACTTGCTAGAGGCGTGCCTTGGCTTGGCCAAAGATCTGCCTTATTTTTGCTGGCATCCAGCTTTAGGTTCAGTAGGCTCGTGTCGCCAGTGCGCAGTGCAGCTGTATCTAGATGTTGAAGATCAGCGGGGCCGCATGGTTATGGCTTGTATGACCCCAGTTACTGAAGGCATGCGTGTAAGCCTGTCAGCACCTATGGCTAGCGAATTCCGCCAGCAATGTATTGAAGTTACCATGGCCAATCACCCCCACGATTGCCCCGTATGTGAGGAGGGTGGCGAATGTCATTTACAAGACATGACACTGCAATCTGGGCACACTCAAAGACGCTATAAAGGGGCTAAAAAAACCTACCATAACCAAGATTTAGGCCCTTGTGTTGGCCATGAAATGAACCGCTGCATTAGCTGCTATCGATGTGTGAGATTTTACCAAGATTACGCTGGTGGTGATGATTTAGTGGTCCTTGGCAGCAAGGAAAATGTGTATTTTGGACGCCATGAAGACGGTTGTTTAAGCAGTCACTTTAGTGGCAATTTAGCTGAAGTTTGTCCCACGGGGGTGTTTTACGACAAAGCATTGAGTGACAGTTACACTCGTAAGTGGGATTTACAATCAGCACCCAGCATTTGTAGCCATTGTAGCTTAGGGTGTAACTTGTCCGTCGGTGAACGCGAAGGTCGAGTTAAACGGGTCACTAATCGCTACCATAGCCAAGTGAATGGATATTTTATCTGTGATAAAGGCCGCTATGGTTTTGCCCACAGCAATAGTGAACAAGGCTTGTATCAAGCCCAAGTGCAGCCGCTGGGTGAATCTGAAAAGGTGACTTGTGATAACGCTGATGCATTAGACTATGTGGCCCAAATTATTAATGAATTAGGGGCTGAAAATGTCTTTGGTTTGGGCTCACCTCGGGCCTCGGTAGAAGAGAATTTTGGGTTGAAAAGTTTAGTTGGCAAGGCTAATTTTTATGCTGGGCATAATGCTGTGCAAGATGCTATTCAAACTCATGTACTGCATCACCTCACACAGACCAACCTTCATAGCCCAAGCCTAAAGCAAATCGAACAAGCCGATGCCATTATTATTC
>DCAT01000161.1:0-7232 GCA_002312935.1 Oceanospirillaceae bacterium UBA1126 | reverse complement strand
AAAGCCGATGCCATTATTATTATTGGCGAAGACCTATTACATACAGCACCACGTATGGCCTTAAGTGTGCGCCAAGCAAGTCGTAACCTAGGCTTTGCCAGGGCTGCTGCCATTGGTATTCCCAACTGGCAAGACGAGCCAGTCCGCATTCATACACAAAACCAACTTAGCCCTATTATCAGTGTTACCACGGCATCTACGGGGTTAGACGATATTAGTAGCCTATGTTTGCAACTTACCCCAGAAGAAATGTGTGGCTATGCTCAGGCCTTAACGAGTGCTATTGATGGCACGTTGGATAGTGCACAACTATCAACCAAATTGCACGGCCAAGTGCAGCGAAGCCTCACTTTGCTGGCTGGCACAAAACGTCCACTGGTGATCAGTGGTTCCAGCAGCCAGAGTCCTGAATTAATTGATAGGGCAGCACAATTGGCCTTGGCTTTGGGTCGAAATAGCGGCACCCAAGCTTGGTTAAGTTATTGTTTAGAGGCCGCTAACAGTATGGGTTTAGGCATACTCAATCAAAACGCTAAGCACGTGGGTGATTTGAGTCTTCGATTACAGCAACAAAGCACTGCCAGCGCTCTGATCGTTTTACAAGCTGATCTGTTTGCTCTATCCACTGAGGCTGGGGCTATGTGCGACAATTTGCGGCATTTAATTGTGCTGGATCACTTGCCAAGCGCTACCAGCAAGAAAGCCGATGTCGTTATCGCCTGTGCTAATGCGTTTGAAACTGAAGGTACTTACATAAATAATGAGGGCCGTGCCCAGCGTTTCTTTGCCGTGCATGACAAGCAGGGACGGGCAGATGCCTGGCGCAGCTTGGCAACTTTAGCAAAAATGGTGAGTCAAACCGGAGACCCTAGCGCTTCTGTTACACAACTAGCCAACTGCACAAAGTTCGATCATGTGTGCAGCCTAGTTAGCCAGCAAGGGGGCCTCTTTAGTCACTGGAGTAACGTTGCACCTAACGCAGATTTCCGAGTTGCCGGAATGAAGATTCCCCGCCAAAGTCATAGAGCGTCTGGGCGAACTAGTCTGCATGCTCATGAAAGCGTTAGTGAAGCCAAACAACCAGAGGACTTAGATTCGGCTTTGGGCTATACCATGGAGGGCACGCCCATTAATAAACCAAGTGCACTGATGCCACAAGTATGGAGCCCAGGCTGGAACTCCAACGAAGCTATCAACAAATTTCAGGAAGAAATAAATGGTCCCCTCAAGGGTGGTGAAGCGGGTCTGAGGCTATTTGATGGTCTGCAAGGTTTGCCTTTAATCTCAAGTACCCCTATTCCTAGTATTACTATTGGTGCTGGGCAAATTCTGGCTCACAGCCAGAGTCATCTGTTTGCAAGCGACCAAGCAAGTCATTTAAGCACCGCCCTAAGGCAACGTAGTGCCATCCTGAGCGCCCGTATACACCCGCAAACTGCTGCTCAAATGGGCTTAACAGAAGTGCTTGAAGTTTGTGTTGAATTAGCACAAGTACAGTGGCGCCTACCGTTAACCTTGGACGCGTCGATGGCAATGGATTTACTATTGTTACCTGGCCATTACCAAGCGTCCATCAGCGTAGGTCATTTACCTGCAGCAGTGAAGCTTAGCGCCGTAACAGAAGAGGCGACTTAATATGGACCCTCTGGTGAATAGCTTACTTAACGTGGTGCTCATCCTTTTATGTGTGGTGTTTGGGGCGGCCTTACTTACCTGGCTTGAACGGCGCTTATTAGGAATCTGGCAAGATCGCTATGGCCCCAACCGTGTTGGTCCTTTTGGCACCTTGCAGATTGTCGCTGACATGATTAAGTTATTAATGAAACAAGATTGGGTACCACCTTTTGCTGATCGACTCGTCTTCATTGTCGCTCCAGCCTTTGCAATGTTTGTGGTGGTGGCAGCATTCGCGGTAATCCCCATGGCGCCAGGTGTTGGCATAGTAGATTTAAACATTGGTTTACTATTCTTCCTTGCCATGACCTCCTTGGGAGTTTATGCAGTCATGTTTGGTGCATATGCTTCAGATAATAAATACGCCATGTTAGGTGGCTTGCGGGCGGCGGCACAGATGGTTAGCTATGAAGTATTCATGGGCCTATCTCTCATGGGTGTCGTCATGCTTGCTGGCACCTTTAACTTACGTGAGTTGGTGTTGGCTCAAGTTGATGGATGGTTTATTGGGCCACAAATAATCGGCTTCTTTATCTTTTTTATGGCAGGCATTGCCGAAAGCCATCGCACCCCCTTTGATTTGCCAGAAGCAGAACATGAGCTCACTGCAGGTTTTCATACAGAATATTCAGGCATGAAGTTTGCTATGTTTTTTATCGGTGAATATGTCAGTGTGCTCATGAGTGCGGCGATGATCACAGTGTTATTTTTTGGTGGCTGGTTGGGGCCACACTGGCTCCCTCCACTAGCGTGGTTTTTGCTTAAAACTATTACTTTAGTGCTACTGATGATTTTAATTAGAGGATCATTACCACGCCCTAGGTATGACCAACTAATGGCTTTTGGCTGGAAATTCATGCTGCCCTTGTCACTACTCAACTTGGTTATTACCGGTGCGTTAATACTAATATAGGAGGTAAGATTTTATGCAACAAAAGACAGGTCTTGTCCACCGTGGATATATTGTTTGGGATTATTTTTACAGTAATATTGTAACCTTAGTGAAGGTGGCTTCCCATACCTTCACCAAAGCCGATACGGTTGAATACCCAGAACAAATGCCTTATTTGGCACCCCGCTTTCGGGGTCGTATTGTACTGACTAGAGACCCCACAGGTGAAGAGCGTTGTGTGGCCTGTAACTTATGCGCAAGTGCTTGCCCAACAGATTGTATATCGTTACAAAAAACCGAAGATGAGAGTGGCCGTTGGTCCGCTGAATACTTCCGTATTAACTTTTCTCGCTGTGTATTTTGTGGGTTATGTGAAGAAGCCTGCCCAACCTATGCTATTCAACTTACTCAAGATTTTGAACTGGCAGAGTATGACCGCCAAAGTCTGGTTTATGAAAAACAACATTTACTGATTGATGGCCCCGGAAAACACCCTGATTACAATTTTTATGAGATGTGTGGCAAGGCCGTGTCGGGTCGCGCTAAAGGGGCTGGTAGCCAAGAAGCACAACCGGTGAATATAAAAAGTTTGTTGCCATAACCCCACATTAACTTATCAGCCAGGAGAAGGAACATGATCTGGGCCTACCTCTACAGTATTGTATTTTATGCAAGTTGTGGGGTCACTGTGGTGGCCACTCTACTTATGATTAGTCGTCACAATGCCGTGCATGCTTTGTTATATTTAATTGTTTCGTCCTTGTCCTTAGCCATTATTTTTTACCTCTTAGGTGCAGCATTTGCTGCTGCTTTAGAAGTCATTGTTTATGCTGGTGCCGTGATGATTCTATTTGTATTTGTTGTCATGATGCTCAACCAAGGCCAAAGGTCTGCAGCGCTTGAAGCGGCTTGGCTGCCAGCCAGAGGTTGGATAATACCTTCGATACTGGCATTTATCTTACTCACTTTGCTGTTGTTAGGGATGAATAGCGAGCACCCTTTGCAGCCCTATGGTGTCCACGGTGTGGCGGTAAAAGATGTTGGCATAGCCCTATTTGGCCCTTATGTGCTGGTAGTAGAGTTGGCGTCATTCCTACTCTTATCTGGACTTATTGGTGCCTTCCATATCGCACGTAAAATGCCTTCTCCTATGGATCAGAACACCTTAGATGAGGCTGGTAATGGATAATCAATACATAGATCATGCAATTATATTAGCCGGTATTTTATTTTGCCTAGGCCTAGTGGGTGTTATGGTGCGGCGTAATCTGTTGTTTATGATGATCTCTATCGAGGTCATGCTTAATGCCTCTGCGCTTGCATTTATTGCTGCTGGCTCCGCATGGGATCAGGCCGAAGGGCAGATTATGTTTCTTGCGGTAATTACCTTAGGTGCAGCAGAGGTTGCCGTGGGTTTGGGCCTTACTTTGCTGCTATTTCGTCACCATAACAGCGTTGATGTAGATCAATTGAACAAGTTGCGAGGCTAGGAGAAGGTGATGCATCAATTGTGGCTTATCCCGGGTTTACCTTTAGTTGGCTTTTTCCTGTTAGTTCTGGGGCATGGCCGTTTTACCCGCTCACTAGCGCGACTAATTGGTGTGGGTTCGATAGCCATAGCGGCTTTAGTTACGCTTTGGGTGGCACTTGATTTTTATAGCCCAGGCGCAGCCCAAACCTACCAAGTAGAACTATGGCCTTGGTTCACTGCAGGGGAGCTTGAGGTGAGTTTTGGGCTCTACTTAGATGGCCTGTCTTTAAGTATGTTGTTTGTGGTCACCGGTGTAGGTAGTTTAATCCACTGGTATGCCTCTGGTTACATGTGGCAAGACCCTGATTATCAGCGCTTTTTTGCCTATATGAATCTATTTGTAGCCGCCATGTTGATGCTGGTTTTGGCAGACAACTTGGTATTGTTGTTTTTAGGTTGGGAAGGTGTGGGAGTTTGTAGCTTTTTGCTCATTGGCTTCTGGTACCAAGATCCAGCTAATGGCTATGCCGCTCGCAAAGCGTTTATTGTGACGCGAGTCGGTGACACAGCGTTTGCCATAGGCTTATTCCTATTATACCGTGAGTTAGGCACCTTAGACTTACCCTCCATCATGGTGTTAGCCCCTGAAAAATTTGTGATGGGTGCTAACCAACCCACTCTCATTGCCACTCTTTTACTGGCTGGTGCTGTGGGTAAGTCGGCACAGTTACCACTGCATATTTGGTTGCCAGACGCTATGGCCGGCCCCACGCCAGTGAGCGCGTTAATCCATGCAGCGACCATGGTAACGGCAGGAGTTTATCTTATTGCCCGCACTCATGGTGTCTTTTTGCAAGCTCCAGATGTGTTGTTGGCAGTAGCATTTATAGGCCTTTTTACCTTATTAATTTCTGGTTTCACCGCCCTTAACCAAACTGACATTAAACGGGTTCTTGCATACTCAACTATGAGCCAAATTGGGTATATGTTTTTTGCTTTAGGTGTGGGCGCCTGGAGTGAGAGTATTTTTCACTTGATGACCCATGCTCTTTTTAAAGCGTTATTATTTATGACCGCCGGTTCAATTATATTAGCCCTACACCATGAGCAAGATATCCGCTTGATGGGTGGCTTACGGCGCCAATTGCCAGTGCCTTTTTGGTGCTTTGTCATTGGCAGCGCTTGTTTGGTAGCCCTGCCACCAACATCGGGGTTCTTTAGCAAAGAAGCCATACTCAATGCCAGTTGGCAATTACCTAGGTATGGCCCTTGGTTTTGGGCTGGTGGCGTTTTAGGGGCGTTTATTACCGCTATCTATAGTTTTCGATTATTATTTTTAGTGTTCTTTGGGGCTGAAAAAGCGCAGCCCCACGAACCCAAAGGTTGGCAGTTCCATCCTCCCCTAATTATTTTGGCCACCTTATCTTTGATCGCTGGTTGGTTTGTATTACCCGCAGGTGACGTGTTGCCATCGTCACCTGCGGGCCACCCACCCATGTGGACTATAGTAGTGGCTATTGGATTACCATTGCTGGGCATTGGTATTGCCTATCAAGTATATGTGCGCCACAAATGGCAGGCTTTACGATTAGCCCATTGGCAAAGACTCCGCCAATTCTGGTTCCAAGGCTGGGGGTTTGATGGCCTTTACAGACGTCTCTTCTTAACCCCTTTTACATCCTTGGCCCAGGTGAACCGCAACGATATTATTGATGGACTACCCACATTGTTGATACAGCTAAGCCGCTTTTTACACAGATTGTTTAGCCAATTACAAAATGGTCAGTTACGCGTCTATATTGCCACCTTAGCTAGTGCCGCTATTATTATATTGGCCTTGGCAATCAGTACGGTAGGTAAATAAGGCTATGGGGGAATAAACGCGATGCAACTTCTTGGCATTATAATTAGCTTATTAGGTGGGGGGGTATTGGCCTTGATGATGGGGCACAAATCCCCGGTTGCCAGCCGTTGGCTTAGTTTGGCTAGCTTGCTAGTGGCCAGCATATTTTACACTAGCCTTTGGCTTGATAGCACAAACTCACTATCTACCTCACTGTGGATAATACATACAGACTGGCCATGGATTGAGCGCTTTGGTGTTCATTTATTGTTGGCCACTGATGGTTTAAGCCTAGTCCTCATTGGCTTAACACTGGTATTGGGCTATGTGGCGTTATTATCTGCTTGGCATGAAATCAACCATCGTTGCGGCTTGTTTTATCTTAATTTTCTTTTTACTTTAGCCGGTGTTGTGGGAGTGTTTAGTGCCTTAGATTTATTCCTTTTCTTTGTTTTTTGGGAAGTTATGCTAGTGCCTATGTTCCTCATTATTGCCATCTGGGGTCATGAAGAGCGACGCTTTGCTGCCACCAAATTTTTTATCTATACCCAAGCCAGTAGCTTATTAATGCTGGTTGCCATGGTGGGTCTGGTATTATTAAACCAGCAGCAAACTGGCTTATGGAGTTTTTCTTGGTTCACTCTAACCCAAACTGATACCAGTGGCAGCATGGGCATGTGGTTGATGCTGGGTTTTTATGTGGCTTTCTTAGTCAAATTGCCTGGTCTACCAGTGCACAATTGGCTACCTGACGCGCATACCCAAGCACCCACGCCAGGCAGCATATTGTTAGCCGGTATTTTATTAAAAACAGGGGCTTATGGTTTGTTGCGTTTTGTGTGGCCTTTGTTTCCAGATGCCGCGCTAGCTTTTGCACCCATTGCCATGGGTTTAGGGGTGTTAAGCGTGCTCTATGCAGCCAAATTAGCCTTTGCCCAAAATGACCTTAAACGCCTCATTGCCTACACCTCCATTAGCCATATGGGTTTTGTAAGCTTAGGAATATTTGCCTGGAACCAGCTCAGTTTACAGGGTACTTTGATGCAAATGGTGGGGCATGGGTTGAGCTCTGCAGGACTATTTGCCATTGCTGGTTTATTGCAACAGCGCTTGCATACCCGCGCCTTGGATCAAATGGGTGGTTTATGGGCCCTCATGCCTAAGCTGGCTACCTTAAGTATGGTGTTTGCAGTGGCCGCTCTAGGTTTGCCTGGTCTAGCAAACTTTATTGGTGAGTTCATGATCTTGCTAGGGGTATTCCAAATAGAGCCTTGGGCTGCTTCACTGGCGGCCTTGGCTATGATTCTCGCTCCAGTTTATGCCTTAGTTATTATGCAAAAAGGGTTTTTTGG
>DCAT01000154.1:36301-36907 GCA_002312935.1 Oceanospirillaceae bacterium UBA1126 | reverse complement strand
GGGGATAGGATGTAACACAGCGGCCCCTATAAAAAGCACCAAACCAATCAACCCACTCCAATGCCCTTTTCCCTTAGGCGCTTCTGTGGAGATATGGAGCGGGGGAAGAGGTCTAGCCGCTTGCTGCAAAGCAGCATGAATCAGACCGGGTAAATGGGGCAACTGCTGCGCCAAGTCTGGCCATTCTTGTTTCAGCTGAAGGTACACTTGCTTAGGGCTTACTTGGCGTTTAAACCACTGCTCTAGAATTGGCTGAGCTGTTTCCCACAGATTCAATTGTGGATAAAGTTGGCGACCCAAGCCTTCTATGTTGAGCATAGTTTTTTGCAACAGCACCAACTGCGGCTGGACCTGCATATTAAACCGACGAGCCGTCTGAAATAGACCAAGTAACACCTGAGCAAAGGAAATTTCTGCCAAAGGTTTTGAAAATATGGGCTCACTCACGCCACGAATAGCAGCTTCAAATTCATGTACTTTTGTGTCTGCTGGTAACCAGCCGCAGTCCACATGCAACTGAGCAATTTGGCGATAGTCACGGTTAAAAAAGGCTAACAATATACGGGCCAAATACGCCTGATCCTCTTGAGTTAGACTGCCGACGAT
>DCAT01000154.1:18635-35914 GCA_002312935.1 Oceanospirillaceae bacterium UBA1126 | reverse complement strand
GTTGCCTGGGTGCATATCTGCATGGAAAAAACTGTCCCGGAACACTTGAGTGAAGAAAATTTCAACTCCACGCTTAGCCAGCTCTTGGCGACTTATGCCCGCATTTTCAATGGCTTCAATATCGTTAACACGCAGTCCAAAAATACGCTCTTGTACCAACACCGAAGGGTTACTCAAGTCCCAATAAATTTTGGGGATATACAACAGGTTAGAGTTGTCAAAATTGCGCCTAAGTTGGCTGGCATTACCCGCTTCACGCTGCAAGTCTAGTTCGTCTAAAATAGTCTTTTCGTATTCATCAATAACACCTTGTAGGCGCAGGCGACGAAGGTCTGGAACCGTTGCATTGACCCACTTTGCCAATAGACGCATCAAGCGTAAATCTCGCTCAATGGTCAGCTTAATGCCTGGACGGATTATTTTCACGACAACTGATTCGCCAGTGACTAACCGAGCACTATGAACCTGCGCTACAGAAGCAGAGGCAAGTGGTACATCATCAAATTCTGCAAAAGCCTGAGTGACACTTTGCTTTAAAGCTTGCTCTATGAGGCGTTTGGATTCTTGGCTGTCAAAGGGAGGAACTTTATCAAGTAGTGTTGCCAGCTGCTCTGCTAAATCGTCATCCAACATATCTCTACGAGTAGACAACAACTGACCAAATTTAACAAATACTGGGCCCAAATCAATCAATGCCAAACGTATACGCTGAGAAACAGGCCCTCGCACACGAACTAACAGGCGCCATGGCATACACCACAGTACCAACCGCACTGGCAGTGGCAATGCATAGCCTAACAGTGGGAGATCTAGGCGATACCGAATGATCACACGAAGAATAGAGAGACCGCGCAGAATTGCTTTCATGGGTTGCTTATCTTTCCACTGCTTACGGCTTAACGCCGTAATGCAAAGCCACAATTCCACCCGTCATGTTGTGAAAGCGGCAGTTAACTAATCCTGCGTTTTCCATCATACCCTTAAGGGTGGCTTGGTCTGGGTGCATGCGAATAGATTCTGCCAAGTAACGATAGCTGTCCTCGTCATCGGCAATGAGTTTGCCAATCTTTGGTAAAATATTGAACGAATAAGTATCATATACTTTTGTCAGCAGTGGATTATCAGTTTTAGAGAATTCCAACACGAGTAAGCGTCCGCCGGGCTTCAATACTCGGCACATTGACACCAAGGCCTTATCTTTATCAGTCACATTACGCAACCCAAAGGCAATGGTTATGCAGTCAAAGGTGTTGTCTGGGAAGGGCAGCGCTTCCGCATTGGCTTGTACATAACTTACGTTACCAACGATGCCTTTATCAATTAGGCGGTCACGCCCAACCTTAATCATTGACTCATTAATATCAGCTAAAACAACTCGGCCTTCTGGCCCAACCAAATGACTGAATCGTATGGTAAGGTCTCCGGTACCACCAGCAAGGTCTAACACAGCGTCGCCTGTCCTAACGCCACTCATTTCTATGGTTTGGCGCTTCCACAAGCGGTGGATACCCATCGACATGAGGTCATTCATCACGTCATATTTGGCTGCTACAGAGTGAAACACGCCAGCGACCCTGCTGACCTTGTCACCTGTAGGGACTTCTTTAAAACCAAAGTGTGTGGTTGGCTTGGGGCCTTGATCACTCATGTGCTTGCATGTCCATTTAAAAACTTAGGCTTTTATACTCTTTGACCCCATTCTACCTTGCTGCTATGGCCTTGTCGTGGCCTTAATCAAGCTTATTTATTTTCTAGCGCAACTAGATAATCGACAACTGCAAGCATACCTTCCTTGCTACCGGCTAATGTTGCATTGACCATGTACTTGCCATTGACCAACATGGAAGGCACACCCGTGATTTGAGCCTGGGCAGCGAGACGACTACCTTGACGTAGCTTATTTTGTAGATCAAAGGAATCATAAGCACTATCAAAATCAGCTTTGCTGACACCATGTTCGGAAAAGAAGCCAGCTAATGCTTGCCGATTAGTCATGCGTCGCTCGTCAATATGCACAGCGTCATACATGGCTTGATGTGTCTGCTCTAGCACGCCTAAGTTAAGCGCCACAAAATAAGCCTTAGCATACGGCTCCCAGCTCCGGCCAAAAACTACAGGAATAGGCATAAAGGTTACATCATCAGTTTGCTTGCCAGCCCAGCGATGCAGCTGTGGTTCAAATTCATTACAATGTGGGCAGGTGTAGCCAAAAAACTCGTTAACCACGATGGTTTCGGTGCGCGATGAACTGATGGGCTTATCCAACACAACATAGTGTGTTCCAGCTTTGTAGTCTGCGGCCAAAACAAACATGGGCAAGCTAACTAAGGCGATGATAGTGGCGATTTTTTTCAACATAATTTAAATCCTAATTGATCTTTAAGGCTTAATACTAACGTTTAAGCTAGTAAGTGCGAGCTCGTTTACGGTGTCTTTACACACGCTAAATCCAAAAGGTAAAAAAGGCGGCCTTAGCCACCTTTTTCGTTTACCTTACTCAATTATTCCGATAAGCCTTGGATATAGCTTGCCACTGCTTCAATTTCTTTATCACTCATCAACGCTGCAACTTGCTGCATCATGATCGCCTGACCATTGTTGCGTGTTTCTGTGCGGTATGCCTTGAGCTGACTGACGATATAATTTGCGTGCTGCCCACCCAAAGCAGGGAAGCCTGCTTGTGCATTTCCACCACCTGTTGGCGAATGGCAAGCTGCACATGCAGCAACACCCTTAGGAGCAATGCCTGCACGGTATATTTGTTGGCCTAGCTCAAACAGCGCTGGGTCTGTTGCGCCCACTGTGCCTTTTTGACTGGCATAAAAGGCCCCCATATCTGCCAAGTCCTGGTCAGTACGACCTGTCAATATGCCTGTCATTTGTGGCACATTGCGAGCGCCGTCACGGATGGCTTTTAGCTGATTAACAAGATACAGTTCACCTTGCCCTGCAAGCTTGGGAAACATAGGAATCATGCTATTACCATCAGCACCATGACAACCACTGCATACCGCAACCTTGCCTTGTCCAGATTCTGCGTCTCCAGCTGCATGAGCAAAGCCCATCCAACCAAGGCCGATCATCAAACATACAATTACTTTTTTCATCGGTTTTCCTGTAACTTTATAAGATATAACTAGTCATTGCTTCCATTATAGGGCGCAGTTGGCCCGACTTCAATAACACAACACCGTTGTGAGGCGCAGATTGCCTTTTTATCAGCGTTTATTTTCGTAAAAATAATGTAAAATGACATCTAATCTATCGATGATACACATTATGACGATCCAACACTTAAATTTTCGCTCTGCCGAATTTACCACTAGCGCAAGTAAAGTCAGTGAGTGCCCCCAAGATATTGGCTCTGAAGTTGCCTTTGCTGGCCGTTCTAATGCGGGCAAGTCTAGTGCTATTAACGCTCTCACTCGCAACCCGGCCTTAGCCAGAACGAGTAAAACGCCTGGCCGCACCCAGCTGCTAAACTTTTTTAATCTTAACATCGACCAATGCCGATTGGTGGACCTACCTGGTTACGGTTACGCTAAGGTTCCAGTGGCGATGCAACTAAGATGGCGCAAACACCTTAACCAATACTTGGAAGTGCGCGAAAGCCTATCAGGCTTGGTATTAGTGATGGATATACGTCATCCTTTAAAAGAATTTGATCGTATGATCATTGATTGGTGTATTGCCTCCGAACTGCCGCTGCATTTGTTGCTCACTAAGGCAGACAAGCTCAAAAAAAATGGCGTCATGAACGCTAAGACAGAGGTTAAGAAGGGCTTACCTGAGCACCCAGAGGGTTTGATCAGCATGCAAAGTTTTTCTGCTTCCAAAGGGGATGGTATTGCTGATCTAGAACGCCAGCTAGTACTCTGGATGAAGCCCATTATTAATGCTGGCCCTATGGCCCAAGCCCAGGATGAAACGGCCATGGCAAGCCATGTAAACGAGCCTAATGCATAAAAATTAGGCGCTGGGCAATGCGTTGTTGTTTGGCAAACTTGGACTAGGATAAATCCTGCACAAAAAAAACCCTGAAGACCGAGGGGAACGATTTTCAGGGTAGGCGTCTTTGTAAACTGTTGATGACGCTTGGCTAGTTACATACTCAGACGCCTGTGAGGGCATTTAGTTCCAATTCATTTTATTTTTTAAACAAATTAGGCAATTAATGCGCCTGATCCCAATTATCACCTACTCCCACATCAACGATGAGTGGTACTAAAAGGTCTGCAGCACCTTCCATTGCTGACTTAACTCCTGCTACTAGGGCGTCTACCTGGGCTGCGTCCACTTCAAAAATTAATTCGTCATGCACTTGCATTGTCATACGTGCATTTAGGCCACTAGACGCTAACCATTCATCTACCTTGATCATTGCGCGCTTGATAATATCTGCTGCAGTACCTTGCATTGGCGCATTAATCGCTGTTCTCTCTGAAGCTTGACGAGCAATGCCATTACTTGCATTAATATCTGGCAAGTATAGCCTCCGACCGTAAAGGGTTTCTACATAACCTTGCCTGGCCGCTTTGGCTTTGGTTTCGTCCATGTATTCTTGCACCCCAGGATAGCGAGTGAAATAACGACCAATGTAATCTTGGCTTTGGGCACGGCTAATGCCCAGCTGCTTAGCTAAGCCAAAGGCAGACATACCATAAATTAAACCAAAGTTAATGGCTTTCGCACTGCGTCTTTGATCACTGCTGACTTGATCAACAGTCACTCCAAATACTTCTGCTGCAGTAGCCTTATGTACATCCTGCCCAGCAGCAAAGGCATTTAATAAGCCTTCATCTTGAGAAAGGTGGGCCATAATGCGCAATTCAATTTGTGAATAATCTGCCGCCACCATAACTTGCCCCTTAGGCACCACGAACGCCTGTCTAATTTGACGCCCTTCACTGCTACGGATGGGAATATTTTGCAGGTTTGGATCACTAGAAGATAAGCGCCCTGTGGCCGCCACTGCCTGGTGGTAGGAGGTATGGATACGCCCAGTGGCAGGGTTTATTTCTAGGGGTAACTTATCGGTATAGGTTGATTTTAGTTTACTAAGGCTGCGGTATTCCAATAACAATTTTGGCAACTCGTAGTCTTGAGCCAACTCCTGCAATACTGCCTCCGCTGTTGATGGCTTTCCTTTAGGCGTTTTTTTAGTCACTGGAATACCCAGTTTTTCATACAAGATTGCACCTAGCTGCTGTGTTGATGACAAATTAAACACTTCACCAGCAAGCTCATATGCCTCCCGTTCCAGCTCAATTAGTCGCTTACCAATAACTTGGCTTTGCTCGCCTAGTACCTTAGCATCAACCAAAGCACCTATGCGCTCCATTCGTGATAGTACAGTTACCAGTGGGCGCTCTATAGTGTCATAAACTGCGGCCAATGCTGGTTCTAAGGCCAAGCATTCAGAAAAATACTGCGCCAGCCTTAGGGTAATGTCTGCATCTTCAGCAGCATAAGGGCCAGCTTGCTCTATATCTATTTGGTTAAACGTGAGCTGCTTAACTCCTTTACCGGCAATATCTACATATTTAACGGTTTGGTAAAAAAGGTAGTGTTGCGCCAGTGCATCCATATTATGACGACTGGCAGTAGAATTGAGCACGTAGGATTGCACCATGCTATCAATGATCTGTGCCTGCCATGTAATACCATAATTAGCTAAAACATTAATATCATATTTTAAGTTTTGCCCGCAAATCACTTGCTTAGAATCTTCTAGCAAAGGCTTTATTGCGGCAATAAGGTCTGGCCGGCTAATTTGTTCTGGCGCACCCACATAGTCGTGACCACAAGGCACATAAACAGCGATACCCGCCTCGATACACAGTGAAATGCCCACCAATTGAGCGTCCATGTAATTAAGGCTGGTGGTTTCCGTATCAAAGGCAAATACAGGGGCATCTCTGCAGGCTTTTAACCAAGGCTCAAGTTCACCCAACGTAGCGATGGTGCTGTAGTGTTTAGTTGCAACAACTGCAGGAACAGGCGCTTCAACCTTCGTTTCTTCAACACCTGAAATGCCAGCATTGGTAGCACCTAAATTTGTAGTTGCTGCCTTAGGCTGGCTACTGGCTGTTACGCCATCTTGAAGCAATGCATTAGCCCATGATCTAAACTCTAGATCTTGGTACAAGGCCAATAGTGCCGCCTGATCTGCTGGTTTAGAAACCATTTGCTCTAGCTTTTGCTCAAGTTCTACGTCTAGTTTAATAGTGGTTAGGGCCTGAGAAAGAGGCAAGAACTCTAGCGCGTTACGTAGTTTTTCACCAATTTTTCCTCCAATCTCATGAGCATTTTCCATAAGTTTTTCTAAGGTATCGTATTGCGTTAGCCACTTTACTGCAGTCTTTGGACCAGCGCCGGGAACGCCCGGGATATTGTCAGCTGTGTCGCCAACAATGGCTAGGTAATCAATAATTTGATTAGGCCTTACGCCAAACTTACCCAACACCCCGTCTTCATTAAGGTAGGTGTTAGTCATGGTGTTCACTAATCCTACATGAGGGCTCACAAGCTGAGCCATGTCCTTGTCACCTGTGGATATGAGTGTATCAATGCCTTGAGCCGTGGCTTGCGCTGCCAAAGTGCCAATCACATCATCCGCCTCTACACCTGATATCATCAATAATGGTAGCCCCATCGCTTTGATAATTTGGTGTATGGGCTCTATTTGAGGGCGCATGTCGTCAGGCATGGGCGGTCTGTGGGCTTTGTATTCTGCATACATTTCATTACGAAAAGTTGGCCCCTTGGCATCAAACACCACAACAATATTAGCTTCAGCGTAATCCTTTGCCAGGCTGCGCATCATATTGACTACCCCTTTAATAGCGCCTGTAGGCATTCCCTTACTATTATTAAGTGGCGGCATCGCATGGTATGCCCTAAACAAATAAGAGGAACCGTCTACCAATATAACGGGAGTGGATACTTTTGCAGTCATGATGTCTTCTCAAACGAAACTTTATGGGCAGGCATAGGTTAAAGAATACCATAATGGAGCGTCCTAAACTTGAATTCAAGCTGCTCTAAGCGTACTATTTGCAACCGAATTAATGACCACAATTAGTTTTAAAAAGTAGTAATCCTATGGCCGTATATACCCACCTTACCAATGCCCAAATTAGCACTTACATCGCACCATTTAACTTAGGTGACTTGTTGGGCTTTGAAGGCATTAACGGCGGTATTGAAAATACTAATTATTTTGTGACCACACAAATAAAAGGTCAGCCACAACAGGATTTTGTGCTCACCCTATTTGAAGATCTGGGTTACGACGAAATGCCCTATTTTGTTGATCTAACAGACCACTTGGTGATCAACAATGTAACCGTACCTGCCCCAGTGAGGGATAAAAATGGCAGAGCCTTGAGCTTATTAGCTGATAAGCCAGCGCTATTGTTTCCACGTTTTGCAGGCGACCATCTAGCGCGCTCAGAGATTGGCGCAAATGAATGCGCCATCATGGGACGTGAGCTAGCTCGTTTACATGTGGTTGGCCAAGGGTTTACCACGTTGCGCCATAGCCATCGTGGGCAAAACTGGTGGAACGAATTAGGTCCGCGAGCGGCTCAATGCATAGATGGTGCAGACGCAACGATGCTGATGATGGCTATCGGCCAGTATGATGCTATGCAAACCCAGCAGCCAGACTTACCAATGGGCGTGGTGCATGGTGATTTATTTCATGACAACGCACTGTTTAACCATGGCCAACTTAGCGCCACTATCGACCTTTACAACGCCAGTAACGACTACCTATTATTTGATGTGGCTATTACAGTGAATGACTGGTGCATCGCTCCAGATGGCAGCATTGACTCAAACCTATATGACGCCTTTTTACAGGCCTATGCAAACGTACGTGCATTTAACCGTGCAGAACACCAGTATTGGAACGCCATGCTAGTTGCTGCAGCCATGCGCTTTTGGTTATCTCGCTTAGAAACCTTCCACAGCTTAGACGCCCATCAGCGCGAGGAAGGCGTTACCGTACTTAAAGACCCAGATGTATTTAAAGATATTTTGAGCCATCGCATGCAACAGTTTCATCAGCTGCCCTAGCGCCTCTGGATAAAGGCATTATCCTCACACTTTGCCGCAGCTTAGTAAGGCCTGCTGAAGTTGAGTGATATAGCCTATGATTGAGGTGCTGTTGGCAGCTAAAATATCAATAGCGACTCGCTTTATACCTGGCTTTAGTACAGCATTCACCAGTTTAGGCCTCACTTCATGGTCTATAAGGATACAGGCTACTTTTTGCTCGTTAGCAAGCTGCTCAATCATAGCCAATTGCTTGGCTCCTGGTGGTTGGTCATCAGCGTTGGTAAAACTAGCTAGATGGGTAAGCCCAAAATACGCCTCAAAACCTCCTATACCATCATGATAAACCACATAGCCTTGGTTTTTTTCTTGCAATGCGCGGCGATGAAAAAAGAGCTCTTCATGGAGATTATTCATCTGTTGCACCCAGGCTTTACTACTCCATGGCTTATTCAGGTGTTGGCTCAGTTGTTGTAAACCTTGCAGCAGATACTCAGGACTGGTCCAGGGGTGCTCTCCATACTTTAAGGCGGAGCGCCCTTGGTTAATAATAAATTGTTTATGTTTAGGTATATGCAACATTACCTTAGCTAGATAGGGCTCTAACTCAGGCCCAAGCCAAACCACAAGTTCAGCTTTTTGCAAACGACGAATGTGACTAGGTTTTAGGTTAAAGTCATGGGGAGAAACATTAGCTGGCAGTAACGGCACATAGGTCTCTCCTGTCACTTCTTTTACCACAAGGGAAAGGGCATGGGTGCTCGGTAATACTGTTACTGCAGCTGACGCGATAGCACTCACACTCACACTCAACAATGCACAAGTCAGCCACATTTGTGAGATAAAGCGAGCAGACACGAGCATAGAGGTAGCCTTTAAGAATAGAGCTTTAGGAATTTTTGGAAATGCTATGTTATATTATAACAACTGTCAACTGACCAAGGCCATCCGATGCAAACCAGTGCATTTTCTCCCCACGACCATAGTCGCTGCATTACTAGCGCTATTGGCCATGCTAAAAGCCTATGCGCTGACCGAGGGGTGAAACTTACGCCTGTCCGCCAAAGAGTGCTGGAACTAGTATGGCAGAGCCATCAACCTATCGGGGCCTATGAATTGTTAGCCAGTTTAGCCAAAGAAGGCTTTAATTCGGCGCCACCTACAGTGTACCGTGCCCTTGAGTTTTTAAGTGGTCAAGGCTTGTTACATAAACTAGAAAGTATTAACGCTTATGTGGGCTGCTGTAATCCAGATACGCCACATCAAGGGCATTTTCTGCTCTGCCAAGATTGTCATCAAGCCCAGGAGCTAGACAGTCAATACATTAACTTAGCCCTTAAGGTTAGTGCTGATCAGCATGGTTTTAAAATACAACGACACACCATTGAAATAGTGGGCACATGCGAAGAATGCTTGGCCCAATCCACAGCCTTGGAGCCCACACCATGAGTGAGGTTTTACTGTCAGCCACAGACCTGGGCGTAAAACGTGGCAACAGGTGGCTCATTAAAGGGGTGGATATATCCTTAGAAGCAGGACAGATTACGACCGTTATTGGCCCAAACGGTGCTGGGAAATCTACTTTAGTTCGTAGCTTGTTGAACTTAATTAAAACCACTAGTGGAGACATTACCACCATAAAAGGATTACGCATTGGCTACATGCCCCAGAAATTAAAACTAGAAGACACGCTACCACTTACAGTGGCACGCTTTTTGGATTTAGGTCGCCACAAGCAACATCAGCTTAGCCCACAGCTATGGCACGATCTGCTGCATGAGTGTCGCGCTGAAAAACTTCTTAATCGCCCAATGCAGGAGCTTTCCGGGGGTGAGACGCAAAGAATATTATTATTACGGGCCCTACTCCGTAAACCCCACTTGCTGGTATTAGATGAGCCTGTGCAAGGTGTTGACGTGACCGGGCAAGTGTCTTTGTATAACCTTATTGGCCAGGTACGGAACATTCTAGGCTGCGGTATCCTAATGGTATCCCACGACTTGCACCTAGTCATGGCAGCAACAGATCAAGTAATTTGTCTAAACCAACACATTTGTTGTTCAGGGCATCCTGAACAAGTCAGTCAAGATCCTGCATTTACAGATTTATTTGGCCCCCAAGGCGCAGGTAATCTAGCCTTGTATAACCATCAACACAACCACCACCACACCAGCCATGGCGAAATTATTGCAGGCGAACATCACGAGGGCTGTGACCATGGCTAATTTTTTATTATGGGCTTGGCTAGGTGGGTTAATGATTGCTGCTGTTGCAGGGCCTTTAGGCTCTTTTATGGTTTGGCGACGGATGGCTTATTTTGGAGATACTCTTGCACATGCAGCACTGTTAGGAGTTGCCTTAGGTTTATTGTTGCAAGTTAACATTAGCCTAGCAGTGGTATTAGTGTGTTTGTTATTAGCCTTATTACTTAGCACCTTAGTGCATAAGCGCATTATTGCAACAGATACCCTGTTGGGTATCCTCTCCCATGCAAGCTTATCGCTGGGGCTTGTAAGCTTGAGCCTTTTTGATCATCAAAGTATTGATTTAATGGGGTTTTTATTTGGTGATTTACTAGCTATTGGACAACATGATCTGCTTTGGATCGCCCTAGCGTGTTGCCTAGTCTTAGTCATATTAGTAAGTATTTGGACGCCTTTATTATCCATTACAGTGAACGAAGAATTAGCCCAGGTAGAGGGTATTAATGTGGCTTGGATGCGCACCTTACTGATGCTGTTAGTGGCAGTAGTGATCGCGGTAGCAATGAAGGTGGTTGGGGTGTTACTCATTACTTCACTGCTAATTATACCTGCTGCTGCCGCTCGTCGCTTGTCCAGCTCTCCAGAGCAAATGGCGTTGCTTGCCAGTTTACTTGGCATGTTAGCTGTAACTGGGGGGTTAGCTTTATCTTGGTTCTATGACACCCCTGCCGGCCCATCTGTAGTAGTGATTGCCAGCACCTTGTTCTTTTTGTTGTTTAGCTTCCCTCGCTCATTTCGCCTGTCTTAATATGGGAAAAACCGGCCAGCTGACCTACGCACCCCAAGCAAAACACATGCTGCAGCTATGGCATCTGGCTTGGCCCCTGATCATCTCCAATATAAGCGTACCCTTGTTAGGCTTGGTGGACGCTGCCATTATGGGCCATTTAGATGAAGCCAGCTATTTAGGTGCAGTTGCCTTAGGTGGGGCATTGTTAACGTTTATTTACTGGGCTTTTGGTTTTTTACGTATGGGCACTGTAGGCCTTACAGCACAGGCCCATGGCGCTGGAAATAACCCACGCTTAATGCAGTTGTTGCTCATGCCGGGGGCTTTTGCTTTGGCTATTGGTGTGGCCATTATGGCATTGCAAAACTGGTTAATTCCACTGGGTGTATCCCTCATGGGTGCCAGCACTGAGGTCTCTGCTTTAGCCCAAGAGTATCTCACTATACGTATTTACAGCGCCCCAGCAGTACTCATCACCTATGTGTGTTTGGGATGGTTGTTGGGCCGCCAGGATAGCCGTAGCCCTTTGGTTTTGCTGGTAGTCACTAATGTGAGCAATATAGGCTTTAACCTGCTATTTGTGATTGGTTTTGATATGACCAGTGCTGGTGTGGCCTGGGGTAGTTTGTTAGCAGATTATTGCGGTCTGATGTTGGCTTTATTTTTAGTTTGGCGTCACGTCCCTGCGCTTAATCAAACGTTCCACCTAGACTGGGATGCTTTTGCACCCCTAGCAAACCAGCTAATGCGTCTCAACAGTTATCTATTTGTGCGTACCTTAATGCTACTTTTTGCGTTTGCTTTTATCACCTCCCAAAGTGCCCGTATGGGAGATAGTGTATTGGCTGCAAACACACTTTTATTACAATATGTTACCTTGCTGGCTTATGCGTTGGATGGCTTTGCCTTTGCGATTGAAGCCGCCTGTGGTGAAGCTTTAGGGGCTAGAAAAAGGCGTCGTTTTTACCAGCTATGTAATGCTGCAGCCATTTACTCCCTCATAGTCTCTGCTGTCGCAACCGTTTTATTTTGGCTACTAAGCGATGTATTTATCAATATGTTAACGACTATTGAAAGCGTACGAGACATCGCTAGCGACCATGCGGTATGGGTAATGTGGGTACCCATTATTAGTGTGTGGAGCTATCTGTGTGATGGCATTTTTGTAGGAGCTGCCCAAGCCCAAGCCATGTTTTACTCAGTGCTAGCCAGCTTGATTACCCTGCTGCCTCTTTGGTACCTATTAGAACCTTGGGGTAATAGTGGCTTATGGTGGGCATTCTTAGGCTTTTGTGGCGTTAGGGCTTTGGCCTCATTGGCTGGATACTTATGGCTGAGCTACAAACAAGCGTGGTTCATCAACACCTAAAAGTCTATAGGTCACCTTAGCTACTGTAGTTTAAGAACTTGTGGCTCAACTTCTTGCACTGCAGTAGATTCAGTATGGTTAACCCTTGTAGTCATTTCCTGCCGAGTTGCCGCACTTTGCCCAATACGTTCTTCATGGCCACAGGTCACGCAGTCTCTCAACTGCTCATCTGCCTCTCCATCCTCTGGAATATGGATACGAACGCTATCTTGAGCACCACATTTTGGGCAGACAATGCCTGCAATAAACCTAACCTTCATCACTGGCTCCTTGGCTTAATATCTGATTGTCTGCGTGAGCCAACCCTTTGTTGCGCATTAATGCGTCTACGCTAGGTTCGCGCCCCATAAATTGAGTGAACAGAGCCATGGCGTCCCGACTGCCTCCTTGACCAGTTATATCCAGCCAAAGCGCTGCACCAGTGTTTGCGTTAAAAATACCTTCATCTTCAAACCGGCTAAAGACATCTGCAGCCAACACTTCTGCCCACAAGTAGCTGTAGTACCCAGAGGCATAGCCACCAGCAAAAATGTGAGCAAAACCATGTTGAAAACGATTCCACTCTGGTGCGTTTACAACTGCTACTTCTTTGCGCACAGCATTCAACACTGATTGTATAGGTTGGGGCGCAACTGGGTTGTAGTTCATATGTAATCGCAAATCAAATAAGGCAAATTCTAGTTGCCGCATGACAAACATGCCCGCTTGAAAGTTTTTTGCTGCTAACATTTTTTGCAACAAGTCTTCTGGCAAGCCATGGCCTGTTTGGTAGTGCTTAGCAAACAAACGTAATGACTCTTCCTGCCAACACCAGTTTTCTAATAGTTGGCTGGGTAATTCCACGGCGTCCCATGCCACACCATTGATGCCAGCAACACCTGCAACGTCAATGTTAGTCATCATATGGTGTAAGCCATGGCCAAATTCATGGAACAAGGTGGTGACTTCTCCATGGGTCAGTAAAGCTGGCTTGCCCCGCAGTGGGGGTGCAAAGTTACATACTAGGTAAGCTACAGGTAGTTGTAGTTCACCGTTGGCTTTAAACTGGCGGTTGCGGCATTCATCCATCCATGCACCACCACGTTTATGCTCTCGTGCATAAAGATCAAAATAAAAATAACCAATGGCTTTACCTGCATGAGCCACTTGATAAAAACCTACATCTTGGTGCCAAGTACTCACCCCTGTGCAGGGCGTCACTTCAATGCCATAAATACGTTTAACAACATCAAATAACCCAGCCTGCACTTGTGGTAATGCAAAATAAGGCTTGAGCTCTTCTTGGGATAAGTGGTAACGGTTTTGACGCAGTTTTTCACTGTAATAAGCTACATCCCATGCGTTCATTGGCGTTGGCCCACCTGACTCGGTGGCGAATTTTTGTAACTGTTGCATGTCTGCTTCAGCTTGTGGTTTACACCCTTTTGCAAGGTCTAATAAAAACATTTCAACTGCTCGCCCGGAGTCTGCCATTTTGGTAGCGACCGAGTAATCTGCATAGTGATCAAAGCCTACAAGATTAGCCAACTTATGCCGTAACCCTACCAGTTCTTCCATCACCTGAGTATTATCAAACTGCCCACCATAGGGCCCTTGATCAGACGCTCGAGTATTAAAGGCTTGATATATTTCTTGCCTAAGGTCACTTTTTTCTGCAAAGGTCATGACTGAGTGATAACAAGAAAAATCTAGTTTTAACAAATACCCATCTAAGCTCTTAAATTTAGCTGCTTCCTGAGCCTGCTGCAAGGCCGATTCAGGCAGCCCGAGTAAGCCCTCACTATCAGTTACATGCTTACTCCACGACTCTGTAGCATCCATTAGGTGATTTGAAAACTGTGTGGAAAGCTCTGCCATCTGTTGCTTTAACTCGCCATACTCTTTTTGCTTTTGCGGGTTTAACGCTACTCCAGCTAGCTTGAAATCTCTTATTTGAAGTTTCACAAACTGCTGCTTTGATTGGCTTAGCTGGTTAAAGTCATCGCTCTTTAAAAGGTCCACAAAAGCCAAATACAGCGCCTTATTTTGCCCCATCTGTGTGGCATAGGCGGTCAGTTTTGGCAGACACTCATCAAAAGCTGCTCGTATGTCATCTCTATTACTTACCCCATGTAAATGGCTTAGCGGCCCCCACAGCTGATCAACTTCGTCACCCAACTGTTCCAAGGCTGGTACCAGCCGGTTATAGTTTGGGGTATCTTGGTTTTTTAACAGTTGTTCGATAGCATGCTGGTTGTTTACTAGCTTCTTATCTAATTTAGCAGCCAACCCAATCGGGTCCATTGAAGCAAAGTCTGGCAGTAGTAATACATCTTGTAAGGAAGGAAAGGTCATAGTGTCTCATCGATTGTTTTGTATCTTAGTGGGGTTATAATAGTGCCTCTTTTAGTAATACCCAACGTTTTGTTGCAAATTAGGAACAACAATGTCTATTCGACCCCTTAAGCACGTCACCCCTCAAATTAATTCGAGTGCATTTGCAGACGAAGAGTGCATTATTATAGGTGATGTTCATATTGGCGCAGATTCATCCATCTGGCCCTACAGCGTGGTCCGTGGCGATGTAAATCATATTCGAATTGGTCACTCTACCAGTATTCAAGATGGGTCAATTTTACATGTTACCCATAAAAGTGCTCACAACCCAGCAGGGCATCCATTAATTATCGGAGATCAGGTTACTGTGGGGCATCGCACTATATTACATGGCTGCACTATCGGTAATCGAGTATTAGTCGGTATGGGCAGTACTATTATGGACAATGTAGTAGTAGATGATGATGTTATGATCGCTGCTAACAGCTTAGTTACGCCGGGTAAAAGGCTAGTGAGCGGCTTTTTATACGCTGGAAGCCCTGCAAGGCAAAAACGACCCTTAACTGATGCCGAGCGCTCAAGCCTTACCTACATGGCTAACAACTATGTAAACCTTAAAAATCAGTACTTAGCCCAGGAACCCCATGAGTAACCCATACCATAAAGACTACCCCATCTCTTGGGAAGAACTACACCGCAACGCCCGTGCGTTAGCGTGGCGATTACTGGATCAAGGGCCATGGGAGGGTATTATTGCCATCACCCGCGGAGGCCTAGTGCCTGCAGCTATCATTGCCCGCGAGCTAGACATTCGCTTAATTGATACTATCTGTATTTCTAGCTATGGTCAGCTTGAGTCAGGTGTGGAGGCCAGTGATCAGGGCCAGCTTAAGTTATTAAAAGGGTTTGATGGTGACGGCGAGGGGTTTTTACTTATTGATGACCTTGTCGATACGGGCAAGACAGCAACAGCTGTGCGTGCTCTGGTCCCTAAAGCTACTTTTGCTACTGTGTATGCGAAGCCAGCTGGCAAACCCGCGGTAGACATGTACATTACGGAAGTAAGCCAAGACACTTGGATTCGTTTCCCGTGGGACATGGCACACAGCTTTGCTACACCTATTACAGACCTGCAAGACTAAACACCATGACCTAGCCGACAGGAACTGGCATGACACAATTTTTATACTTATCTACGGTATTTATCTGGGGCACTACTTGGATTGCCATTCATTGGCAATTAGGTGACGTCGCAATTCTTACCTCCGTGTTTTACCGCTTTACCTTGGCCGCAGCGATTATGCTGGCATTGGTGCTTCTTAGCGGTCGCTTGCAAGCCACGAGCAAACAGGACCATGGGTTTATGGTCCTGCAAGGCATGTGCATGTTTTCTCTAAATTTTGTGTGTGTTTATACTGCGGGTTTAGAAATATCAAGTGGCCTACTGGCAGTTATTTTTTCTGCCTCAACCCTATTTAATGCTGTTAACAGTCGTATATTTTGGGGAGAAAAACCAACCAGTATTGTATTTGCTGCAAGCATTATGGGCATCGCTGGCCTTAGCTTAATGTTTTGGCCGGAGTTAAGGGCTGATTCGACCAAAGGGGTGAATTTAAGCAGCATCGGATTTGCTTTTCTAGGCACATTTTTCTTTTCTCTTGGTAACATGATCTCAGTAAGGCACAACAAAAAAGGCCTAAAACCCTTTACTAGCAGTGCTTATGCCATGTTTTATGGCGCTCTATTTTTAGCCACCTTGTTAGTTATTACCGGCACCCCTTTAACCTGGGACTACCAGCCTCATTACCTTGGTAGCCTACTTTACTTAGCAATTATCGGCACAGTTGCAGGCTTCACGGCCTATCTTTCCCTCGTTAGCCGGATTGGCGCCAACAAAGCGGCCTATGCCACAGTCATGTTTCCTGTAGTGGCTCTAGGCTTGTCAACGGTATTTGAGGGCTATGCCTGGAGTCTTAGTAGTGTCAGTGGTTTAGGCCTAGTATTGCTGGGCAACGGGCTTGTTTTGGGTATTAAGCTACCTTTTACGCGCCGCAATAAGGCCTGAGACATTCTACAGGAGTTTCCCCACCCCTTTTTTTTAAAGTAAAACCAAAACCTTTCTTCTTACTTGAGTCGATTTTCGAACTTATTTTGGGATGTAAGTCATGCCTTTTGGACCAACATTTAGGTAAAAAGACTACGTTTGGATGTGAGTAGAATCACAAATGCAATGGCAGCCCTTCCTTATAAAAAGGGCTTACAATGACAAGGCCAATAATCTTACTTGAATAACGCTTAGATGCTTCACTAATATAGTGGTTTTCCTAAGAGCGCCGTAATCAAGGTCCACAAAGAGATTGAAATTAAGATGAAACTGGAAATCAAAACGACTCTTTTGGCTGGCAATCGGTAGTGGTCACACAGCCATCCAATTAGCGGAAGTATCTGCATAAGGTGGGTCGATAAAAAATGAGAAATTCGCATATCGCCTACCGATCGAGACCATCCCATCAACGGTACACTGTTGACATTATTGACA
>DCAT01000154.1:0-18312 GCA_002312935.1 Oceanospirillaceae bacterium UBA1126 | reverse complement strand
TTGACATTATTGACAGTGTCACCAACTAAATGCGACATCGTACTACTCATATAGCCTGCCGCCACCAGGGTCAGAACAGAACCTGAAACTAATCCAATAACAGATCCAAAAAATAATCCTTGATTCGATCCCTTACTTTTACTGTGTTTCCAAATCATCACTCCAAGAATAAAAGAAATGGTCACTAATAAAGTCCCACCTACCCCCATTAGGATATACATGAGCATTTCGTAGGTCGTCTCCAAATTGTAGTGTGATCGTCTCCCACGACCGGATTGGGTCGACATATAAATTATTTCAAACAACATTGATCCAACCGCTAAATAGCTAAATAGCTTAAGTAAAAAACCTGTTCGAAGTTTGATTTCAAGTTGCTGCGCAAGAAGCGCAAGTGTAAAGAAATGCATGGCAAAAGACAGACTGAATTTTATCGGCTTCGCCCAAACAGAAGAGCCCTCTAACAGACGCGTGTCAAAATAATAAGCAGGCATTAAAATTACTACAAAAGCCATCATAAAAAGACTACTCATCCACATGAGTCGAGTAATATGATCCTGATCCATAGTAAACAGAACCGCCGCATATTGGTTAGATATAAAGCTAGTCATAGACTTAAGCATGTGTCACCTCCTTTTGATTCTCACTTACTTTTGTGGATGGAGACAATACCATCCGCATAGCCAAAAACAGCACTAAGCCAACAGGACCAAACATGAAAGTCATGATCAAAATTGGTGCTTGTAATAACCTTGATATGGACAAACGGTCAGCATTCCGAGCAATCCAAGCACCTATGAACAAATCAAAAGCAAGGTAATGTACCCAGCCAGCCAGCAAAAACTGGTCACTCTCGAATAAGGTACGCAGCCCCATTAACGAGTCGTAGCCTCCCTCAGAGGTAAAGTAGGTCGTTAAAGCGGAGCCCGCATAAAGCAGGCTTAGTGCGAAGGGGATAACATATTGAGGAATAACCGATAACAGTTTTATTTTTCGTGGCAAAAAAATAAGGATCAGCCACCCAAGCATGGCTAGTTGGCTCGCATACATGAACCATTGATCAGGTGATATGCCAGTGGGATAGATATCGCTGAGCTGCATTAATAGTGCCTATTTGAAAAGATGAGCATTCAGCGTTTAACTAAATTAAACTCGGTTTAAGTGGCGCAGAACACTACATGTTATTACTCACTGGCGCTTAACTTTAGATGTTCATTTTTTGCACAGTCAGTGGATTGAACAATCTATACCTTTACCCGTTGCTGGCAGAGTAAGACTTTTATCAGCGTCTAATACATTGTCCTCATTAGGTAACTTGGCCATCAGCTTTTCTTCAATGTGGTCGATTTTGAACCATCTTGGGCTACTCTTCTGTGCCATGAAAATGCCATACATAAACACAACAATTAGCACATCACTCATGCTCAAAAGAGCAAAACTAAAGCGGCAAGAAGCACACCTTGAGATGAACCGATGACAAATAGATATTGTTGAAATATGGGTATTATTGTATCGACCTAGTGGCCTTGCTTGAATTTGATTATCATCTTTTTATTGGTTTTTTTGAAAGCGAGAGCCTAATACACTCAGTAAAAATTGACTAAAGATTTTAGACTTTTGAGCCTTTACAGGTTGCCATCTAACCATTTATACATCACCAACGCATCAACAAAACCTAGGGATGGATGGTTAAAGGCCTTAGGCAATCGGCCCACTGTTTCAAAAGTAAGTTTATGCCACAGGCGTATGGCCGCTTCGTTAGTTTCTGCGACAAAATTAAACTGCATCGCTTTATAGCCTAAATCACGGGCTTGTTTCTGTGAATGTTTACACATAAAAGACGCTATACCTCGCCCTCTTGCAGTAGCTGAGACCATATAACCACAATTACACACATGAGAACCCGCGCCTGCCTGGTTGGTCTTGATGAAGTAAGTGCCTACAATAATGCCCTCTTCTTCGACCACATAAGTCTTCCGCGGGGCTTCTATCCATATTTTTTGAGCTTGCACCTTGCTGGTGTCTCTTGGGTAGGCATAGGTTTCGCCCATAAAAACAATGTTATGAAAAATAGGCCAGATCCCATCAAAATCACCATCAATAACTTCTCGGATATTCATTGCGTTGAATCCTAAGTGAAATAGCGCTTGTTTTAGGGTTATTAAAGAAGTTTACATCTGTAGCTTTCGCCAGATCAATTATAAAGGTAACATTATAATGATTTTTTCCACTGGACAAATACCATGGGCAGAGCCTACCAAAACAAAAAGTTAGACATCGCCAAAACATCTGACGCTAAGGCTAAGGTGTATAGCAAATACGGCCGTGAAATTTACGTTTGTGCAAAATCTGGTGGTGTGGAACCCGATGGTAACTTGGCGCTTCGCACCCTCATCGACAAGGCCAAAAAAGATCAAGTCCCTAGCCATGTGATCGATAAGGCCTTAGAAAAGGCCAAAGGTGGTGGCGGGGAAGACTACTCCACCGCACGTTATGAAGGTTATGGCCCGGGCAATGCTATGGTGATTGTTGAGTGCCTAACAGACAATCCAAACCGTACTTTTGGTGACGTACGCCTATGCTTCACTAAAACTAAGTGTAAAATTGGTACCTCGGGTAGTGTAGGCCATATGTTTGATCATAGTGCTATTTTTGTATTTGCCGGGGATGACGAAGATGCCGTACTAGAGGCGCTAATGGATGCCGACGTAGATGTGACCGACGTTGAATGTGAGGATGGTAAGACTACTGTATTTGCACCTAACACTGAGTACAACAAAGCCAAGCAAGCGCTCATCGATACTTTAAGTAACGATAAGGGTGAGTTTGAGTTTGAAGTGGATGAGATTCAATTCATCCCACAAAATACGAGCCCAATAACGGGTGATGACGCAGCAATGTTTGAAACCTTTCTAGACATGCTGACAGACCTTGATGACGTACAAAATATTTATCACAGTGCCGAGCTTAGTTAAACAGCACCTCAGGTATCATCCAATGCAGCCGCCACTGCGCTTTGAGCGTGAATGGCGGTAGTGTCGTAAAGGGGAACTGAAGTCTCAGCTTGTTTGACCAGCAAAGTGATTTCTGTGCAGCCTAAAATAACAGCTTGGGCACCTTGGTTATGTAAATCTTGAATCACCTCAAGGTAGTAGCGCTTAGACTGCTTGTTAATTTTACCCAGGCACAATTCTTGGTAGATTACCTCATGAACTTTTTGTTGCTGCTCGGCATTTGGCGTAATCACCCGGATGCCAAATCCTTGAGTCAAGCGTCCTTGGTAAAAATCCTGCTGCATAGTAAACCCAGTACCCAGCAACCCAACTTTAGTAATGCCATCCGCTAACAGTTTCTTAGCTGTAGCATCGGCTATATGCAATAGGGGAATATTTACTGCTGCCTGAACCTCTGGAGCAACCTTGTGCATGGTGTTGGTACAAATTAAAAAAAGATCCGCGCCACCCGCTTCTACTGCTTCAGCCGCCTTGGCTAAAATGTCTGCTGTTTGTTGCCATTTGCCTTGATGCTGTAATTGCTCAATTTCGTGAAAATCTACACTATATAGACAAATTTTAGCACTATGTAGGCCACCTAAACTTTCCCTAACCCCCTGATTAATAGCGCTGTAATAGAGACTTGTAGACTCCCAACTCATACCGCCTATAAGGCCAATCGTTTTCATAGAATAGTGCTCTGGTGACGCACAAAGAGTATTGTTAGATAGGCAACGATCATTAGATTGACCTTCGTAATGCCTGCAAGACTTCTGCAGTGGGCGGTAAAACGCCACGCCATAACCTGAAGGATTGAGCGGCTTGTTCAACTAACATGCCCAAACCATCGTCTGCTTGCACTGCGCCTTGCTCGATCGCCCATGCATTGAACACTGTAGTATCGGCAGAGTACATCATGTCGTAGCAGCAGGTACTGGGGTTAACTAATCCACCAGGTAACGGAGGGAGGTCACCCACTAAGCTTGCCGAAGTACCGTTAATAATCCAATCAAATGGGCCTTGAAGTTGCGCCATAGGGCAAGCACTAATGTTGCCTAGGTCTGTAAAAGATTCAGCCAGTTGTTCAGCCTTACTGTGGGTTCGGTTAGCCACAACTATAGCCATTGGTTGTTGTGCAAGGAGGGGCTGCAGTACCCCTCTAACAGCGCCACCTGCGCCTATAACTAAAATTCGTTTGGCTGTTAATTCTCCACCTAGGTTGCTGCAGATGTCACGGACTAAACCCATTCCGTCTGTATTTTCAGCCACTAACTGCCCTTGTTCATTTAAGTAGAGGGTGTTGGCGGCCTCCGCTTTTTGGGCAGCTGGGCTTAGCATTTGCGCCATAGCAAAAGCTCGTTGCTTAAAAGGTACCGTTATATTCAGGCCTTTGCCACCAGAGGCAAAAAACGCCGTCACAGTGCGCTCGAACTCGTCTTCTAATACTAGCTGCGCTTGGTAGTTAAGGCGTTGGTTGGTGGCATGCGCAAATGCCTTATGAATACTAGGGGATTTACTTTGATGAATAGGGTTACCAAACACACGATACTGAGGGATAGGCATGAGCTACTCCAGCCAATCTTTGGCAGGTAAAAAATCCCGCCCTAGTATGGCCTCTTCTGAATGTTCATCGATTTGGTAATCATAGCTCCAGCGCACTTCGCTTGGCAGAGACATGAGAATAGACTCCGTACGGCCCCCCGTTTGTAAACCAAACAAGGTGCCTCGGTCATATACTAAATTGAATTCCACATATCGCCCGCGACGGTGTAACTGGAAATCTCGTTGGCGCTCGCCATATGCCATATCCTTACGACGCTCAATAATGGGCCCATAGGCCCTAAGGTAGCTATCACCTACACTTTGCATAATAGCAAAGGCGGTATCGAAGTCAGGATCATTGAGGTCATCAAAAAACAGCCCTCCCACACCACGAGCTTCTTGACGATGAGGAATATAAAAATACTCATCACACCAGTTTTTCAATCGTGGGTAAAGGGCTTCGCCAAAAGGATCACAAGCGGCTTTGGCAGTTGCGTGCCAGTGACGACAGTCTTCTTGGTTGCCATAATAGGGGGTTAGGTCATAACCCCCCCCGAACCACCAAACAGGGTTTTCCCCTGGCTTTTCAGCAACAAAAAACCTTACATTGGCATGAGATGTCGGTGCATAGGGGTTTCGAGGGTGAATGACTAACGAGACACCCATGGCCTGAAAGCTACGCCCAGCTAGTTCTGGCCTATGGGCGGTAGCGGATGCAGGCATTGAGTCTCCCATTACATGGGAGAAATTTACCCCTCCCTTTTCTATCACACTGCCACCTGACAAAACACGGCTAATGCCACCACCACCAGCTTCTCGCTGCCATTGGTCAGCAATAAATTGGGCTCCACCATCGAGTTCTTGCAAGGCACTACATATAGTTTGCTGCAGGCCAAGGAGGTATGTTTTTACTGCATTAATATCGACGTTAGACACTAAATATTCCTTAAATATTGCTTTAAGCTGGACGAATTATTTGTCCTGATACTAAATCTTTCACTTCACTTGGTTGTTTATTCTGGCCTAACTCACCGTTAATGACATAATCGATTTGATCACCAAAAGCCTGCATTATGTGCAAACGGCTCTTGGCGGGCTTACCTCCAGCTAAGTTAGCAGAAGTAGACACTATTGGCCCGTTAAACTGGTCACATAGTGCTGAAACTAAAGGGTGGGCCGATACCCTCAATGCCACACTTGAGTGCTGGCCTTTAATCCAGGGTGGCACCCAAGATTGTGGATCTGCCATCAACCATGTGGTTGGGCCCGGCCAAGATTCATTAAGCTGCTCAATTTGTTGTGCTGTTAAGCCTTTTACTAAAGGCTGAAACTGAGCCCATTGCGATGCAACTAAAATTAGCCCCTTGTGCATAGGTCGCTGTTTTAGTTTAAGTATTTTACCCACAGCCAACTCATTCCACGGGTCACACCCTAAACCCCACACCGCTTCGGTAGGATAGGCAATGACGCCGCCTGCCGTTAACGTTTGTGTGGCGTAATCTAGATGCTGATCGATGGTTCCCATAACGTTCCTAAGCAGTGTGCCTAAAGCACTTTTTCATAACCACCGCCCGTCAGTCTCACCAGGCCAAGTAACTCTAATTCTACCAATTGAGCTGCAACAACATTATACGGCTGAGCCAATTGAGTGCAAAGTATATCAACTGGCACAGGGTCATAGCCAAAAACTCCTAGCAATATTTGCAATTCTTTTGCAAGATCCAAGGAATCTTCCTGCATTGAATGATCTTGGGGTTGATAGCGCAGGACAAAGGGCTTTAGTTGAGGTGCTAATTCTGCCAATACCTGTTGTGGTTGGTCCACTAACAGAGCCCCATTACGGATCAGTTGGTGGCAGCCTTGGGCTTGGGCATTGTGTACACTTGAGGGCAAGGCAAAAACCTCTCTTCCCTGTTCTAGCGCAGTTTTGGCCGTAATTAGAGAGCCACTTCGAAGCGCCGCTTCTACCACTAATACCCCCATACTCAGCCCACTTATGATGCGATTACGCTCTGGAAATCGGTAGGCTAAGGGCCTGGCCATAAGTGGCCAAGGCGACATCAATAGTCCACCGCGAGCAAAAATACGTTGTGCTAGTGGCTGATGCTGGGTGGGGTAGATATGCCCTAACCCAGACCCAAGTACTGCAATAGTATCAGCTTGGGCATCTAAAGCCCCTTGGTGACAAGCACCATCAATGCCCAGAGCCAAGCCACTGACAATAGTTAAACCGCTAGCGCCCAGGCTGCCAGCAAACATTTTGGCCAACGCCATGCCATTGGCTGTGGCCCTGCGTGCACCTACCATGGCAATACAAGGTTCATTTAGTAGACTCCTGCGCCCCTGCAACCATAAAAATGCAGGAGCATGGTGAATGGCTTTTAAGGCATCGGGATAGCTCACGTCATCATACAAAAGCAAAAAGGCGTCATTATCTTCTACCCATTGCAGTTGCGTTGCTAGGCTAAGCTGCAACGGCACAGACGTTAACCGAGCTAGACTCTGACTTTGAGTGGAATTTAAAATAGAGCGTAACTGGGGTGACCCTTGCTGCTCCAAAATAGAAGGTCCATGGCCATACAGTTGAGCCAAGTCAGAGCCTTGTTTAAAAGTTAAGTTAAGTTCACTAAGCGCAAGCCAAGCTAAATGATGATCATCCATAATCATTCCATTACTAAAGGCAGATAGTGGTATAATTTTAGTTAATAAACTCATTTTTGCGTCAGCAATCCAAAGGCATGCTGCGCCAAACCATAACGAACACAGAATCCCATGGCACTATTACCTATTTTAGAATTTCCAGATCCGCGTTTGCGCAAAGTTGCAGTGGATGTAGAGCACATTAACGAAGACACTCGCCAACTAGCCAAAGACATGCTGGAAACCATGTATCATGCACCAGGCATCGGTTTAGCAGCATCACAGGTAAATGTGCATCAACGCATTGTGGTGATTGATGTGAGTGACGATGGTGACCAGCCACGGGTGCTTATAAACCCTAGTTGGGAGCCGTTGACCGAAGAAATGCAGAACTACCAAGAAGGCTGCCTTTCAGTGCCCGAGTTTTATGACGACGTTGCACGGTATAGCAAAATTCAGCTCAGCGCTTTTGATGAGCATGGTGAACCTATTTCAGAACAGGCGGAAGGATTGTTTGCAGTATGCATTCAACATGAGCTAGACCACCTAAATGGTAAATTGTTTGTGGATTATCTTTCCCGCCTTAAACGGGATCGAATCCGTAAAAAGCTCGAAAAAAAGCACCGAGAGGATGCAAAAGACGCATTATATGAAGCTAAGGTTAAAATGGAAGCTGAAGCGTGAGCCAAAAGGGCTTGAGGGTTATATTTGCAGGCACACCAGACTTTGCAGCCCAACATTTACAAGCATTACTTGATAGCAAACACCAGGTGGTTGCTGTTTACAGCCAGCCAGATCGTCCTGCAGGCCGTGGCCGAAAACTAGCGGCTAGTCCAGTGAAGGCCCTCGCCCTAAAACATACTATAGAAATACAACAACCGTTGAGTCTAAAAGACCCAGAAGCCCAGACTATATTAGCCAACTATAGTGCTGACATTATGGTGGTTGTAGCTTACGGATCACTGCTTCCTCAGGTGGTTTTAGACACTCCTGCCTTGGGCTGTATTAATGTGCACGGCTCCTTACTTCCCCGCTGGCGAGGCGCAGCACCTATTCAACGAGCTTTATTAGCGGGTGACGCAACATCTGGTGTAACCATAATGCAAATGGAAGCTGGCCTAGATACTGGGCCTATGTTACTCAAGTCAGAAGTTGCCATCACCCCAACTGACACCAGCGCCAGCTTGTATGACAAGTTGGCAGTTGTTGGCTGCAGCAGCCTTGTGGAGGTGCTAGATAGTCTAAAAAATTCAGCATTGGCTGCACAGGTTCAAGACAACAATAAAGCAAACTATGCTACCAAGCTAGCCAAAGCCGAAGGTGCAATCAATTGGCAGCAAAGTGCCCAGCAAATAAGCCTGCAAGTGCGTGGCCTTAACCCATGGCCAGTCGCCTTCAGTGATTGGCAAGATAACCGCCTGCGAATTTGGATGGCTTACGCCATAGAAACCCCTAGCAACCATCCAGCGGGCACTTTAGTTGCTCTGGATAAGACAGGTTTAGAAGTGGCTTGCGGTACTGGCCACCTTAAAATTACTCAATTACAGTGGCCAGGCAGCAAAGCCCTAACTCAAAGCGAACTGATGAACTTAAAACAAAAAATGATTCTTGGTGAAGCCTTTACTAGCACTAGGGTGGAAAAATAGTATGGCAAATCCACGTTTACTTGCCGCCCAAGCCCTCACGGCTGTGTTATGTCATCAAGGTTCCCTAGCGTCTAGCTTACCTAAGGCATTAGAAGCAGCAGAGCATGGTGATCGAGCTCTAATTCAACAATTATGCTATGGCACCTGCAGGCACTTTCCACAATTAGAACTTATTGCAGAGCAGCTGTTACACAAACCCATGAAGGCCCAAGATCAAGATATTTATGCACTAATTCTTATGGGTTTATACCAGATAAAAGCCATGCGGACACCAGACTATGCTGCGGTAGACGCTACTGTGCAAGCGGCAAAGGCGAGCGGTAAGCGCTGGGCAGACAAGCTCATCAACGGTGTATTGCGTTCCTATATCCGTGGTGGTGAAGAGTTAGCGGAAGTCCTAAATGAACACGATGCATATCGATACAATCATCCACAGTGGCTCATTTCAAAACTGAGTAATCACTGGCCAGATAATTGGCAAGAAATTTTGGCTGCTAATGACCCACAAGGGGCCCTCACCTTGCGCGTTAATACTCGCAAGATTAGCCGTGACAATTACCTAGTGGCCTTAGCCGAAGCAGGTCACACAGCTAATGCTTGTCTGTATAGTCACGTTGGTGTGCAGCTAGAGAAAGCCTATGATGTCATTCAATTACCAGGCTTTGAAGAAGGCTGGTTTAGCGTACAAGATGAGGCGCCACAACTGTGTGTTGAGTTGCTAGAGCTAGATCAAGGCCACCGTGTATTAGATGCGTGTGCTGCGCCAGGTGGTAAAACCTGCCACTTGCTAGAAGCACAAGATGTTGCTGTTGTGGCCGTTGAGCTAGCAGAGCGACGCATTGGGCGAATGAAAGATAACCTATTTCGTATGGACTTACAGGCAGAAATCCTCTGTGCAGATGCTAGTGAGCCAGATCAATGGTGGGATGGGGAACTTTTTGATCGAATTTTACTTGATGCACCTTGCTCGGCTACGGGTGTAATTCGCCGCAATCCTGACATCAAAATGCTCCGTACTAGCGAAGATGTTTTAGAACTTGTTCAGTTGCAACTCAAGCTCCTCAATAATTTATGGCCTTTATTGAAGCCAGGTGGGTACTTACTTTACGCCACATGCTCTGTACTCCGTCAAGAAAATGATCGCCTTGTGTCGCGTTTTTTAAAGCAACAAAAACAAGCTGAGCATTGTGTTATTGATGCAAATTGGGGTATCGAATTAGATGTTGGTCGCCAACTATTTCCTAATCCAGCAAGTCACGATGGCTTTTACTATGCCAAACTCCACAAGCCGCTTTAATAGTTGCAACCATGATGGTAGATTCTGCCATGTGTTCTGCTATCATGGAGTCCATAAAAAGCTCTCGAGGCAATTTGCTCTAGTATGAAAATCATCATTCTTGGTGCAGGTCAGGTTGGCCGCACTCTTGCTGAAAACTTGGCTAACGAAGCCAATGATGTGACGATGGTGGACCAAGATGCTGGCCACTTAAAAGACTTACAAGATCGCCTTGATATCCGCACTGTGCGCGGTCATGCATGCCTTCCCAATATTTTGGCTAACGCCGGCGCCGAAGACGCCGACATGCTGGTAGCTGTAACCAACAGCGACGAAGTCAACATGGTTGCCTGCCAAATTGCTAAAACCATGTTCCAAACACCTACTATTATCAGCCGTATCCGTGAACATCAATATTTGTTACAACGCGAAGCTTTATTTAAAGAAGAACCAAGAGCGTTTCCCATAGACGTTATCATCAGTCCAGAGAAGCTGGTTACTGCTCACGTTCAGCGACTCATAGAAAACCCAACAGCCCTGCAGGTACTTGATTTTGCTAAAGGTAAAGTACAATTAGTGGCTGTAACTGCATGCCATGGCGGCCCATTAGTTGGTAAGCCTGTATCTGATTTACGTAGCCACATGCCAAACGTAGACACTCGAGTTGCTGCTATTTTTCGCAATGACAAGGCCATCGTGCCTTCAGGAAAAACCCACATTCACGTTGATGATGAAGTCTTCTTTATCGCTGCTAAACCCGATATCAGTAAGGTGATGAGCGAACTTCGTCGGCTGGAAAAGCCCTATAAACGTATCATGATTGCAGGTGGTGGTAATATCGGTGCCCGGTTAGCCAGAAATTTACGCAAACATTTTCGGGTTAAAGTAATTGAGCGTGGCTTAGAGCGCTGTGAACATCTAGCCGACATTCTAGACGATGTCATTATCCTGCATGGCAGTGCGTCAGACAGAGACTTATTAGTCGAAGAAAATATTGAATCTACGGATGTTTTTTGTGCGTTAACTAATGACGACGAAGCTAATATTATGGCATCTATGTTGGCTAAACGCCTAGGTGTGCGCACAGTAATGACCTTAATAAGCAATCCAGCCTATGTTGATCTTATAGAGGATGGCACCATAGACATCGCTATCTCTCCTCAACAAACCACCATAAGCAGCCTACTAACCCATGTACGTCGCGGCGATATTGTTAACGTTCACTCATTAAGGCGCGGAGCTGCAGAGGCTATTGAAGTAGTTGCCCATGGAGACTCAAAAACGTCTAAAGTTGTTGGCCGCTGTGTTGCCGACATTCCTCTGCCACAAGGAACCAGCTTTGGTGCCATTGTTCGTGGAGAGGACGTACTCATTGCACACCATGACACGGTAATAGAAAATGATGACCACTGCATTCTATTCTTAACAGATAGACACATGATTCACGATGTTGAGCGGTTATTTGCCGTGACCCTTGGATTCTTTTAGGCCTTAATATGCACTTTCGTGTTACCTTAAAAATCATTGGTATGCTGTTAATGGCGTTCAGCGCATCTATGCTGCCGTCATTAGTAATTGCCCTAAGTTTGCCGGGTGATGGCAGTGCATGGACGTTTGGTATTTCTTTTTGCATCACCTTTATTGCTGGTTTCCTATTATGGCTGCCGTTTTCTAAACAAAATAAGGTTTTGCGTACTCGAGATGGCTTTGTCATTGTGGTGATGTTTTGGACTATTTTAGGTCTGTTTGGTGCTTTGCCCTTTTACTTTTCTACACCCTTGTCTACACTTAATACGAACTGGAGTTATGTAGACTCCTTGTTTGAGTCTATTTCTGGCCTTACCACAACTGGCGCTACCGTTATCACGCAGCTTGATAGTCTGCCTAAATCACTCTTGTTTTATCGCCAATTCTTACAATGGTTTGGTGGCATGGGTATTATCGTATTAGCCGTGGCTATTCTTCCCATGCTAGGTATTGGTGGCGCACAGCTGTATCGTGCGGAGACCCCTGGGCCAGTGAAAGATTCTAAACTCACTCCCAGAATTACCGAGACAGCTAAACAGCTTTGGTACATTTACTTAACTCTTACGGTCACTTGTGCTTTAGCCTACTGGTTTGCCGGCATGAGCGCCTTTGATGCAATTACTCACAGTTTTTCCACGGTTGCGATTGGCGGTTTCTCCACTCACGATGCGAGTTTAGGTTATTTTAATAGCGCCACCATAGAAACTATTGCTATCATCTTTATGTTGTTGGCTGCAGTTAACTTTGCCCTCCATTTCCACACTGCCCGCACCATAAGACAAAGGCACTATAAAGCCAGCTTATTACACTACTGGAAGGATGAGGAACTACGTTTCTTTTTAAGTGCTATTGTCACAGTGTGTCTCATTACAGTGGGCACTTTGTGGCTTACTAATAATATGAGCTTTGATGATAGTTTCCGCCAAGGCGTTTTTGAAGTGGTATCTATCGCCACTACCACAGGCTTTGCAACAGCAGATTTTTCCCAGTGGCCAGCTATGCTTTCGTTTCTATTGCTAACTGCAGCCTTTATGGGTGGCTGTGCTGGATCCACTGCGGGTGGCATGAAGGTAGTGCGCGTGCTGATACTTCTTAAGCAAGGCTTACGAGAAATAAAAAGACTCATACACCCTAACGCCATTATCCATGTTAAGTTGGGGGCCAACCCCATCCCAGATAGGGTTGCAGAAGCTGTGTGGGGATTTTTCTCCGTCTATGCCCTCGTCTTCATTATTATGATGATTGCCTTATTGGGCACCGGCCTAGATCACGTTACCGCTTGGTCAGCCGTAGGCGCTACACTCAACAACCTTGGCCCAGGTTTAGGCGACGTCGCCCTTAACTATGGCGATATTAATACCACAGCCAAGTGGATTCTATGTTTCTCTATGCTCTTAGGACGTCTAGAAGTGTTTACCTTATTGGTGTTATTCACACCCATGTTCTGGCGTGACTAGGCTATTCTATTAGCTGGTTTTTACCAACCTATTCACAGACTTATGCACAGGAAAATTTAGCTATGCCAGAGCGCTGGAACCAACGTTATTCGACCACATTAGCGTTACCTGATGTGAGTTATGGCTTACAAAAAAACATCCACTTATTCCCCACATCTGGTACTGGTTTAGACTTAGCATGTGGTTTGGGACAAAACTCGATATTCCTTACAAAACAAGGTCTTAAGATGTATGGTTGGGACTATTCAACCACAGGAATTGAGCAAATGGAACGCCATTGTAGAAGGCAAAATGTTGAGGTAAATCAACGGTGTATAGACCTTAAAAATACACCATGGCCAACGCAAAGCTTTGACCTCATTTGTGTAACGGCTTTTTTAGAACGAAAACTTTGTCCACAGATTATCTCCCACCTTAACCCAGGGGGAATTTTAGTCTATCAGACGTTTAATCAAGTCACTGATATTGATGGTAAAATTCTTAATAAACCACAGCGTCAGCAGTTTTTGTTAGCAGCAGGAGAGCTGTTAGAATTGTTTACTGAACTAGAGCCTTTGGTATACCATGATGAACAAGAACTAGCACAGTTAGACCACCCTTTGGCTGGTAAAGCGTTGCTGATCGCCCGTAAACCCAAAGTTACACAACATCAAAACAGCCGTAAAACTGATGCTGTAGTCTAACCTCAGCTAGTTTACTATAAGGTATGTTTGAAGCGGCGGTATTCCCATTGGTATTGCTCAGGCGTGCATCGCACCAGCCTTTCTATTGATGTATTGATTGCTTGTACCTTGGCGGCCAAGACCTCACTATCGCTGCCACTACCCGTATGGACACTGCACAGATTTGAAATGTCTTCTAGCTCAATCGCAAACCCTTCACTGTTAGCCAAGCGCCGTGCAAAGCCTAAAATAACACGCGTGTTTTTAGTATCCGCCAACTGAGCAGCCAATGTCATAGTATAGGCAGGTTGCCCAAACCATTGACTAATAATACCCGCTGCTGGGGGTGGCTCTTGGTCGGGCAATATTAAACTAACCTCGCCTTTAACAAGCGAACGTTTTAACTGCATCACCCCCTTTGCGGTTGCTGGGGCAAGTTTCATCCCCGCGTTGCTTCGTGCTTGATGTATTAATCGATCAAGGCCAGGCAATTTAGCAGCCTTATAAAGTGCCGTCACATTAGCTTGATGTGCCGACCAGTTAGCAAACAGCTCCCAGTTTCCTAAATGGGGCGTTAATAACACTATTGCGCCGGTCGCTTGGGCCTGCTGCAGACACTCACCTCCGGTGACGGAAATAATGTGATCCAATCCACGCTGGCTAGATTGCGTCCAGTTGAGCCCCATTTCTAACGCTGCATAGAGTGTGTGCAGAACACTTTTGCGTACTAATTTGGCCTGTTGCTGACTGGTAAGGTTCGGCCAACAGCGCTGAATATTGATCCGAGTCTGTTTAACAGTTTGGTTGGGGAACAGTAGCATTGCCACCAAAAAAAGCCTGGCGATACTGTGCAGCCCCCACAAGGGGAGCTTTCCCAGTATGCGTAATAGGCCTACAGCAAAGTTAGATTTCAAGTTTTCAGACATAAAATGGTCAAAAATTAGCTCTTAAGTCACAGAATTGTCTCTGTTGGCTAATGATACCTCGTAAATGCCCCATAAACGAGGGACTAGGGTGCTTTTAGGTACAAGCCAGCTGCTTACTGCTAGTGTATAATGTGCGGCTTAAATCTTGCTCTTAGCGTTAAGCTGAAGCAAGCCTTTCTTTTACTTAATGCGTGGATTTAGTCGTGGATAAAACAACCGATACCAGCACTTTCCAGGGTCTCATTTTTGCCTTGCAACAATACTGGTCTGCTCAAGGCTGCAACATTATGCAACCACTAGATATGGAGGTTGGTGCCGGCACCTTCCATCCTGCGACTTTTCTAAAGGCTATTGGCCCCGAAAGCTGGCGGGCGGCTTACGTGCAGCCAAGCCGCCGTCCAACAGATGGCCGTTATGGTGAAAACCCTAACCGTTTGCAGCATTATTTTCAGTTTCAGGTGGTAATCAAGCCATCACCAACAAACTTTCAGGAGCTATACTTAGAGTGTTTAGACCACCTTGGTATTGATACCCTGGTACATGACGTTCGCTTTGTTGAGGACAATTGGGAATCGCCAACATTGGGAGCATGGGGTTTAGGCTGGGAAATATGGCTTAACGGAATGGAGGTGTCCCAATTCACCTACTTCCAGCAGGCTGGTGGCCTCGAGTGTTTCCCAGTGATGGGGGAAATTACTATTGGGCTTGAGCGTATTGCCATGTACCTGCAGAATGTGGATAGCGTGTATGACCTAGTCTGGAGCCGTGCAGCTGACGGAACTACAGTAAGTTATGGCGATATATTCCATCAGCAGGAAGTGGAGATGTCTACTTATAACTTTGAACATGCCGATGTCGATATGTTATTTACCAACTTTGATCACTACGAAGCTGAATGCAGCCGGATGGTTGATGCGAAACTACCTTTGCCTGCTTATGAATTTGTGCTTAAAGCGTCCCATATTTTCAACTTACTTGACGCACGCCATGCCATTTCCGTCACTGAAAGACAGCGCTATATTTTGCGAGTACGCACTTTGGCTCGCCAAGTTGCATTGGAATATTATGCGGCACGTAAAGCGCTAGGCTTCCCGCTTGCCAGCCAAGAGCTAAAAAATGAGTTGTTGCAGGAAGAGGAGAAAAGCTCATGAGCCATGCCGACTTTTTGTTTGAATTAGGTACTGAAGAGTTGCCCCCTAAGTCCCTAATAACCTTGTCTAAGGCACTAGAGTCTAGTATTACCAAGCAACTGAAGGACCTTGGATTGGCTCATGGCACAGTGACACCCTATGCCACCCCTCGACGTTTAACTGTTATTATTGATGCTCTACAAGTTCAGCAGGCTGAGCGCCAGGAAAGTCGTCGTGGCCCTTCTGTCAAAGCCCCAGAAAAAGCAGCTTTAGGCTTCGCCCGTTCCTGTAACGTTGCCCTAACCGATTTAACGATTGTTGAGACAGATAAGGGGCAATATTACGAGTTTGATCGACAGGTTAAGGGTGCCAAAACTTTGGAGCTTTTAGCAGCAGTCATCGATAAAGCCCTAGCTGACCTACCGATCGCCAAACGCATGCGCTGGGGATCATCACGTAATGAATTTGTCCGGCCAGTCCAATGGTTTATCCTTTCGTTGGGTAACGAACTTGTAAATACTCAGTTATTTGATCTAACTAATGGCCATTCTAGCCGTGGCCATCGTTTTCATAGTCAAGGCGCCATCATTATTAACTCTGCATCAACGTATGCAGAGCAACTGCGCACACAAGGCCACGTTATTGTTAGCTTTAACGAACGAAAAGCTATGATTCGATCTCAGATATTAGAGCAGGCTCAACAGTTTAATGCGACGGCTGTAATCGATGAAAAGTTACTCGATGAGGTCACAGGTCTTGTAGAATGGCCCGTGTGTTTAACTGGGCGCTTTGACAAAACCTTTTTAGAAGTGCCCGCACAAGCCTTGATTTCGTCCATGAAGGAACATCAAAAATACTTCCATTTTGTGGATAGTAAGGGCGATATTTTGCCACTTTTCCTTACCGTCAGTAATATTATCAGTAATGATGCCACCAAGGTCATTGCTGGTAACGAACGAGTTATTCGGCCACGTCTTGCAGACGCCGTCTTTTTCTTTGAAACTGACAAGAAGTCCACACTTGCAAGTCGTAACAAAGCATTAGGTAAGGTAGTATTTCAGGCCAAGCTGGGTACTGTACTCGACAAAACCCAGCGAGTGGCTCAGTTATCTAGTGCAATCTCTAACCTAATCGGTGCAGACAGTGCGCTAGCAGCCCGCGCGGCCACATTGTCTAAAGCTGACCTTAGTACTGATATGGTACTTGAGTTTAGCGATTTACAAGGCCTTATGGGCCACGTTTATGCCCTTAATGATGGCGAAAATGCTGTAGTTGCAGCAGCACTGGAACAACACTATTGGCCTAAATTTGCCGGCGACCGTTTACCTGAGTCTTCTATCGCAAGTGCAGTTGCTATCGCCGATAGGTTAGATACCTTGGTTGGACTATTTGGTATTGGGCAACCCCCCACTGGCAGCAAAGACCCTTATGCGTTGCGCCGAGCCACAGTAGGCCTGTTACGAATTATTATTGAACAAGACTTGGAGCTCAATCTATCGACCTTACTTGATAACTCTTATGCTCTGCATAAGGACTTGGCTATACCCCTAGAAAAAGTTCGTCCACAGTTACTGAGCTTTATTTTTGACCGTTTGCGTGCTTATTATGAGGACCAAAATGTAGCAATAGATATTTATTTGGCAGTAATGCAAAACAAATCCAATTCTCCCTTAGATTTTGATCGTCGTGTTCAGGCCGTTAGTGAGTTTGTAAAGCTTGATACGGCACCTGCACTCTCAGCGAGTAATAAACGTGTAGGTAATATCCTTGGTAAGAATGGCAGAGGTAGCAATGCGTTTAACCGGTCATTGCTGAAGGAGTCAGCTGAAATTGTATTGGCTGATTCATTGGAAAACGTTAAGCAGAACAATTTGGCTGTTATTGCGCAAGGCAATTATCATAGCGCGTTGCAGGGTCTTGCCCAATTGGCCAACCCACTTGATCAATTCTTCTCAGAAATCATGGTGATGAGTGATGATGATAGTCTGAAGAATAACCGCTTGGCCCTGCTTGCAGAACTTGAGATTGAGCTTGGCCGTGTGGCTGATATTAGCTTACTAGCCCATTAGATCGAAAAAACTGAGGTGTCAGCCGATCTAAGTGTTTCACGTGGAACAATTTGATTGGCTGCAGTAAATCTGGCCTTACCGTTTGCAGCCCATAAAAAAGCCTCCACTTGGAGGCTTTTTTTAATCTTACAATTTTTAAGGGGTGTGTTAGAAATCTAGGTTTGCCACTTTTAACGCATTCTCTTCGATGAACAAACGACGAGGCTCAACATCATCTCCCATCAGTGTTGTGAACATCTGGTCTGCAGCGATGGCGTCATCTATGGTGACACACAACATACGACGTTGTTCTGGGTCCATAGTAGTCTCCCACAATTGCCCAGGGTTCATTTCGCCCAAACCTTTATAGCGCTGAACAGCAAGGCCTCGGCGCGCTTCCTTCATTAGCCAAGCCAAACCAAGAGCAAATGTTTCGGTTGGGAAAGTCTTTTCGCCACGCTTAAAGTA
>DCAT01000097.1:4757-5332 GCA_002312935.1 Oceanospirillaceae bacterium UBA1126 | reverse complement strand
CAGTTTATGCAGCAAGTAGGGCAAAAAGGTTTGATGTTAGAACCCACTCCACCCACGAAGGATTTGTTTAATGCAGACCCTTTAGGTTACATCGAAGCTGATGTCACTTATCGTGAAGAAATGGGGGAATATCAAGCTGAACAGTACAAGTTAAAGCAGCTCAATGAAGCAAGAGATATAGAGCAAGCAAAAGCTGACAAAGCTAACTTGGATTATAATTTTGCAGAACTTAAACGAGTGCTTCCAGACTTTGGTGACGCTAATAAAGCAACCAAAATGAAGGAAAAGCTACTCAAGCAAGGTTTAGCCGAAGATTATAGTGTCGAAGAAATTGGCGGCATTATCGATTATCGCGCCATGCGAGTTTTAAACAAAGCGCGGCTTTATGACCAAATAATGGCAGGCACATCATCAGTTGAATCTAAACTGAAAAAAGCCCGTCCATTAATGAAGTCTGGTACTAAAAAACAACCCGATTCTGCTGGCAAAAAACACAGCAAGCAAATGTCTAAATTGAAAAAATCAGGCAGCATACATGATGCAGCCACATTATTGTTTGAATAGTTTAACTTATT
>DCAT01000097.1:909-4378 GCA_002312935.1 Oceanospirillaceae bacterium UBA1126 | reverse complement strand
GCTAAGGGCATACGTGAAGACTTAGAGAATATGATCTATGACGTTTCTCCCGAAGAGACTCCATTGCTCAGTTCTATTCCAAAAGTAAAAGCAACCAACACTTTGCATGAATGGCAAACAAACGCATTGAGGGCAGCAGCAAATAATCATCATATCGAGGGAAGTACGACCTCGGCTTCGGCAATTACGCCCACAGCTCGTCTTGGAAATTACACCCAGATTTTCAAAAACTCAGTTATCACCTCTGGCACTAACGATTCTGTTGAGGCTGCGGGTCGGTCAAACTCTGAGATGGCCTACAACATATTGCGCGTTGCCACTGAGCAAAAGCTCGATATGGAAAAGGCTTTGTTTGAAAACGTTGCTCGCGTAGCTGGTAATGCTACTACTGCTCGTAAATTAGCAGGCTTAGGCGCATGGGTCAGCACAAACACTTCTTTTGGTGGCGGTGCTGGAGCAGACCCTACAGGCAATGTACCTGGTGCAACTCCACGGACGAACGGAACGCAGCGAGTATTTACTCAAGTTCTTTTCGATGGAGTAATGCAGGAAGTGTGGAAATCTGGAGGCAAGCCAGACACAGTTTATCTTTCAGCTTTTCAAATGGGAAAGGCATTAGGCTTTGATGGTAACAACAATCAACGACAGAACGGAGCTGTAGGCCAAGTAAACAACAACATTGCTGTTTATTTAACGCCCTGGGGAAGTGTTTCGTTTTCCCCTGTACGAGAGTCAAGATCGCGTGACGTTTGGATTATCGAAAAGGACAAGTTGGCACTTGCCACTTTACGTCCAATGAAGAACGAAGCACTTGCCAAGACTGGCGATAATGAGCATCGTCAAGTGGTCTGCGAAACCACTTTGGTTGTCCGAAATGAGGCCGCGTTAGGTCTTATTGCTGACTGTACAACTAGCTAAACATAACTTAGTTATGCACAAGGGGGTGCTTTTGCGCCCCTTTTTTTTAAGGAATTATTGTGGCTAAAATTGCAGAACATTTTCACGAAGATGGTGACAAGATAATTCACGTTAAACAACACGACTTTAATCCATCATTAAACCAAGCAGCCGCTATGCGTGAAAACGGCAATGCTCATTTTGGCGATTCAGTGTGCGTGGGTGTGGTTGACCAAGCACTTATGGGCGAGTGGGCAAAAGAAGCAGGCATTGCTTGGACTGACCCAGCTATGGAGGATGTTGTTAAGCGCAAATTAATGTCTGGTGAGTTTGACAAATTACGAGTTTGGAAAGGCAATTATTAGGTGTGGTCTAGCCCTTTAGAGCTTTATCCAGTTCATATTTTGCCAGCACCACAAGGACAAGTTTTTATAGCAGAACCAAAAGTAGAGTACCAACTTCAAGCCTATGTGCAAATTCAACCAATTAAGGGGCCGTATCAAATGCAGATGTTTCCTTATTCCAAAAGGCTTTGGATATGCTAGCCGAATTAGCCATTGCTTCAGCTAGTTTCAAAATTATAAAGCAATGTGTCTTAGACTCAGGCGACCTCTTAAACGCTGGTAAGGCCATTTCTGACTATTTTGGAGCAGAGCAGAAAATTGCCAAACAAGTAGAAAATGGCACTGGCGATATAATGGCTGCATTTCAGGCTAAAAAAGATCTTGCTAAAAAAGAGGAAGAATTGCGCTGGCTTTTAAACAAGGAATCGCTAATGGGCTACCATCAGTGGCTTGAATTTAAAGCTCAATATTACCGCGATCAAAAAGAAAATGAGAAAGAACTAGCTAGGGCGAGACATAAAAGACAAGCTGCTATTGAGGCCAATATTACTGTTGCTATAAAAGCATTTGGCATTATTTTTATAATCATGGTTTTAGTTTTTGGTGGATTAATTTACATGAAGAAAAACCCCGTAGTTTCTGACCCAAAAATACAGCCTGGTTATCACAAGATGGAACGCTAGAATGAAAGACGATTTTGAGTTAAGTGAAGCACAGTTAAATAGAATAGCAGAACTTGCGTCTGAAAAGAGTATGCAAGCGTTCCATGCAGCAGTAGGTCGCTCAGTATTAAAAAAGAGTGCCTGGCTTGCTGCTGCGGTAGGCGTTGCAATTTTAGTTTTTCTTCAGGAGTACGTTCCGAAATGAGTTATAAATTTGGTGAAAACAGTTTAAAAAATCGTGCTGGAATTAACCCCGACTTGATTGAGATTTTAGATCGCGCTGTGGAAATCAGTATTTATGATTTTGGTGTCCCTGAGCATGGTGGCGTGAGAAGTGCTGAAACTCAAAAGAAATTATTTGACCAAGGCGTATCTAAAGCTGATGGAACAACACATAAGTCATTTCATCAAACGGCTAATGCGGTAGACGTATATGCGTATGTTAATGGTCAAGCTAGTTGGAATCACGAACATTTAGCTGTCGTGGCTGCGGCAATGCTTCAAGCCTCAAGTGAATTAGGAATACCCCTAGAGTGGGGCGGCCTTTGGACGGGATTCTGTGATCGACCACATTTTCAATTAGCCAAGGATTAGCACATGGGATGGTTATCAAGTTTAGTGGGTGGAAGCGTTGTAGAGCCAATAGCAGCAATAGGTTCGGTGCTAGACAACCTAATTACCACAGATGAAGAAAGGGCAGCAGCAGACCTTTTAAAGTCTAAGCTGGCACAGCAGCCTCAAATGGCACAAGCTGAAATTAATAAAGTCCAGGCACAGCACAGATCAACATTTGTTGCAGGAGCTAGGCCGTTCTTAATGTGGGTGTGTGGTTTAGGCTTCTTGTTTGCCTTTGTGATTAACCGCATACTGCAATGGTTAGCACCACATTTAGGCGCACCAGAATTGCCACTAGACGCTATGCTAGAGTTAACCCTAGCCATGTTAGGCTTGGCTGGATTGCGTACAGCAGAGAAAATAAAAGGCGTGTCTAAGTAATTCCCCTAGACTCCACCCTTGGCTGCTTATTGCAGTCTTTTTTCTGCTCGACATAAACTTAATCATCCCATTTGTGCTTATGTTTATTTGCTTCGGCATCTATTTTGTCTGCATAATCTCGCAATAGTTTTGTGATTCTGTGAGAACCTTCACCATAGTCAAATTCGATGCTTCCAAGGACAGTATCTTTCAGAATATCCTCTAACACTATTACATAACTGTCGGTGCGAAAGCAGTTTTCGCAAACACCATTATCATCAAGCCAAAAACCAATTAGCGGCTTGTCTTTAAATCCGCTATAAAGTTCAAAATCTAAATCAGGGTGTGGCGTATTACATTCTGTACATTTTGCTATTGTCATAGTCTATTCTTCTTTTTTTGCTGCATCATTGAGCGTAGTCGTTACAAATTCAGCTAACTTCTGGCCTTTTGATGCTTTAACCCATGTTGCCTTTTCGTGCGGATAACAGCGTACAGTTAACACCGATGATTTAGTTTCTTCTTTGCTGGCGTTAGTGTTGCCAGTGCTTCCATGTTTATTCATATTTGTTAACTGCCCTGAGTTAGTTT
>DCAT01000097.1:0-582 GCA_002312935.1 Oceanospirillaceae bacterium UBA1126 | reverse complement strand
CCATTTATACGAATCTTTGGCTGTTGCTTTATCAGATACCACCATTACATCACTTTCAGAATAAATAATGCTTGAAAGATCTTCATTTATTTTTTCAGATACTAAACCTGTGTTCGTCCATATTTTTTGCATTGCTAAATCAAAATCTGAATCATTAATCATTATTTCGTCCTTTTGAGCCGTAATTACTTAGGATACACCAGCCCCAAAAATCACCATCAATACCATCAATGTAACAATCGTCCCAAAACAAACCAGCTTTAAAGCCTTCACTTTTTAAAATCTGTAACGCAATTACAGCTTGGAGTGCGCCACCATCTACCCAATGCACATGACTATTGGATAAATCAAACTCTTTTATTTCGTCACCATCTTCCCAGATAAAGCGATCAGCATCAGACATTTCAATTCCGTCAGTTGAGCATTGCGTATGAATACACATTTTAAAGTGCTTCAAGGTTAGTTCAAGATTCATGTATCACCTCTACTTCTTTTTTAGCCCTAGCCACTTCAATGTCGGTAAGTTTTGCTGCAAAGCTCTCAGCCATTTGTAAAGCGCGATTAAACTGTTCGTCTGTGTCT
>DCAT01000189.1 GCA_002312935.1 Oceanospirillaceae bacterium UBA1126 | reverse complement strand
GGTATTTGTTGTTGGATGCGTTGCCACGTAGCTTCTAGGGCTTGTTGCATGCCTGTGGCCATGGGCTGGTTTGAATCTGCCGCCAAACCACCCACAACATAAACAATGTTTACGGTACTACCAAGCTGTGCTTGGAGTTGCTGCCATACGGGTTTGAAACCCCAACACCAGCTGCACATGGGGTCGTGTATGTAGAATAACGTTGCATTAGATGAATTCACTCAATGGCCTTAAGGTTTTGGGACAGTACTACAAATATAACTGCGTAACTGCCCCATGACAATATTCTTATAATAGTGTTGTAACTGACACATAGGGTATAGGTTTAATAAAATTAATTATTGGTTTCATAAAAATAACTGTAAGGCCTATGCCACATTAAGCCTAAATTGCGGTTGTTTACTGAGGTGGACCAAAGTAGACTTGATGCGGCATATAAGTATCTATGTGCGGCAGAGGCGTTTTCTGCAGGGCTGAAGCCTTGTGATTATTGATTTGTTTTGTTATTTTTCATTACCGCTTAAAGATAAATCCTCACTAATTATAATAACGGAGTTTTAAATGAACAAGTTTGTTAAAGGTATCGCCGTTGCTGGTTTAGCAACCGCCATGTCCCAAGGCGCGATAGCCGCCTGTGGCGACGTAACTATTGCAGAAATGAACTGGGCATCTGCCGAGTTTATGGCTAACGTAGACAAAATCATCCTTGAAGAAGGTTATGGCTGCAGCGTGGAATTGGTTCCAGGTGCAACTCTGACTACCTTCGCTTCCATGGACACCAAAGGAGTGCCTGACATTGCTCCTGAATTATGGACTCAATCGGTCGATGTTCCGCTGAAAGCTGCCATTGCAGCTGGTAGCTTACATTCGATGAATCCTATGCCAATTCTAGGCGCTGGTGAAGGTTGGGTTGTACCTAGCTACACGCTAAAGAATCACCCAGAACTAAAAACTGTGCTGGATGTCATCGAGCGTCCTGATCTTTTCCCATACAATGAAGATCCTTCTAAAGGTGCGTTCGTGGGTTGTCCTGCAGGTTGGGGTTGTCAGCAAATTAATAATAACTTATTCACAGCGTTCGATATGGAAGCTAAAGGATGGGTATTAGTTGATCCAGGTTCTGCTGCAGGTCTTGATGGTGCCATGGCTAAGGCTGCACAACGTGGCGACGACTACTTTGGTTACTACTGGTCTCCAACAGCGATGATGGGCAAGTGGGATATGGTTACGCTTGATTTTGGTGTGCCATTTCAAGGAATGGAAGATTGGCTTAGCTGTACTACCCAAGCTGAGTGTGCTGATCCACAGCCAACTTCTTGGAGTGTCTCTGAAATCAACACTATTGTTACTGACTCGTTTGTTAAAAACAACGATCCAAAAGCAGTAGCATACTTCACTAAGCGCGTATTCCCAGCAGCCGAAATGGGCGCAATGCTAGTATATATGGGTGACAATCAAGCCGGTGGCGAAGATGCTGCTATTGAATTCTTGATGGAATATGAAGATCTTTGGACTCAGTGGGTTGGCGTACAAGCTGCAAACCTAATCAAAAAATCTTTAAACTAACCTAAGGGTTATTCAAAAAGCCTGCTAACCCTGTTAGCAGGCTTTTTTTTAATGTTTTAACTGAGCAGGATTAATTGTGGAATTATTTGATGACTTTCCCTCAATGGGGAGAACAGACTTAAGAGATCTAAAAAAAGGTATTGATTTTGCCTTTAGGGATTTTTCTCGAGATAATGGCGAGGCGATTGAGGGTTTCTTTGATCCACTAATGTATTTTATGGTGTGGTTTGAAAAACTACTAATGGCCGCACCTTGGCCGATTATGATTTTAATATTTGCTGTCTTAGCTTGGCTTGGCGCACGCAGTATTGGCATCGTCATTGGCACCATCGTATCGTTTTTGGCGATAGGTTATTTTGGCATGTGGGAAGATACCATGGCCACAGTGGCGATTATTTCTGTGGCGACCTTCTTGTGCATTGGCCTCGGCATACCACTGGGTATACTGATGTCACGCTCGAATCGTTTGCAGGCAGGGGTCACCCCTGTGCTAGATATAATGCAAACTATTCCTAGTTTCGTGTACTTGATCCCGGTGGTGATGCTACTGGGCATTGGTAAGGTGCCCGGTCTCATTGCTGTGTGCATTTATGCACTGCCTCCTATCGTGCGCTTAACTAACTTGGGCATTCGCTTAGTCGACAAAGAAGTGCTTGAAGCTGCTGAAGCCTTTGGCTCCAGTTACAGGCAGAAGTTATTTGACGTGCAGATACCTTTAGCGTTACCCAATATTTTTGCGGGTGTAAACCAAACCATAATGATGGCATTGGCCATGGTTGTTATCGCCTCTATGATTGGTGTTAAAGGTTTGGGTGTGCCCGTATTACGTGCCGTTTCAAACCAGTATCTTGCACTAGGCTTGATGAACGGCTTAGCTATTGTAGCTTTGGCGGTAATATTTGACCGAGTTTCTCAACAGTACGGTAAACGGCTGCAAAAGCACCGTCAAGGAGGCCATGGTGTCTGATATTAAAGTTTCTATTAAGAATCTATATAAGATTTTTGGCTCTAACGGTAAAGATATGGTTCAAAAGGTTGAAGAGGGTGCCACTAAGTCATCACTTCAAGCTGAGCATAAACATGTTTTAGGCTTAAATAATGTCAATATAGACATTCCTGCCCGCCGCATTCAGGTGATTATGGGATTGTCTGGTTCTGGTAAATCTACCTTAATTCGCCATTTGAACCGTTTGATTGAGCCTACCTCTGGCGAGATAATGGTTGACGGTGAAGATGTTTTGGCAATGTCTGACGTTGAGTTGCGCAATTTTCGTCGTAACAAAATGTCCATGGTATTCCAAAAGTTTGCATTGTTGCCTCACCGCACAGTCATCGACAACGTTGGTTATGGCCTAAAGATTAAAGGCACTGATAAAGCAGAAATTAATGAACGTTCGCAAAAGTGGATTGATCGTGTAGGTTTGTCGGGTTTTGAAAACAACTACCCAGCACAATTGTCTGGTGGTATGCAGCAGCGGGTAGGTTTGGCTCGTGCCTTGGCTACAGACGCTGAGATCCTTCTCATGGATGAAGCCTTCTCGGCTTTGGATCCATTGATTCGTAATGACATGCAAGATATCTTGTTAGATTTGCAGGAAGAGCTACACAAAACCATTATATTCATTACCCACGATTTGGATGAAGCGCTCAATATTGGTGACAATATTGTTATCCTGCGTGACGGCGCTGTCATTCAGCAAGGTTCACCACAAGAAATTGTGTTAGATCCTGCAGATGATTATGTGCGTGACTTCATTAAAGACATCAACCGTGCCCGTGTATTAGACGTGAGCTCGGTAATGAAGGCCGGTTCTAATGGCTCCGGTCTGGAATTGGCTTCTGATGTTATATTAGAGCTGGCCATGCCAGCAATGATTAAAGCTGATGTTACTAGTGCTAATGTGATGCATGATGGTGAAGTAATTGGGGTGGTAACCCTAGCTGATATGATTGGCGGTATCGCCCGTCCAGAAAGCCATGATGGAGAGCAAGTAACCTACCGTTAAGGGTGTTCTTGTGCTAATAAAAGGGTAGCTTGGGCTACCCTTTTTGCGTTGTGCATCAAAGCTAACCTAGCTGGTCAATTTGTTCTTGGTTGTAGCCTAGTAAATCGCGGTATACCACTTCGTTAGCAGAGCCCATGGGAAGGCCTGGAAAACGCAGTTTAGACTTCTTATTAGTGGTTGAGTTGTCTCCCATACGAAAAGGTACGTCAGGCATTTTAAGTTCTACCCCAGACGCTGGGTCTATCACCCTAATAATACTGCCACGAGCCTCAAAGTGGGGATCTTCATCAATTTCCTTCATTGACAAAATAGGGCCCGCTGTAATGCCTTCTTGGCGAAACAGCGCCAGAGCTTCCTGGTTAGTTTTGCCCAACATCCAAGCCTTAATAATTTGATTAAGCGCAATGCGGCTGTCGGCCTGAATGCGGTCATTATTAGTTTTAAAACGTGGATCACGAATCAGCTGGGGCTGCCCCATGACTTCTGCCAAACGTTCCCATGTTTTTTGGTTGGAGCACGACATGGCTACCCATAAACCGTCACTGGTTTGGTAATTGTTGCGAGGGGCTGCAGCTCGCAGTTCGTTACCAATTGGCTTGGGCACTTCGCCGGTGAGCTGGTAACCAATAAATTCACCGCCTAAGTAACCAAACAAGGGCTCGTATAAAGAAATGTCTACAATTTGGCCACCACTTTCTCCACGCTTGCTTTGATGCAATGCTAGGCTTACGGCATAGGCCAAGTGGATGCCTGTAGTGAGGTCTGCTAGGGCAATGGGTGGGCTGGTAGGGCCAGTATCTTCATAGCCATTGAGGTATGAAAAACCGCTATAAGCTTCGGCTAGGGTACCAAAACCCGGTTGGTGAGCGTGGGGCCCTGTCATGCCATAACCAGAGACTTTGCCAATAACAAGGCCAGGGTTAAGCTCTAGCAATGCCTCATGGCTTAAGCCGAGGCGATCCATAACGCCTAAACGCATATTCTCTACGAGTACGTCAGCAGATTGAATAAGCTCCAGAAACGCTTGTTTGCCTGGCTCAGACTTAAGGTTTAGGGTGATGGGTAGTTTATTCCTGCCAATATAAGCATGATAAGGCTCAATACCAGTTGCTGCATGAGTTCCCCAGCCTCGCAAGGCATCTGGTATATTGGGGTTTTCTACTTTAATGATTTCTGCCCCAGCGTCACCTAACAACGCTGCGCAATAGGGTGCAGCGATCACACTGGACAAATCGATCACACGCTTACCTTCTAACGGCAAGCCTTTAAAGCAGGATTTTTGGCGTTGTTGGGTGATGTATTCGTTTAGATTAGGCTGTGTTTCTGCGCTCATAGTGGGGGTCCATTTAAGGTTATGAGCCCAATTTGCATCATCACATGCCGCCAGTCAATGCTATAAACACAATGAGTGATGTTTAACTAAAAACGCTTTTTTTGTTTCCTATAAGCTATCAAAGGAAACATAAAAAAAGGCATTAAAAACTATACATATCATATAGTTATATTTTTATTAAAGATATTAACCTAGCCTAATCAAGCCTAGTTTCTAATGCGATATTTATGCCATAAAAGTGCAAAAAATCACAAAAAAATGGCCAATAGGAAATATTAAGACTAAAGCACTTAAAAAATATCCCATAGGCTTTCAACGCTGTTGGTGAACCTATTTTTTGCTTTTGGCCACTGGCATGGTTGCAAAATCTTTAACGTCTGAGTTAATAGGCGTAGAAGGTAGTCGGCTACTGGCCCACACATTACATTGTGGTTGAAACCACTTAGCATCGTCTATGGTGCCTACTTTAATATGTATACGATCAGGTCTGTTGCTATTGGTGCCAAACAGTTGGCTGCCACAATTAGCGCAAAAATGTTTGGTCATTTTAGTGCCAGAATCAGCGTTGTGGCTAAACGTTTGAGTTTCGCCTTGCCAATTTAAGCTTTCAATGGGAACAAAAGCCAAGGCAGCAAATGCAGAACCGCCATTTTTACGACAATCTTGGCAATGGCAGTGGGCTTGGAACAGCAGAGCAGCTTCGGCTTGGTAACTTATTTGGCCGCATAAGCAACTGCCGGTGATTGTTTGTGTATCGGGCATAGAGGTTGCCTCCTTTTCATTGGTATAATATCGGCAGATTCCGTTATTTAAGTGTTTTAAAGCTGTGACATGAAATTTATTGTTAAACTCTTCCCTGAAATTACGATTAAAAGCCGTCCTGTAAGATCGCGTTTTATTCAGCGGCTACAGTCTAACTTAAGGGTTATCCTGCAACGTATTGAGCCAAATATCAAGGTGTATGGTTTATGGGACCGTGTGGACATTAACTGCCCACCACAAGCAGATGCAGTATATGAAGAAATAATCACAGCCTTAGGTGATACCCCAGGCATCGCTAATAGTATTGAAGTACAAGAATACCCCTTAAAAGACTTTGAGCAGGTGCTTGGCATTGTTAAAAGTGTTTGGGGCCAGCGCCTTATAGGTAAGACTTTTGTTGTGCGGGTTAAACGCTCTGGGGAACATGGTTTTACCTCTGGAGAAATGGAGCGGTACCTTGGTGCTGGTCTGTTGCAGCATACGCAAGCCCTTAGAGTAGATCTTCATACGCCAGAAGTGACGATTAATTTAGAAGTGAAAGGTGACGCAGTATTTGTTATAGAGCGCCGTATTAGCGGCATTGGTGGTTACCCTCAAGGTAGCCAAGAAGCCGTAGTGTCACTTATTTCTGGTGGGTTTGATTCTATTGTCTCTAGTTACCTCACCATGAAGCGTGGGGCAAAAACTCATTTTGTGTTTTTTAACCTAGGTGGGCTAGCTCATGAGGCTGGTGTAAAACAGGTTTCCTACTACCTATGGAAAAAATTTGGGTCTGCTTCGCGGGTTAAGTTTATATCGGTACCGTTTGAAGAAGTGGTTGGTGAAATATTACAAAATGTTGACCATTCTCACATGGGTTTAGTGCTAAAACGGATGATGCTGCGGGCTGCAGATCGAGTGTCGGGTAAACTAAAAGCGGAAGCCATGATTACTGGTGAAAGCATGGCTCAGGTTTCAAGCCAAACACTAACCAACCTAGGGGTTATTGATAAAGTCACCGATCGCTTAGTGTTGCGCCCATTAATCACTTATGACAAACAAGACATTATTAACATAGCCACTAAAATCGGTGCGTATGAGTTTGCTGCGTCGATGCCAGAATATTGCGCTGTTATTTCTAATCGACCTACGGTAAGAGCAAAGCTGAAACGGGTAGAAAAAGAAGAACAAAACTTTAACTTTAATGTGCTTGAAGAGGCCTTAGAGAATGCTCGTGTTACTAGTATAGACAGGGTGTTAGAAGACATTAAACAATTAGGGCAGTTTTTGCCCAAACAACAATTACTGGCTAACGATGTGGTAGTGGATGTGCGCCCCAGTTTGGAGCAGCAGAAAAAACCCCTGAATCTTCCTGGTATAGACATTATCACCGTGCCTTTTTTTAAAATTAACAAACAGTTTGCTACTTTTGACCAAGGTCGAAATTATCTTCTGTATTGTGAAAAAGGTGTGGTAAGCCAGTTACATGCGCTTCACATTCAAGATCAAGGTTTTAAAAATGTGGGCGTTTACCGACCCCAAAGTTAGTTTGTTGCTTAAAGTAAGCAAAATAAGTCGTGCTGTTGAATTTGTTTGACGTTTTTAGGGGTGATACTAAAATCATTGGTTTTTATACTGGGTATTCTTGCGACTTTGGTCACACTTGGGTAAATTGTGTGATTGAAATGATTCGTAGCCTCACCAAGGCTGCAAAAATAAGCCGCCACAAGCGGCAAAAATAACCGGAGCTGCTACCGTGCCAACATCCGAACTAATGCTCGAAGGCCTCACCTTAATGGTGTTTGGCATGGGCTTTGTGTTTACTTTTCTTACTTTATTGGTGTTTTCCACCAAAATGATGTCCGCTACTGTGTTGCGGTTTTTACCTGTTGAAGAAGTGCTAGTGCAGCCACCTTTGACCATGGTTTCACCTTCGCAACAAATTGCCAATGATCCCCAACTGATGGCGGTGTTAAGCGCAGCGGTTCACCGTTATCGTCAAGATCATTGATAACAGCGGCATCCCCAATTTTCCATATTCGATTATTAGCACAGGCGTAAACACATGACCGCTGTTAAAAAACCTTTAGGTATTACCGATGTCGTCCTACGTGACGGCCATCAGTCTCTATTTGCCACGCGCATGCGTTTGGCTGATATGCTCCCCATTGCTGACAAGCTAGACCAAATAGGCTATTGGTCTGTTGAAACATGGGGGGGAGCCACGTTCGACTCATGTATTCGTTATTTGGGCGAAGACCCTTGGGAGCGTATTCGTGCCCTTAAGGCCGCCATGCCTAGAACGCCGCAACAGATGTTGTTTCGTGCGCAAAATATACTTGGCTATCGCCACTATGCTGATGACGTAGTCCGTAAATTTGTAGAGCGTGCTGCCATTAATGGGGTTGATGTGTTCCGGGTGTTTGACGCCATGAACGATGCTCGCAACTTATCCACTGCCATTACTGCGGTAAAACAAACAGGTAAGCATGCCCAGGGCACCATTTCCTATACTTTAAGCCCATTACATAATATCGACTATTGGGTTGATTTAGCCAAAAAAATTGAAGACCAAGGCGCCGATTCCATCTGTATTAAAGACATGGCTGGCTTATTGAACCCCTATACGGCGTTTGAACTAGTGACCCGCCTTAAAGCCGAAACTAACATGCCTGTGCATATGCAGTGCCATGCCACTACTGGCTTGTCTACCGCGGCTATCTTGAAGGCTGCAGAAGCAGGTATTGATAACGTTGACACCTCCATTTCTTCGATGTCGATGACTTATGGCCACTCACCTACAGAATCTGTAGTGTCTATTTTTGAAGGCAGTGACCGTGATACTGGGCTAGACATTAATGCCCTAGAAGAAGTAGCGGCATACTTTCGCGAAGTACGTAAAAAATATGCCAAATGGGAAGGTTCCCTTAGGGGTGTAGACTCTCGCATTTTAGTAGCTCAAGTGCCAGGTGGCATGCTTACCAATATGGAAAGCCAGCTTAAAGAACAAGGCGCTGCAGATAAACTTGATGAAGTGTTAGCAGAAATCCCACGGGTACGTGAAGACCTAGGCTTTATTCCTTTAGTCACGCCAACCTCACAGATTGTAGGTACTCAGGCGGTACTTAA
>DCAT01000090.1:6680-6887 GCA_002312935.1 Oceanospirillaceae bacterium UBA1126 | reverse complement strand
ACTTCCGTTTGTTTTTAATGCCTTAAAAATAAACTCAACCCTAGCCTTAATTGGCGCCATTGTGGCTGAGTTTTTTGGCACCCCTATTGTGGGAATGGGGTTCCGTATATCTACCGAAGTAGGACGTATGAATATTGAAATGGTGTGGGCATCTATTGCCGTTGCAGCTTTGGCTGGGTCAACATTTTATGGTGTTTTAGCTTTGTT
>DCAT01000090.1:5807-6353 GCA_002312935.1 Oceanospirillaceae bacterium UBA1126 | reverse complement strand
GAAAGGCGGATTACCTTTTGGCATGCATCTTTCAGGAAGGCCCATCACTAATTAAAAAGTAGTTTTTATCAAGTAGGATGATGATTAAATATGCTCTTTTAGAGTAACGTTTATAAACCGTTGGAGGTTAAGTAATGAAAAATAAGTATAAAATAAGCAGTTTAATAGCTGGACTAACCCTCGCTGCGTCAAGCAGCTTAGTGCACGCGGCAGATGATGTAACACTGCAGCTTAAGTGGGTTACACAAGCCCAGTTCGCTGGCTACTTTGTAGCCCAAGATCAAGGTTTTTATGATGCAGAAGACCTTAATGTAACGATTAAGCCTGGTGGGCCAGATGTGGCTCCCCCGCAGGTGATTGCCGGTGGTGGTGCAGACGTAGTGGTAGACTGGATGCCTTCAGCCCTAGCCTCTAGAGAAAAAGGCTTAGCACTAGTCAATATTGCTCAGCCGTTTAAAAACTCAGGCATGATGCTCACGTGTCGTAAAGATAGCGGCATTACATCACCAGCCGACCTAAAAGATAAAACTTTGGGTGTTTGGTTCT
>DCAT01000090.1:0-5502 GCA_002312935.1 Oceanospirillaceae bacterium UBA1126 | reverse complement strand
ATAAAACTTTGGGTGTTTGGTTCTATGGTAACGAGTATCCATTCTTAAGCTGGATGGGTAAGTTAGGCTTGGCTATCGATGGCAGTGCAGGTGGTGTTAGTGTATTGAAGCAAGGATTTAACGTAGATCCTATTTTGCAAAAGCAAGCAGAATGTGTGTCTACTATGACCTATAACGAGTACTGGCAAATTATTGACGCCGGATTGGATGCTGATGAATTGGTAAACTTCAAGTATGAAGACCAAGGCGTAGCAACGTTAGAAGATGGTTTGTATGTGCTTGAAAAGAACCTAGCAGATGCTGCCTTCGTTGATAAGATGGCTCGTTTTGTTCGTGCTTCCATGAAAGGCTGGGAATGGGCTAGAGCTAATCCTGATGCCGCTGCTGATATCGTTTTAGAAAACGATGAAACGGGTGCGCAAACAGAAGAGCATCAGCGTCGTATGATGGCTGAGGTTAATAAGCTCACTATGAATGGTGGTAAGTTATCGACAGCTGACTATCAGCGCACTGTTGAGACCTTAATGAATGGTGGTTCTGACCCAGTAATATCCTCTATGCCAAAAGGTGCTTGGACTCATCAAGTTTGGGATGCTGCTTTTTAAGCGATTAGCTTAACTTGCAAACCAATGAGGGGGCTGTTTTAGAGGTTCGTATAATAGCCTCCTCAGTATTAACTTGTTAATAAAATTTTACCAAAGGGTCAATTAGTTGTTGACCCTTTGGTAAAACATTGTTAAAAATGAAGTAAGAACCGTTATTCTAATTACTTATTAGTGAGTATCGCTTAAATAATAACAAAAACTAACTTAGTGAAGGGCCTATTTAATGTCCACCATTAAGCGTTAAAGATTAAGGAGTTTTACTATGTCTTTATTAATAAAAGGTGGCACAGTTGTTACTGCTGACCAAAGCTTTATGGCGGATGTTTACTGTGTTGATGGCAAAATAGCCAAAGTGGGTGCAGATCTTATTGTTCCTGCGGGTACTGAAGTTATTGATGCAGCAGGCCAATATGTGATGCCAGGTGGTATTGACCCACACACTCATATGCAACTGCCGTTTATGGGCACTGTAGCCAGTGAAGACTTCTACTCAGGTACTGCTGCCGGGCTTGCTGGTGGCACCACCTGCATTATCGATTTTGTTATCCCAGCCCCAGGGACTTCGCTCATGTCAGCGTTTCATCAATGGCGCGAATGGGCCGAAAAATCGGTATCTGATTATGCGTTTCATGTGGCTGTCACATGGTGGGACGAAAGTGTTGCGCAAGACATGGAAACCTTAGTAAAAGAGCACGGTGTCAATAGTTTTAAGCATTTTATGGCCTACAAAGGCGCCATCATGGCTGATGATGAGATTTTGGTTAACAGTTTCAGCAAAGCGTGGGATTTAGGTGCGTTGCCTACAGTGCATGCTGAAAATGGAGAGCTGGTGTATCAGCTACAGAAAAAGCTGTTGGCTATGGGTATTACCGGCCCAGAAGGTCATCCACAGTCTAGGCCTCCAGAAGTAGAGGGAGAAGCGGCTAATCGAGCAATCCGTATTGCCCAAGCCTTAAAGACACCTGTGTACCTAGTCCATGTATCCACAGAAGAGGCCCTAGATTCGGTCACTCGAGCACGAAGCGAAGGTCAGAGAGTGTTTGGTGAAGTCTTAGCGGGCCACCTTTTGATTGATGACTCGGTATACAAAAATAAAGACTTTGACGTGGCGGCTGCCCATGTCATGAGCCCTCCTTTTAGGCCTAAAAAAGCCCAAGATGCCTTATGGAAAGGGCTTCAATCGGGTAATTTGCAAACCACTGCCACAGATCACTGCTGTTTCTGTGCAGATCAAAAGGCGGCGGGTAAAGATGATTTCACTAAAATTCCTAATGGCACTGGTGGCGTAGAAAATCGCATGGAAGTGTTGTGGAACGCTGGGGTTAATACAGGGCGTTTAACCATGAATGAGTTTGTCAAAGTAACCTCCACTAATGCAGCACAAATTTTTAATATGTACCCACGCAAGGGCGCTATTGCTGAGGGTTCTGACGCAGACATTGTTGTGTGGAACCCTAAGGGCAAGAAAACTATTTCAGCTAAAACTCACCATCAAAATGTGGATTACAACATTTTTGAAGGCATGGAAGTTACGGGCATTCCTTCCCACACTATTAGTCAGGGTAAGCTTGTGTATTGCAACGGCAAGCTCAACGTAGTGCGTGGGGCAGGTAATTACATCAAACGACCGCCTTTTGCGCCTTATTTTGACGCTATTGGAAAAATGCGGGATATGGATCCGCCATTCTCCGTCGACCGCGATAGCTAAACCAAAATTGTAGAACGGATTACTTTCTGGGCTCCCATATGGCAGCCCATTAGCAATGCTTTGGCTCAATTTTGCCAAGTGTTAACAATAATAAAATTGAGGATCACTACTGTGACTGCACTTACTTCCAACAGCGCTGGCCAATCTGTGCCTGCAGGGCACCGCCTAAGCGAAGCAGATTACCAGACTAACTTTTCTGATATACATACCCCCCTTGATGCTCGTAGCGCTGTGGTTGAAGCTGACAGATGCTATTACTGCTACGGCGCGCCGTGCCAGACCGCATGCCCAACAGATATTGATGTGCCTAGTTTTATTCGCATGATTAGTGAAAAAAATGAAGTAGGAGCGGCTGGGAAAATTTTGTCAGAAAATATCATGGGTGGCACATGTGCTAGAGCCTGTCCCGTGGAAACCTTATGTGAAGACGCTTGTGTTAGAAATACTGAAGATGATCGACCGATTCAAATTGGGTTGTTACAACGATTTGCTACTGACCGGGCGAGTGAATTAGGTGCCAAGTTTTTTACGCGTAAGGCCGCAACCGGCTATTCAGTAGCCGTTGTGGGTGCGGGGCCAGCGGGATTATCGTGTGCTCACCGCTTAGCTACTTTAGGCCATGACGTGGTTATTTACGAAGCTCAGGAGAAATCTGGAGGACTGAATGAATATGGCCTTGCCGCCTATAAAATGGCTGGGGATTATGCCCAAAAAGAAGTTGAAAATATTCTCTCCATTGGTGGAATCAGCATAAAGCATGGCACTAAAGTAGGTAAAGACGTTAGTTTCGCAGAACTCCAAACTAACCATGATGCTGTGTTTATGGGTGTAGGTTTAGGCACTAGTAAAGACATACAGTTAGATGGAGAAGACGCATCTGGGGTACTTAATGCAGTAGATTATATTCATCAACTAAGACAAGCCAAAGATTTAGGACAACTGCCCGTCGGTCAGGATGTAGTCGTTATTGGCGGTGGCATGACAGCCATTGACATCGCCATACAAATTAAACGCCTTGGTGCAGCTAATGTCACTATGGCCTACCGCCGAGGTAAGGAACATATGAACGCCAGTATTGAGGAGCAAGAATTTGCCCTTAACGAAGGCGTTCATATTGCTCATTGGGCTAAACCTGTTAGCTTGCAAATAGAGCAGGGAACAATCACCGGTGTTGAGTTTAAAAAGGCTAATGTTGAGGGAAATGAAACCTATATCACACCAACAGACATGTTGTTTAAGGCCATTGGGCAGAGCTTAACTCCCATTAATATGGGCACCACTGAATTTGTCAAAACCAGTGGCAAATATGATGTAGACAACGAATTACGCACCTCTCAACTAGGCATCTGGGCAGGTGGCGATTGTGTCTCTGGCAGTGATGACTTAGCTGTAAGTGCCGTGCAAGACGGTAAACTTGCTGCCCTATCCATTCATAAAACATTAACTCAAAGCCAAGCATAAAGGAGACCACCATGATTGACTTAAAATCCAATTTTATTGGTATTGAAACGCCTAATCCTTTTTGGCTGGCATCAGCGCCGCCAACCGATAAAGCCTATAACGTAAACCGGGCTTTTGAAGCTGGCTGGGGTGGTGTTATGTGGAAAACCTTAGGCGAAGCAGGCCTGCCATTAGTTAATGTGAGTGGCCCGCGCTATGGTGCATGGCACGGCAAAGACCGTACGCTGATGGGGTTAAATAACATTGAGTTAATTACTGACCGTGACCTAGAAATAAACTTAGCTGAAATCATTCAAGTAAAGAAAGACTGGCCCGACCGTGGGGTTGTGGTCTCACTCATGGTGCCCTGTGAGGAGCAAGCTTGGATAGATATTTTGCGGCGAGTTGAGGATACCGGGGCTGATGGTATCGAACTGAATTTTGGCTGCCCTCATGGCATGTCAGAACGTGGCATGGGCGCTGCTGTTGGCCAAGTGCCTGAATATGTCGAAATGGTAGCCGCTTGGTGCAAACAATATTCTGATTTGCCAACCATAGTAAAGCTAACCCCTAATATTACGGATATTCGCACCTCTGCACGAGGCGCAGTGCGCGGTGGTGCTGATGCAGTATCACTGATCAACACCATTAATTCAGTTATGGGTGTAGACCTTAATCAACTAAGAATGTCCCCATCTGTGGGCCAACAAGGCTCTCATGGAGGTTATTGTGGCCCAGCAGTAAAACCTATTGCCCTACACATGCTAAGTGAGATAGCACGTGACGTGGAATGTAATGATATTCCAATTTCTGGCATTGGTGGTATTACTGATTGGCGAGATGCGGCCGAATTTATGGCTCTAGGGGCGAGTAATGTGCAGGTATGTACAGCAGTAATGACCTATGGCTTCCGTATTGTTGAGGATATGATTGATGGTTTAAGTCGTTACCTAGCTGACCAAGGGATGACCAGTGTAGATCAATTAATTGGTGCTGCAGTTCCCACGGTAACCTCTTGGAATAAGTTGGATTTAAATTACGTAGCAAAGGCTCAAATAGATCAGGATTCCTGCATTAAATGTGGCCGTTGCCATATTGCTTGTGAAGACACCTCCCATCAGGCTATTAGCACTGAAATTAATGGAGAACGTGGTTTCCAAGTAAAGGATGAAGACTGTGTAGGCTGCAATCTATGTGTTGTTGTTTGTCCTGTTGAAAATTGCATTACATTACGTGAGCTTGATACGGGAGAAGTAGATTCTCGTACAGGTGAGTTAGTAAGTGCTAATTATCAAAATTGGACCCAACACCCAAATAACTCTGTGGGCTAGGTGATACCAAGGATAGATGCAGCAACCAATAATTATAGGAAAGATAAAATGTCTACTATTAATACAAACGGACAAAGGTTATGGGACAGTCTCATGGAAATGGCCAAAATTGGAGCAACTAAAAAAGGCGGGTGTTGCCGCCTAGCGCTGACTGATTTAGACAAGCAGTCCCGTGATTTGTTTGTTGGCTGGTGCGAAGCAGCAGGCTGCACCATTACAATTGACCAGATGGGTAACATATTTGCTCGCCGTGAAGGAAGTGATCCCACTATGGCCCCTGTGGTTATGGGTAGTCACTTAGACACCCAGCCAACAGGTGGTAAGTTTGATGGTGTATATGGTGTATTGGCCGGGTTAGAGGTTATTCGCAGCCTTAACGATCAAAATATTACTACCAGAGCGCCTGTTGAAGCCAGTG
>DCAT01000007.1:17137-17816 GCA_002312935.1 Oceanospirillaceae bacterium UBA1126 | reverse complement strand
TTGCACGGTCGCGAGGACATAATAATCAACCTGTGTCCAAGAAAAATCGCTTCCTCCAAGTCATGAGTAATAAAAAAAATCGTAACCTTATTCTTATAATAAATTTCTAACAAGGCTTCGTGCATAACCGATTTGGTCAACGAATCTAGCGCTCTATAAGGCTCATCAAACAACAGTACCTTTGGCTCATTCATCAAGGCACGAACAATTTCTACACGGCGCCTTAGGCCGGATGAGACCTCACCTGGGTATGCATTCTCTGTTCCTTCCAAACCAGCATCAACCATCATTTTCCGAGCCTTCTCGTAAATTTCATCTTTGCTAAGTTTACCCTCCATCATCGGGCCAAAGGCAATGTTTTCTAGGTTCGTTTTCCATGGAAATAGTGCACCATTTTGAAAAACTACGATCCGGTCTGAACCCGGTTCCGCCTTTTCTTGACCAGGGCCACATAAAATTTCACCATCTAAATATATGTGCCCAGAAGTTAGACCATGAAAACCAGCAATAGTGTTGAGCAAAGTTGTTTTTCCACAGCCTGATGGGCCAACAATCATACATATTTCACCTGCAGGAATATCGATAGAGCAATGATCTACCGCCATCACTGCAGCTCCGTCAGGATCATAAACCTTAACTACATCTTCGATTCGAATCGCACCCATGGTCGGCATTGAAT
>DCAT01000007.1:0-16747 GCA_002312935.1 Oceanospirillaceae bacterium UBA1126 | reverse complement strand
CCATTGCATCATGTAATCACCCGCTACACGCACTAGCGCACTAGTTATGTAGCCAAATAATCCCAACGTAATCATGCCAATGATGATTTGTGAGTATTGGACCATTATGTATGCGGTATTTATTATATAGCCCAAGCCATATTGGCCAGAAACCATTTCTCCTGCCACCAGTGAGAACCAAGCCACACCGATAGAAATTTGCAGTCCAGTGAATATAAAAGGCATTGCGCCTGGGACTACAACGTGAACAAACGTTTGCCAGCGGCTTGCACCTAGGCAATAGGCTGCCCTGCTGTATTCCTCATCAATAGATTCTACACCCAACATTGTATTCAAGGTTGTGGCGAAAAATGAAGCCAAGAAGGTGAGAAAAATAACGGGAGTCTCTGAGCCACTAAACATAATGATTGCTAATGGAACCCATGCAAGCACTGGAATTGGACGCAACAGTTCAAATAGTGGGAAAATATATTCTCTTAGCTTTTGTGACCAGCCCAAAAATAGTCCTAGAGGGACTCCTAAGGCCGTTGCTAGGAAGAACGCATAGGCAATACGTCGAAGGCTAATGCCTATGTGCTTATAGTACTCGGGGGTATAAATAGACAGGCCGTAGTAAGGGTCCTTACTAAACCACTCTTCGATAACCTCTGTTAGTGCAGGCATGTCTTGAAAGCGGGGGAGCTTCCATACTTCTACTGAAAAATACCAAAATGAAAGAACAAAACCAAAACCGATAAACATTAAATACGGCTTTGGACTCTTTAACCATGATGAAATGCGATACATCGTCAAGTTCATCGTCGCGTTAGATTGACTCATAGTGTCCAGCTCAAAATAAAAAGGTTAATCCTTAAATAGCCCAACAGACTTTTTATCAAGGATAGTTGAGACTTGAGGCGCTAGCTGCTTCCCATTTAAATACGTTAACTATTGTTAGGGATTTTAACTGGCACTTCGAAGACCTGTGTCCACATATTAGCCCCGCCAATATAGTGGGGCTAATATGCAGTAGCTCTGGCCTGCAGTTTTAGGCTTAGCCTAAAATTACCATCGCACAAGACAGAGCTTACAAGGCTTACGCGCAGATTTTAGCCAGGGAATGCCGAATCAGGTTGCGCCATAATCATACCTACAGGTGCAGTTAGGCCACGCTCTTTGAGAATGTCTTCTGTGAAGCTAGTCTCTATCGCATTGTCGCGTAACGTATCAACTTTTATCGTCTTGATTGAGTGCAAGAACTTAGTTGCAGTAGTGATCAATGTTAGTGCCTTTGGCGTAATGGCGAATGCCATTTCGTTACGAACATCTGTACCACCTTGGGCTTTTGGAGTACTTCCAACCATCGCCTTCCATAGTACATAATCATCAAAGCCCGTAGTTTGTGCACCAGCCATTTTAACCACAGCCATAGTATTAGCTGGATCAGCCATATACAGTTGAGCATCCAACTCAGCGTTCAACCATGCTTTAACAACATCAGGGCGTTGGTCGATAAGGTCACCTCGCATGTCAATGAACCCACCGTCGTTCTCGTCTACTGATGCACCCGTTGCAACCTTGCGTGCTAGACCTTCTTCAATTAACCGAGCTGCTGTAGGCTCCCATATTGCTGCTGCATCGAGTTTTCCAGCACGAAATCCACTAGTAATGACTTCGATATTTTGGTTTAAATACTCCTTAGGCTTAATGTTTTTCTTTTCAAATACCGCTAAGGCAAATCGATCAGTACAGGCGCCTTTTGGAACTGCTACAGTTTTACCATCCATCCATTGGATCGCTTCGTCTGAATTAGCAAATTGGGGAGCAGTCGTTCTAACCAACATATTATTACACTGGTCTTGCGCTAAGCCCGCTGTTGCCACGATACGAACATCTGCAACACGTTCTTTGGTAGTTGCAACGATTGCAGGCATGTCACCCATGTAGCCAATATGTTGTTTGCCTGCTAGCATTGCATTTACGATAACGCCACCTGCCAAACCTATTTGGAATTCTACTGTTGACCCTTCTGGCAAATACTTCTCATAGAATTTCATGCCCTTCATTACAACACCAGACCATGCCTCGGTGTAATAGGGCTGATAACCTACAACTAGGTCGATGGGGTCACCCACATTGCCGAAGTCTATTTCTGCAGCATTTACAGTAGATACTGAGCTAGCTGCTACTAAACCCATTACCAACGCAACTTTCGTCAGTTTATGTTGAATATTACGAATCTGTTCCTTCATGATCATACTCCAAATTAATTTATTTTTTTTCTATTTGCAAAGTAATATCAATCCGATACAGAACATAATTGCACCAGACTGTCCTTAATGTTTATACCATTGATTGTTATTTGTAAAATCATTCAGTTCAATTAAGCGATTGATAAAGCCTATCATATACGTCGGTATTGAATATAATAACTACGCTAATGGATAAATAGAGTACACCAATTTACTCTGAAAAATAAATATAAGGGTGAAATACAGAAATGGTTATAGTGTTTAAGAAGGAAAGCCACGGCATGATGTGACAAAAACTAAAGAACGATTACACAATAAACAGGTAATGTCGGGTCAACGCTTTAGCTTAATAATAAATAATTATAGTGGTGGCAAGCGGGTCAGTTTAATCAGCAAGCGAGTTTAGCGAGCTGACGAATCACATGGCTAGTTTATTAGAAAAAAATTAAAGAGTTTTAAACCAGTATTAGCTAAATTTATCATAGCGTACCCTGTGAACAGGGATTTTAGATTTAAGGATGAGAGGCCTAATTAACGCATCAACCATTGGACCTGGGCCAGCCAGATAGTGCATTACATTCCCACCACCTTCCAAAACGGCTGGTAACGCATGCTCATGGACCATACCCTGAAGATAAATAAGGCCATCATTACCGCTAAGTTGCTCAGCTGTGGGTGGCGCATTAGAGAATGCAATGTTAATTGAAACGGTGTCTGGAAATTGTGCCTTTACTGCTCTTAATCTTTCAGCAAAAAAGAAATCAGCAGGCGTGCGGACACCAAAAAATAGGGACGCTTTGCGGTTTTTAAAATAATTTACTTGTCGGCCATATTCTAGAATTGACATTAAACCAGCGATACCAGACCCCCCCGCTATCATAAACAAATCATGTGATTCGTCTGGGTGAAACGTTGCATGACCCAATGGGCCAAATAATTCTAACTTTTCTTGGGTACGGTCTGAATCGAATATCCATTTTGACAATCCCCCATGGGGGTTTTGCTTAATAATAAATTCAAGTTGGTTTGTACCAGGGGAATAATTCACCATTGAGTAGGCTCGAAATCCATTTACCTCTGGCGCTTGTAAAACGAAAAATTGCCCAGCATGAAATGAAATGTTGGTTGGTATCTCAACGTTAAAGCGAAGGACATCTTCAGTCAGCTTTTCGTACTGTGTTATCACGCCGATGTGATGATCAGGGTTTATATCATCATCGCGGAATGCCACTATTTTTGTGGGCACACTTAAGCTGCAATCTGATTGTGCACTGCATTGGCACATCAGTATTTCTCGCTTAACCACTTTGAAACGCTCTTTTCCTGGTGCTTCTGACCAACCCTCATCAACCTCGCCTTGAGTTACTCGCGCTTTGCAAGAACCACAGGTTCCCGTTGCACACTCAAAAGGTAGAGGGATTCCAGCCCTAAGACCGGCGTAAAGCAATTTCTCCCCTGCGTTGGCTTCAAATTGGTAGGTTTGAGACTTCTTTTCGATCTCGATCAACATAACTTAACTCCAGTCACCAAATCACAATATAAACGGGACTCAAAAATTACGTCAAATTAACCTTTAAAAAGACGGTGGGATTTATGAGTATTAGTCATCATCATCGTCAAAATCGTACTCGAGTTCTTCATCAAGGAAGACCATAAGCTGGCCATTTACCTCTTTTGTTTGGTAAATGAGCAAAGGCTTTTCAGCAGGCCCCAAGGGCTCACCAGTCTTCATGTCCCACTGCCATAAATGCCGGTCGCAGGTCATTACGTTATTTGCGCATATTCCAGAGCCTTCTAAATATTGTTCCATATGCGGGCATACGGGTGGGTATGCTCTAAATCCATCACCAACATTTGCTAACAGAATTTCAATTCCATCGATGGTGCACTCTTTTAATGTGTCTTGCTTTACGTCACTCACGGGACAAGCTGCTTTCCAGCTCATAATTATACTTCCTGCTTAAGGTGAAAATTAAATTGGCCAGTGTGTACCTTTATCTAGACGGCGCGTATCTAAGCGAACTTCCCGGTCTTCGAACTTGATACTGTCACCATCAATAATGAATTTGTCATTGTATCTGCCCACTAAAAATATACTCGTGGTCCCAGCATCAACATGCGAGTTGATACCATCTAATTGGGTTTGGTAGACAGCAAGTGAGCTAATAGCAGCTGCTGATTTACCATCTGCAGCTACGTCTACTCGGTAAACCGTGCAGTGGCGCCTTAGTGGAGACTGGTCGCTATTGTGCTTACTTAACATGCTAGTAATTGATTGCATGTATTCTTTGTCCCCACCATGGTATTTGATGTCAGCCTGAACCTCTGGGCTAAATGCTCTAATGGCGTAATTAAAGTTGTCTGCACAGTTGTCGTGCCAATGTTCCCATTGGTGGTCGTCTAAATGAATACAGGTGTTGTAAATTAGCTCTCTTACTTGTTCTTTCAAATCGTGCTTAATCTCAGCCATGGCAGCCTCCAAAAACATATTTTTAGTTTAAAAGCTGGCAGACTGACTAATCGCTAACCTACCAGCATGTTATAGGGAGATGTTTATTTCCCAGCTGCAGCAGCCCGCTGAGCCTCTTGCTCCTTAAAAGCAGGGTATGGCTTAAACGTTTCATCTGGGTTGCTGGGTGACCGGTTTAATAACTTACCCCATTCCTCATAATAATGACGCATGCCATTTTCATCGTGAATGGTTTCGTTTTCATGACGGCCATGAAGAATTTTGCGACTTTCGGCCATGGGGTGCATTGATGAGCCTTGCCCCGTCACTGCTAATAAATCCTCGTGCAAGTTGCGTCCAAAAGGACCCCAAATGGAATTATGGTGGTCAATACGGGTTTGCCGGTCTTTTTTAGAGTCACTCGCTAAACCAAGCCCACGAAACTCAATCATGACTGAGTTAGGACCTAGTGGCGTCATTAGGTCACACCGCAAGGCTGAGCCTCGTAAGTTAAAGTTAACTCCAGGGAACATATCAATCATGTACCAATGATTAGGTGGCAGGTGTGGAAAGGATAATTCCTCACGAGAGTGCGAACCTTCATAGTTATCATACTGCACCTCAAAGCTGCCCACGTTGATATGACCACCGTCAAAACCACTATTTTTGCGCGCAAAGTAGGCTTCATTGAACCCGGTAATACGATTATGGTAATGCAGATAGTCGTGATAAAACTCACAATTGGTGTCGTGCCATAGCTTATAATTGCAAGGGATTATCGCTTTATGATAGTGAAATACTTCTAATGGCTCTTCGTTTAAAGAAGGCGCTAACACGTCCAGCGAACCCGCAGCAAACTCTTCAACCGTTATGCCAATGTCATCGTTCAAACTAACCCAAACGAAACCCCCAAAATACACTTCGCATTTTAGTTCACGTAGGCCAACCTGAGATTCATTTAAACGATCTTGGTAGCCCTCTGCTTTACGAGAGATGTTTACACACTTACCTTTCATATCGAAACTCCATGCATGAAACATGCATGTCATTGTCTTAGGAGTGCCAGAAGGTGTTCCACGCTTATAATTGCCAGAAGGCCGGCGCTCGATCATATTGCCACGATGTGGGCATACGTTTAAAAACGCTCGCACAACCATATCTTTGCCACGAACCACGATCACTGGCTCGCGAGCGATAGTCATAGTACGAAACGAATACGCTTCTTTGAGCTCAGATTCGTGACAAACTGGGATCCAAGTTTTGCTCCAGATCTTCTTAAGTTCGTCTTCGAAAATTTCTTCGTCAGAATAAATTTTACTATCAACCCACTCGCCTTGTTGCAAGTCGGGAGTAGCATTCCATTGGTCATGGTTTCTTGATGACATAATATTACCCCGTCAATAAGTTAAAGTACTTTAGTTAAATACATTTACTACTTAGCCGCATCTAACTCAGCTAACTTTGTTTCCCAGTTCATTTCTTTGGCAAATTTCGCTACCTGCTCGTCGTTCATATATACCGTGTGCTCCGGACCAGGATATACGCGTGATTTAACTTCATCACGGTACTGGGTAAATACATTTTCCATAATAGGAATGAGGTCTGTGTAGATTTTAGAATGACGTGGAGTGTGCTCTTCATATAGGTGGAACAAGTCCGATGTTATAATATGAACACCATGCGCCCTATTACCGGCACCTAAGCTAATTACAGGGACATCTAAAATTTCAGTTAAATATTCGCAAACTTCTTGGCTGGTTACTTCGCACATAATTGAAAAGCAACCTGCGTCTACCATTGCCAGAGCATCGTCTATTAACTCTTTGGCACGGTCAGAAGTTTTGCCTTGTGCAAAAAAACCACCCAACTGAGGCATACGCATTGGTGTAACTCCAATGTGGCCCTGAACTGGGATACCTGCTTTAACGATCGCTTCAATGTTTTTAGCATGGTGTTGGTTGCCTTCACACTTCATCACTTCGGCGTTGGCACGTGATACAAATTTACCGGCATTCTCTACTGCTTGCTCTGGAGACACGTGAAAACTCCAATAGGGCATATCAACCATGCGCAACCCATATTTACTACCACGGTCAACCGCTTGTGACATCATCATTACTTCTTCAAAACTAACCGTTACAGTTGACTCATGACCAAATAAAACCATACCTCCGGTATCAGAGACACATAAAATATCAATGCCGAGACGGTCAGCAATAACGGCGCTACGGTAGTCATAGATAGCCATTTGCACAATACCTTCGCCTTCCTGCATTTTCTTTTGCAGGCCTCTAATAGTGATTTTCTTTCTCGGTACTGATAAGTCTGTCATAGCGTTCTCCTGCTCATTAATTGATTTTTATATAAAGCACTTTATTAATATGCTCTTAACTGGCAACAATCATAGGCAGTGGACGTAAAAAGAGTCAAACAGATAGTTTTTATCAAGTGATAGCTTGTGCCTACAGGTAGGCGCTTTAAAAGGGAGACTTACTGGAGTTCAGAACACAAAATGATAGGCTAATATTTTTTTAAACTAGTTAACTTAAAAGCCTACTAGCATCATTATTCCAACACCAATTAACAGGTAAGAGACTAATTTTTTTAGACTATCCACAGGGATGTAGTGCACTAACTTTGCCCCCATTAAGGTACCTCCCACCATAGTTAGGGCGAGTACAACAGCAAGTTTTATATCAACTTCGCCATATAAAATGTTGCCTAAAGTCGCTGATGCAGAGATAGGAATCTGAATGACCTGAGACAAACCTATGGCAACTAGTAGTGGCACTTTAAACCAAATAAGTATCGGAATTAATAATAGTGGGCCTCCAGTACCAGTCAAAGATGAACCCATTCCTGCAACTAACCCAATCACCAACAACGGTGTGTGTTTTTCGGTTTCCTGAGTGGATTGTGAGCCTACAGATTTACGAATTAATGCATTAACTCCAGATGCCAGTATTAAAGTAGCTATCAATAATTCAAGGATATCCGCCGGAAAGAACGGTAGTAAAAAAGCCCCAATATAGGCACCAGGGAGAGCACCTAGGCAAACTTTTTTTGCCATTGACCAATTAATAGTCCCGTGACGGGCATATATCAAAGCACCTACTGATCCAGTAATCATGTAACTAAGCATACAAGCGGGAATGGCTGAGTGTAGGGAAATACCACCCATAAACTTAAGCGCAGGAACTAATAAAACACCACCAACTCCGACACTACCAATTAGGATGCCAACAAAGAACACGACAAAGGTTAACAGCGGTGGTAAGAACATAAAAGGTATCAATAAAGCTAATAATGGTAATGGAATTTATTGTTTGAATTAAAACTATAGCACAAGATATTAGTACCTTACAGGCTCTGGGTGATAGACTAAATCGTGACTATTTGCTATTTCTTATTTTTTATCAATGACATTTAATTGACTTTAAATTTAAAAATCAAGGGGTTATACGTGTTTTTAAGACAATTCCAATATCTCGTTGCACTAGAACAAGAGCAGCACTTTGGCCGAGCAGCCGAAAAATGCCATGTTTCTCAGCCCAGCTTATCTAGTGCGATTAAAAGTTTAGAAAAAGAGCTAGGTATCCCATTAATTCTTCGCAAGCAAAAATTTGAAGGCTTCACCGAAGAAGGCAAGCGCGTAGTCACTTGGGCTAAACGCTTATTAGCTGACAGGTCAGCTATGGTGGAGGAACTTAGCATTATGAGGCGTGATCTTAACGGGCGTTTGCGTATAGGAGCTACTCCCTTTAGTTCTCCCTTATTTCCAACTGTTAGCCAGCTTTTTCAACAACGCTATCCGTCTGTCCAATTAGATATTCAGTTTATAGGCACCGACCGATTAGTTCAGGGCTTAACCAACTTTGAAATAGATATCGGTGTCACAGACCTAGATAACCCTGCTCTAGACCCTTTTGTCACCATGGAGTTATACGAAGAACCATTATACTTACTGCTTCCCGATAATGATTGGTTAGATGATAGCCCGACTATCTCGTGGGCTGACGCTTGCAAGTTACCACTTTGCTTACTTTCTAAATCAATGCGAGAAAGGCAAATGATGGATGAGGCTTTTGAAACAGCAGGTGTGCAATGTAAGCCAATCTTGGAATCAAATTCTATTTTTCAATTAGCTTTTCATGCCATGGCAGGAGATCTTGCCACCATTGTTCCCAAGCGCTTCGCCCATCTACCAAACACAAAACAAAAATTACTTGAATCACCAACAATTTCCCAAACATTAGGATTGGTATGGGTGCACGGTAACCCTGTATTACCAATGACTAAGGCAACCTCTGCACTGATGCGAGAGGCACTAGATGCTGGCGCATTTGAAAATTACTGCGTAGGAACAGACTCTAGTTAAACGACTCCGCTTAAAGCAAGGCAGATTAAAAATCTGTTTAAGTAGTTAATAGCATTATGAATGTCAAAAATTGCGGTGATATAAAAGACTTAAGAGCAACCATAGCTATTTGTGGACCAACAACTACTAAGTGAGAAAAGTAATATGGAACCAATGACGCATAAGCCAATGGTCAGGCCAACACTAGCGCAGGCAGAAGCATTAATAGGTGGTTGTGCTACGTTAGTTTTTGAACAAAGTGGCATGCAGGTATTAGCTGATGAGGAAGGTTTGATGAAAAGTTTGGCATTAAATACTGAGGCTACTGAGCTATGTGGTGTGCGCATTATCGGTAACGCTATTATATTAACAGGAGAATCGATGTGGAAGTAGTGAGGGATGGAGTTATTAGCTTTATCACAATTTCTTAAAAATATCGCAGGCAAATACGACTAATTAATGGCTGCACCATATTGGCGTCTATATGTTGGCCTCTTATACTTGCTGATGCCGTCAGCTGAACTAGGCGCATAAACTAACCCCAACGGTGCAATAGTTTTAGCTAGATCAGATATATACTCCCTGTCACCAATAAGGACATTTAGCCCTAGAGATAACAGGGTATGTAGTTAATAGGTAAGATTAGGTGTTTTTAGCGGTGCTTGTGCCGGTTTACAAATGCACTGATTGCACTACAAACTTTAGGTTTACCAGCCTCACTTAAGAAAATCAAAAGCAATAACACATCGTTCAACATCTTTTACGACTGGAATAGTTTGGTGGAAAAGTGACGCCGGAAACAACACAATATCTCCATTACTTGGTTGATAAATTTGTCGAGGATATTCCTTATTTTTGATCGGATAAGCATAACCATGTAGCCCAAATTCTATCGCACCCTCCTGTTCTTGTGGAGACTCCACAGTTTTTAAGTAAAATACTCCACTTATGCAAGCAGATGGGTGTATATGGCCGCGTTGATGGCCATTTTTTAACATGCGGACATACCAAGCTTTTATATTAGTTTGTTTGGGCCAATTTTGGATGAGCCCATTATCAAGAGATTTAAATTTTTCAAAGAACAATTCGAGCTCTTTTTCAATTACGCTTTCCAAAATTTTAAGCATTTTATTAGGTTTAGAAAACAGATTCCCAGAAGTATGGAATCCCGATACTGTTGCATTATTTTTGGGTTCCCACGCAGTGCTTCTCTGATTCATTTCAACCAATAGAGTATTAATGAATTCATTATAGTTAGGGATATGGTTTTTTATGTTACTAAATGTAATTAGCTCATTAGGGTTTTTACAAAATGGATAGGAATCTGTTTGCTCCATTTGATGTGCCGCAAATGCGCTCATCGCCGCAACACGAATATTGGAAGGATTTTTTTCCGCTATAGATTTAATACGGTCATTAAAATCATCATAATGTTCTAAAGAATATGTGCACTCTAAAGCCTTAGCTACTGAGTATTTATCTGTTAACTTGTCAAAACAATCTCTTGCTTCTTTGTATTTATGATTTTCATGAAAAAGACTACCAAGATTTTTATAGGCCTCTGCATAACCAGGCTTGAGCTTTAAAGCTTTCTTGTAGCTTTCGATGGCGGCCCCCACATTCCCTCCGTCATTGAGAGCAGCAGCCATATTATAATAGGTTTCAGGTGAATCAGCGGTAATCTTTAGCGCTTTTTTATAGCTAATAACCGCAGCATCAAATTGCATCAAGGCGGCATTAGATGCCCCTGTAATATTATAAAGAAGAGAAGAGTTTGGAAATCGATCCAACATTTTAATGGCGTCCGCTAGGGCCTGTTTGAATTTCCCCTGTGTGTAGAGGCTAATAATCGACTGTTGCTCTTCAGATGAAGGGTCTTGTTGCGCTACCAACACAACTCCAGTTAATAACTGTAGCGCCTTAAGCGCCTGTTTATTGTGAGGGAATTTATACAAAACATCTTGGTAAATAGTCTTTGCTTCTTCAAGATTATTACTTTTAGATGCGCGTTTTGCAGCTCTTAAAGCCTGATCGACTTTCATATTATCTAGAATATTGGGTTTGGGCAAAACAGAAGACTCCAATGCCACTGCATGGGTATTGTTGATCTCTAGGCCTTGTTTTGTGAGATTTTTCTCTAGCTGATCTAAAGCTCCTCCAGTGAATCCTTGTTGTTGGGCTTTAAAAGACTCCAATTGTGCATCAGCTGAACGACCAAGTTGCATCAAAGCATTAATGTAGCTTAACCAGAACTGTACTACTTTAGGGTTAGCTATGGTGGCTACTTTAAAAAAAGGCAGTGACGCTTGTATTTTACCTAAACCAACAGCCAAAACACCCATATTATGATTCGCATCAGCATGGTTGGGCTGCACATTTATAATAGTAGAATACAGTCTCTCAGCTTCTTGAAGCTGACCATTTTTATGCGCTTCGACACCCTTCTTTAGCGCTTCACCTAAAGTCAATTTCATAGGAAAATCCATTATGTATCCATGGATGAAATACTAACATTGGGGCACATCGATATAAAGGATTAATGAATCGGTGAGTGCAATGTCATTGTAAATTAATGAGGTGACATATTTGGCCTGTGGGTGTTTAAAGATGTTTGTTTAGGTCAAGGCCAACCTACTCCAAAGATAATCTCTAGACCTCATTCACACGCCCACACAACAAAGGTGTGTTCTGGTCAACCTAAATAGTTTCCCCTACTGCGAATAGCTTACTATCTCCACTAACAAAGTCACAACTGCAGTCAATAATTACCACTGGTTGTTTTTAGTGCCGATCACTTTTAATTGAATTAAACAATAATAGCCTTAATACACTAGATAGTTTAGTTAGTTCGCTTGGTATTCCTAAACCAACCCTGCATCGGCTACTCACTGACCCAATTGAAATGAAATTTATTGTCACACATTCAGGTACTCTTTTTTACAGTATTACAAGCGCCTGTTGTGTACTGAAGGCTGATTGGTCGTTCTTTCCATTTTTCTACTGGGTTATTTGACCTTTGAATTTTATGAATCCCAATAAGATGAAGGCTTATATAACCATATGGTCTAAAAAATATTTTCCTGAAGAGTTAAAGGGAATGAGGAACTTGGTTTGATTATATGTGGCTATCAAGACAAAAAAGTGATCTGTGAAGAAGCCAAACCAGACATTTTTCTGTATCAATGACGATCTCATATTAGTAGTATCTATAAATCTACTTGCACAGAAAAAGGACTATTTCAATGAAGCATCTGTTTAAGCTCGACAATCAACAATCAACTGAGGTAATTAGTGACAATCTTGAGGGATGGACCGTTGTTCAGGGTGCGCCCACTATGAAAACTTGGATACTCCATACATCCAATGATGGCAGTATGATTTCTGGTATCTGGACAGCCACTCCAGGCACGTACCATGCGACTTATGCCGAATATGAATTCGTTCATCTCATAGAAGGCCGTATCACCATTACACCCGAAGGTGGACAACCCATGGACGTAGGCCCAGGGGATGCATTTGTGGTAGATGCAGGGTTTAAAGGTACTTGGGAAATCAAAGAGTCTGTGGTAAAACATTTTGACATTAAGCTATGAGGCATATTGTGGCGTATGACTGATGTTTCTATTCAGTAGCAGCATATGCCAAATTTATTACAAAGTATGGGGAGCGTTTTTTTTGTTTAAAATAGCCATTGCAAGAACCTCAAGATCGATCTTCATGAAATTTTCAAGATTAAGGTTTGCAGCCCCACCCTTGCTGGTCATTATCGGTTAAACTGGGTCCATGAAACGATTTCAGCTGACAGATACCAGTGACTATACGGACAGTGAGTATCAAGACTATATTCTGCAGGGGGTATCACGTACCTTCGCGTTAACTATTCCCCAGTTGTCAAAGGATCTTGTACAGGTGGTGGGCAATGCCTATTTATGGTGTCGTATGGCCGATACCATTGAAGATGATCCACAGCTTGCTTTAGTCCTAAAAGGACATTTTAGCCACCAACTAGCAGGCTTGTTAGAGAGCCAAGAGTCGACTGCCGCTTGGGTAGCCGAATTACAGCCGCAACTGCACCGCGATACCGCACCAGCTGAGCTCGATTTAATTGCCAACAGTCAGCGTATCCTGCGCTTATTCCGTAGCTTTAGCCCAACCCAGCAACGCATTATTCAGCAATGCGTTGCCACTATGGTGCAAGGTATGATGCACTATCAAGCCCATCAACCCCACTCAGGTTTGCCTAATATTCCGGCGCTCAACGACTATTGTTATCATGTGGCCGGTATTGTTGGTGAAATGCTGACGCTGCTCTACTGCGATTACTCGAGCAAACTCAGGCACAACAAGGCCCAGCTTATGCCCTTGGCCGTATCCTTTGGTCAAGGTTTGCAAATGACCAATATTCTCAAGGATATTTGGCAAGACCAAGGTCGTGAAATTTGCTGGCTACCGCAAGATGTATTCAGTAAGTACAACATTGAACTGCAGGATTTATCAAAGCAACGCACTAACCCAGATTTTCACCGGGGAGTAAGGGAGCTGGTAGCTATTGCTCATGGTCACCTGCAGGACGCCTTAAGCTATACGTTAATGACCCCAAAGACTGAACAGGGCTATCGCAACTTTTGTCTGTGGGCCATTGGTATGGCCTTACTAACCTTAAAGAACATCCATAATCAGCCAGATTTTCAACAAAGTTCTCAGATCAAAATATCTCGCAATAAGGTTAAAATAATCTTTGTAGTGACCCGCTTTATTGGCCGCAGTAATAGCTTGGTTAAGTTATTTTTTAAACGTGTAGCTCGTGGGTTGCCTCAATAACAGTTCGCTTGAAACGGATATATTTATATATTCACTTTTGTGTTTAATTGATAACACGGCTGAGCTCAACCTAAGTTTCTAAGGGCAATGACTGAAGTGCAGTAATGAATAACCCTAAGTATTAAATCTACCATCTAATATAAACACCCTGTGGGACTCTAAGAATACGGAAAATAATGACCGATAGTCCATAATAGGTCTCTCATACAGGCTTCTAGGGCCTCTGGATTCCTAAATTTGCGCAGTGTCTAAGATATCCTTAGCTTTAATTTGTCACCTAATTTAATATATCCAAAATATCCCTCTGGTGTGTATACAGTTATGGATACATAGACTGCTCTCCGCCATAAAGGATTCCCTATGCCTTAGATGAGGAATTATGGCGCAATGAATAGGTGTGTTGACCAAAGCAGGAGTGCGTTACAGACTCCCTTACCAAACTCGACATACTTAATATTCGACCAGGTTGCAGGGTGGCGAAAATTTGGTTCAAGTTACAAAACATGATGGGGGAATACTATAGTACAACCCTGTTTTTCAGGTTAAATAAGTCAACTTGGATAACGCCAATATGACTAGGAAAAAGAATGTTTCTAATAATTGGTTGGATGGGTATATAGACTATTGAAAAATGGCATCTTAAACTATGATTTACTCATGTATATTAGGCACTAATAACGTTATCGTGCCTCGACTAGAGTGTTTTTTAAACAGTAAACTAGTAGATTAATGGATAAGCTGATGGCCTAAACTGAGGTTTAGCGACATGTTTTTTACCCTATTATAGTGTTGAGTACATAGTTTAAAACAGTGTCAATTGGTTTTCAGCAATCACCTTTTTCGATTTACTCGCCCTTTTTTTTCTACTTCCCAGTTTATTATAAATAGAATGTGAGATAGCTCTAAAACAGTCACTTTTGCGTACGTCCGTTAGCTTTTCTTTTGCTTCTTTTGCTGTTGATTCGTGGTCGACAATAGGATTTGAGTAGATAGTGTCTACTAAAAACGAGGCATCATCCACTAAGTTTTTACCCCACTTCCAAGGCTCATGAATAAAGGCATTTGGAAGGTCTTTTAACTCGGGAACCCAGTGCCTTATATAATCACCGTTTGGGTCATGTTCCATTGATTGCTTAACTGGATTGTAGACCCGCATTGAATTTATACCGGTGACACCTGATTGCATTTGCAGTTGACTATAGTGAATGCCAGGCTCGTAATCAGTGAATAAACCGGCTAGATGATGGCCTACAACGCGCCAATCCAACCAAAGCTGATAGCTAGCAAAGCTTACAAGCATGGCGCGCATTCGAAAAGTGATCCACCCTTCAGCAATTAAATTACGCATGCAAGCATCAATGAATGGGTACCCAGTATGACCTGAAGCCCATGCTTGAAATTTTAGTTCATCGTGCTCACTCTCACGCAGGCCCTCAAAGGCTGGGTGCATACAGTGAGTTTCAATGGCAGGTTGATCTTGAATTTTTTGAATAAAGTGACAGCGCCAAGCAAGCCTTGAGTTAAATGCGGTTAAATTACGACCAAAGCGATTTTTTTCTTCCCCGTTGAGTTGTTGTTTTCTTTTTTTGGTTGATTGAACAACCTCCCTCACAGAAAGACTTCCCCAGGCAAGGTGCGCCGAAAGCCTCGAACAATGAGTGGACGATAAGCCCGGCGCAGAAATATGGTAAAGATATTGACTGGACCGATGCTTTAGAAACCCTCTCAAATCATCAACTGCGGCAAGGCGGCCGCCTTGCTGTACTGTGCCAACGAAATGTTTGCCAAACATAGGATGGTTTTTATCTGGCAAAGGGTCTGACGAGTATTTGAACAAGGGGGTTACGCTACGGGGTTTTGGTGCAATTCTTTCGGCCATGCGCTTATTTCTAATAGCTGACCAGTCATCACGAGAGCTGAGCCTTCTAACAACACCATTAAGTGGGTATTCATGCAGTGGAATATCAAAGCTAGTGCATAATTTATTAACACTGATATCCCTCCGGTAAGTCCAAAGATTTCCCGTTTCCTCGTGTGCGTATATCGCTTGAATATTAAATTCTGAATTTAGGCGTGCAATAACATCACAGGTTTCACCCACTTGCACGATAAGAGGCTGTCCCAATTGTGTTAAAGCGATGTTGAGCTCTGATAGGCAGTCATAAATGAAATGCCAATGACGACTAGAGCTGAAGCTTTGCTGCCAATATTCGGGTTCCACCACATACAATGGTAATAGGGGCAGACCTGAATTAGAAGCCGCTAACAGCGGGCTGTGATCATTGATACGTAAATCACGTTTAAACCAAACAATATTAACCGTTTCTTTCATATTATGTGTCATTTTTAAAAAGCGGCGGCAACGCTCAGAGCAGTATTTCACCAATAAACATAAAGCTATACTTTTAAACTTAAATATTACGCTTAGTTTTTATAATAATGGGTGAGCACTCACGTCAAAAAATTAGAATCGTATAAGCATGCGTTGGCAATTGAGCCAAGGACAGAATTTTTTACACAGATATTGAGAAGAAAGGAAAAACCAATAAAAACAACCATTTGAATGCTGCGGACAGAGAGACTCGGTCTATTATATGGTGCATACTTTTCCTTAACAATCACCATTTTATCTTATGCGTTACTGCCAACATTGGTAGCAAATGGTAGTTAATTAGTACCTTTTGCCAACATTACTGCTAGCTTTTTTAATGGCGCCTGGGCGCTGCTCTCCTACGTTTTAGTTTACCATCTTTTTATAGCGTTTGACTGCACTTGCAAAAACCCAACATCAAAATTTGAACACCAAAAACTGTACCCCTAGTGTCATTAAACACTAGGTCTTTAATTAGATACTCCTTGCCTTGGGTTGTAGTTCCCTCTCTCACCCCG
>DCAT01000197.1 GCA_002312935.1 Oceanospirillaceae bacterium UBA1126 | reverse complement strand
ACTTCGTTTAACTCTGGTATTAAACGATTCAACACTTGCCAGTGTTATTTGATCAATCGGGCTATATGCAGTTTAATTCGTTGTTTAAGTAATACTAAATTAAAGCCATGGTTGATGAGGTTAGGCGACATAAATCTCGCTGCTGGGTGGCTTCTATGTGGGCTGTAAAACCACTAAGGGGCCTTTAGCTGCAGCCAAATCTGCTGGTTCATGAGTAACTAGCACTATGGGGATGAGTTGCTGTCTGGCTTGAGTAAACAAAAACTCACGCATGGTGTGCCTTAGCTCGAGATCAAGTTTGGCAAAAGGCTCGTCTAACAATAGCGCTTTAGGCTCGGCGAGAAGGGCGCGCATGAGAGCTGCCCGACTTTGCTGCCCACCTGATAAGGTTGCTGGGTTGCGGTGGTAAAATCCACACAGTTGAGCTTGCTCTAAAGCTTGTTCTATTAGCAAACGACGCTGTTTTAGGTCACCTACTTTAGGGCTAAGGCCAAATGCTAAGTTGTCTCCTACGCTTAAGTGTGGAAAAAGCAAAGGATCTTGAAATAATACTCCAATCTGGCGCTCAGCGGCAGGCAGGCAGGTCAGAGGTTGTCCATTTAACACAATGTCACCTGTGACATTGAAGTGAGGACTTAAATGACCACCTATGGCATTTAGCAAGGTAGATTTTCCTACTCCAGATGGCCCCATTACACAGGCGACTTCTCCTTTAGAAACCACCAGGTTGACTGGCTTAAATAAAGGTATATTTTGCCCTGTGATGACAGTAAGACTGCTTAACTCTAAACTCAAGAAAGTTCTCTCATATGATTATCTCGCATTTTTAATGTGATTAACCGCGGTAGCAGCAAGGCTAAACCGTAGGCTAGCATAGGCACTAAAGCTTGTAGCAATCCATAAACACCAACCAAACGACGATCTGCCCCTGAAGCTAGGCTAATGGCCTCTGTGGTAAGGCTTTCTATTTTACCAGCACCAATCATTAATGTGGGTAGGTATTGACTGATAGATACGGCCATACCAATAGCCCAGGCCAACAGTAACGGCTGTAATAATAAACTAAGTTTGATACGCCAAAAACAGCCCCAAGATGAGGTGCCTAAGCTTTCAGCCACCTGCACATATCGCTTGTCTAAAGCGCGCCAAGAATCTACCAAGCTCAGCATTACGTAGGGTAATACAAACAACAGATGAGCCCACATTACAGCCCCCATGCCACCATTAAGTCCAATGCGAAGGAAACCTATTTTTAGGCCGTATAAAAATGCGATCTGAGGCACTAATAATGGCAAGTAGATAAACCAAAACGTTAAGCGGTACAAATGGCCACCATAGCGGTCTTGCACTTCTAGCCACGCAACAGATAAAACCACAGCTAAAGCGCTACTCCCAAGTGCTAAGGTAATGCTGTGTAGTAGCGCTAGAGGCCAATTTGTGACCAGGTTTTGCCAATAGGCGTATGACCAGCTTGCGGGCAGGGCATCCGGAAACGACCAGCGCCAGGTCAATGACCATATAGCCAATACCGCCAATGACAGCAAACCTAATATTAGGCAAGCTGACAGCGCCGTAGAGAGTACTTTAGTAGCGAGTTTCCATGGACGGCCGCGGCTACCAGACCGAGTGAGCGCCTTGGTTATAACCATGATGAGTTTTATGCTCATCTCCCACAGGAAAACACTGACAACCATCAACATACCTAAGCTCAATGCTGCTGCAGAGGCAGGTAATAACATGGCCACATTGGCGTCGTTAAACCAACGCATGGTGGCTAAGGCTAGTGTAGGAGGGTTGTTAGGGCCCAATATTTGAGCCATATCCACAGTAGAAAGGGAATACACCAAAACCACCAGTACAGGTAATCGAATTAATGGGTAGAGTTGGGGGAAAATGATTTTATACCATGAACTGGCGTAGCTGTAGCCCATACTTTGTGAGAGGGAGAGCTGCCTTGAAACATTTATTTGCTTTAGAGCAACAAGGCTGATCAGCCATAAAAAAGGCAATTCTTTGATAATTAGCCCAAGAGCGAGGCTCAAACCCCATAAGTCCTGAACTGTAGCCCAGTCAGGCGGTAGTTGCCATGCTGTTAACCATGGGCTAAATAAGCGTGCTAGCCAACCTGATGGAGCTAACAAAAAGGCTAAGCCTATAGCCACAGCTGCATGCGGAGCCGCTAAAATAGGCACTAAAAACGGTGCTGTAAAAGGTTTTAGTTTACTTAGAACAGAGTGCTTTGTTGACCTGCCATGCAACCATGCACATCCAAATAATGCCAAAATCAAAGCCACAGCGGTGGATAGAAAACCACTAACTAGTGTGAGCCGTAAACTAGTAGTCAGGCCTGGCAGTTGAAACAGATGCTGCCAAGCCGTTAAGCTGAAGCTGTATTTCCCAAGGGCTGGTAAAATACCAAAGGCGGCCCAAGTGGTCTCGCCAAGGCCAGCCAATACTGGGAGTAATATTCCTATCACCAGAATGGCCAGCATTACCCATTTTGGCCAGCTTTTAGAAAACCTCATGGGCTATGTTAGTACCTTAACTTTTGCATATGTAGCTCGGTATATTACGGCATATATTATTGGCTGTATCGCTTACTCCATTCTTGCTTTAGCTGCGTAGTCCAGCTTGCATGGGGCTCTAGTAACGTGGGGCCTAGCTCTGCCAGAGTGGGCAAGGCCTCAGAGGTAGGTAAAGCACTAAAGGCCATTGTATGTTGATGGCTTATCTTTGAGGTATCCAACACCGAAAAGCTACCTAATACATCAATATTTTGCATGTGGGCTTGGGTTTCCGGTTGCAGTAAGAAGTTAGCTACCACCTTTGCTGCGGCAATGTGGCTAGCATTGTAGGGAATAGCTACAAAACTAACATTACCCAATGAACCTTGACTTGGCACAAACACCCGGGCGCTAGGAGGTAATAAACCACTAGCTATCCCTGCGGCTGCTGCAGCTGGGTCAAATGCCATAGCAATATCAATGGCTCCATCACTTAGCATTTGCTGTTGAATAGTTTCATTTTCTGGGAAGCTTTGTCCTTGACGCCATAAATAAGGTTTGATGGCATCGTACCATTGCCACAAAGGTGCACTAGCTGAGGCAAAAGATTCCTGCGTTGCGGGCTGTTGTAAAACATTTGGGTCGGGTGTTAACTCTATCAATGCTTGCTTTAAAAAAGTGGTACCCATAAAGTTACTAACCACTGGATGGGTGAGTCGACCAGGGTTTTGTTTTGCCCATGTGAGCATGTGAGCCATGGATAATGGTGGGTTTTTTACTCGGTCGCTGTCTACTATAAATACAAAGCGAGCCAGGCGCCAGGGCACCTCTAAACCGTCAACAGCCTCTGTAAAGTCAACTGTTGCAGAAGAGGTTGGGCTTAGGTCAAGATACTTAGCATTGGGCAATTGGGCCACAAAAGGTCCATGCAACAATTGCTGCTGTTTCATAGCTAAAAAGTTGGCGCCATTGATCCAGATCATGTCTACGGCGCCTTGGGTATTTTGCCCAGCAGCTTTTTCAGCTAACACCTGCGTAACGGCTTCAGACGTGGATGATAGCTTTACTTGCTTCACTTTCACATCATACAAAGCCGCAGTTTGCACACCTGCCCAAGTGATAAAATCATTAGTACGCGTGTCCCCACCCCACGCGTGCCAATACACTGTGTCACCTGCAGCCTGGTCAAGTGTTTGCTGCCATTGGTCAGCATGACTAAGTTGACTGAGTAGCCCTAAGGTTAATATAGATAACATAGTCACTAGTCGTGTGGGTGGTAAATAATTTAGAGTTGAAGCCATTTTATAGTCTCAGTTAATAGTGGTAGATTATTAAGGTTAGTCGGCAAGCATATACCAACCTTGTAGCCAACGGCTTAAGGTAGTAAGTAGGCAGGCAAAAGCAAAGCTGTAGGCTAAGATATCAAATAAATCGGGCCAAAGGCAAAACGCCACAAATATGGCTATGGTTTCAGCCCCTTCAGTCACTCCACCTAAATAATATAACCCTTTGTTAGGAAATATTTGTGACTGTAATTTTCGTTTTTGTGCCATTAATGAAAAGGCTAAAAACGATGAACCTGTGCCTATAAACGCCGTTAGTAAAACAGCAGCGGCTAGGGCATTGGCTGAACTGTCAGCAAATGCAAAAGCTAAAGGGATAACAGCATAAAATGCAAAATCTAAGGCAATGTCTAAAAACGCGCCACGGTCTGTTGCTTGGGTTAAGCGAGCTACTGGGCCATCTAACCCATCCAACAAACGGTTACCCAAAATAAACACTAATGCCCATTCGTAATTTTCAGTGGCGATCAAGGGCAGGGCGATAAGGCCAACTAAAAACCCAGCGATGGTGATCTGATCAGCGTGAACACCGCAGCGCACTAATAGCTTAGCAATGGGGAGGAGTATTTTCTGCTGCAAGGGCAGTATGCGAGCATCAATCATGATCTGCGCCAGCTATGATAACGTTGCAACCAAAGCATTGTTTTAGGGTTTACCTGCGCACGCTTCCATTCACCGGCTACATATTTATTGGCTTCTGCCATTGTGGGATAAATATGGATAGTGCCAAGCACTTTGTTTAAGCCTAGGTTGTACTTCATTGCGATGACAAATTCGGCAATCAGCTCAGCGCCTTGGGCACCGACAATGGTGACGCCTAGTATCTTGTCTTTGCCAGGCACTGTTAACACTTTTACAAAACCTGCAGCAGAGCCATCAGTAATGGCTCGGTCCAAATCGTCAATACCATAGCGAGTCACCTGGTAACTGATACCCTGTGCAGCTGCTTCTTGTTCATTTAACCCAACCCGAGCCACTTCGGGGTCTACAAAAGTAGCCCAAGGGATGACGCGATAATCTACTTTAAAGCGTTTGAACTGACCAAACAATGCATTAACACAGGCATACCAAGCTTGATGGGCTGCCGCGTGAGTAAATTGATAAGGCCCTGCAACATCACCTGCCGCATAAATATTAGGGAATAGAGTTTCTAAATAATCGTTTGTTTGAACCACTTTATTAGTGGGGATTCCCAGTTCCTCTAAGCCGAATCCACTTAGTCTTGGAGCTCGGCCTACAGCCACTATTATTTCGTCAAATTCTATACGCTGTGTTCTTTCACCGCACACGACCTCAAGCCAGTTTACGTTGCGTTTAACTTCATTACCTAAATCATCTTCACTTTTTACCTCACTGACGCCACATTTTATGGCTTTGTGGCCTGTTAGAACATTAACACCGTCTTGCTGTAAGGCATGCTTCACAAACAAAGACACCTCTTTATCCTCTTTTACCATAAGCCGCTCTAGCATTTCTACTTGAGTAACCTGTGATCCGAGACGCGCAAAGGCTTGGGCGAGCTCACATCCGATAGGACCACCGCCAAGTATTAGTAAGCGCTTAGGCGCTTGTTCGTTACTGCGTAGATGTTCCCATAGTGTATCTGAAGTTAAATAGTTTATTGATTCTAGCCCGGGCAGGGGTGGCACAAAAGGTGCTGCACCTGTAGCAATAATAATACTGCGGCTGGTTAGCTGAGTGCTGCTGCCGTCTGCATGGGTGATACTTACGCACCAGGGGCTGATTAGTTTAGCGTGGCCTGCCAATACTTCAACCCCCAATAATTGATAACGTTGCACACTGTCATGAGGTGCAATGGTCGCTATCACTTGATGGATTCGCTGCATTACGTTGCTAAAACTGAATGAAGGGTCGGCTGCTGTTAACCCAAAGTGATCTGCATGCTTAATTTGGTGGGCCATCTTTGCACTTTTAATGAGAGCCTTAGATGGCACACAGCCGTAATTAAGACAGTCACCACCCATTTTATGGGTTTCTACTAAGGTTACTTTTGCCTTCACTACTGCGGCAATATAAGCCGAAACTAAGCCCGCTGCGCCTGCGCCTATGATAATAATATTACGATCAAAGCTTTTAGGTTTATCCCATTTTGAATAAGCTTTCCTCCGCTGGTAAACGCTTAATACCAAGCGCACTGCCCAAGGTAGTAGCCCCAAAACAACAAATGATATGATTAGGGCTGGAGATGTTATATCACTTAAGCTTTTGAGCTGTGATAATTGAGTGCCCGCATTTACGTATACCGCTGTTCCCAGTAACATGCCTACTTGGCTCACCCAATAAAAACGCCACGCGTTCATTGCGGTCAAACCCAGTAGCAGATTAACAGCGAAAAATGGCAGGGCTGGAATCAAACGCAGACTAAAGAGATAGAAGATGCCATCTTTTGTTAACCCGGCATCAATTGTTTGGGCATGTTTCCCCAGTTTAGCGTTAACCCAGTCTCTCAAAAAATAACGCGACGATAAAAAAGCTAAAGTAGCGCCTATGCTAGAGGCAAATGAGACCATTAACACGCCCCACCATAAACCAAACAATGCCCCAGCTGCTAGAGTCATCCATAACGCAAGGGGTAAGGATGTTGCTGTAATAATGACATAACTAGTAAAAAACACGGCGACAAACATCGTTTCGTTATTTTGGCGCCATTGCGTGACATCTGCAATGCCCATCTGCATACGTACTAGATCTATTGACTGGCCATTTAAAAATAACAGCAGCGCACCGATTATCGTGACTAAAAGTAGTAATAAAACTTTTTTGGAAGTGTTTTTTGTAGAATTCATTACTTATTACTCATTAAGTTTTTAGTCGTATTTGATGTTTAGTCGGATGGCGGTTAATTTTCTTACACCGATTTTTAAATAAAAAATTTGCATTATTAAAATGAAATAAGTATTACTCTTTTGGTGTGTGTCTTTCGTTAATAAAATCGTTTGAAAACCCCTGTAACTGTTGCAACTGCTTGTCAAAAACTCGGCACGCAGAACACATAGTTGTGTGCACTTTTAAACGAACCGTTTCTGCTAGATTAAGCTTTCGGTCTTGTGCTTCAGAAAGTAATTTCGTGTTTTTTTTGCAGTTCAACATTTATTATGCTCCTTTATCAAACCAATTTTCCTGTAGGCACTTGCGCAGTTTCATACGAGCTCTATAGAGTAGTACATTTAGGCTATTTTCGCTGTTGTTAGTTTGTAGGCAAATTTCTTGCGTAGTTAAACCAACAAACTCTCGCATCATATAGGCTTTGCTGTACTGGGCTGGCAATGCGTTTAGACAGGTTTCGAAGATAAGCCAAAATTGATCCATAGCTAAACTGTCTGCAGGCTGCTGCCACGGCGTGGGTTGTTCTGACAGATGCCAGTGGCCCCTGGAATTAAATGGTTGATCCCAAACCTCTACTAGGTCGTCCTCATCATCGTTTATTCGTAACGAACTGCCTGACACCAGCCGGCTATTACTCCGAATTAGGTCAATAATCTTGTGTTTCAATATAGCAAATACCCAAGTCTTTAAGGCAGACTGGCGGGTAAATGTTTGCTGATTTTTAAGGGCACCTATTAACGCATCTTGCACTGCATCTTCCGCAAGATGTTGATCAGAAAGTTGTAATGTCGCAAACTTGATCATCTGCTGTCGCAACTCATTCATAAATATTTGGTCTTGAGTCCAATCTGGGTGCTGAATACTTTCGGTAATTGTAGGTTGGAGAGGCATGTTCGTTTGGGCTACATCAACTGCTGGTGGGTCACTGTATGTTTCTAGCGCTAAGTATTCAATCAAAAAAACATTTTATGCTTGATACTATAGG
>DCAT01000057.1:4623-9604 GCA_002312935.1 Oceanospirillaceae bacterium UBA1126 | reverse complement strand
ACACTGGTGAGTGAGATGTTTATGAGTTAATAACTCAAGTTGGACCAAGCCTAACCTAACCCATGCCAAACGCGTTGAGAATATCAAAGCTACGTAAGAAGTGACCGCCAATTTACATTCCTTTACTTGCAGGTCACGCAACTAACCCCGCAAAACATATTAAGTAGAATTGGAGTGATCTGTTACAAAACGATCATGTGTCGTGCATAACAGCCCAAGCCTCAATAGCTTTGGCTTTTTAGGTCGATAACGAACTTAGATAACTTACATATCCACTGAATCTAAACCAATCTAGGTTCATGTCTTCAATAAAATATTGTGCTATGCAAGAGGCAATGGTTGTTGCTACAACTAGGGCTTTCAAGTTACAGAGCAGGAGTTCTTTTCTATCCTTTACGTGCCACATGACTTATTTAGTAAACCAAATTTTTGTTTTATAAATTGAGTATCTTCACTTTCTTGGTCATAGTAGAGTAATTAAACCTTCCATAAACATCTTTTAGTGTTCAATTAGTGAACATTTTTTTCAATTTTCATCTAGTGTTTATGGATGAAAGATAACCTTCTGTTCTATTGGGACGGTGGTTTCTCTGATGCTATGAAAATAGCGTAACGGGCTCTATAAACTAATGGGTAAGCGCCCTCGTATAAATATGTAATGCCCTAGATGACAGCTTATGACATGTAGATGCCATTAATTTAGAGCTAAGGTGGCTAACAATTGAGTCCACACTGCGATTACCCGCACATTGGGCGATACGATACCAGACGTAAGCTTCCTCAAAGCTTTTATCTACTCCATCTCCATGGTAATAAAGATGGCCATGCTCTTCCGTAGACAGAGGGTACTCGCTTAGAATCATGATGCGAACATCTGACAGTGAGATTTTCATGTGTGCATTCAAGAAACCACTCCTTGGTTTTCTACCTTCTCTTGGAGGCAATACTTCAGCGTTTTTAGACTGTTAGACATTATAACTAGCTAGCTTTTTCTCAACATGAATTTTGCTGTTCAATAACTCAAGTCTGTAATTTTCGGTGTTCAAATACTGGACAAGCACCTAAATTTGGGTTGCTTCAAAAAATTTAACAATAGGGTTCTAATATATGGAGCGAGCACAACCGGCAACATAGAAAACCTTAGGCAGGCTTTTAGGTGTGGGAACAAGGTAACTTTGAACCTAAGTATTACCCGAGGCATATGTAAAGTTCTGGAAAGATTTCCCAGCAAACAATATGACAACTGTAAACTGTAGCCAAGATGAGCAGAAAGCCGAAGCTTCAGCCTTTACCTGGCATTGATGGGTTAGTGAATGTAGACATATTTGTTTGAACAAAGGAGAGCAATAGTCTGCTCCCTGGCCGTTTGAAGCCAATTACTTTTAGGCTAATAATTTTATGCAACGCCGATCAAAAGCCAATTCATCCCTTAAGGTAAGAACTAGACTAACCACAAAGAGTAAAATTTAATGTTTGGATTGTTTAAAAAAGACCCAGCTAAAAAACTACAAAAACAATATGAAAAACTATTGTTTGACGCAATGCAACTTCAGCGCAAAGGGGACATCATGGGATACTCTATGACCACCCAAGAAGCTGAGAAAATACGTGAGCAGATAGTAGCACTAGAGGACTGACGAATGAGGTGCTGGCGAAGCGCGTTGGTATCAAAAAAAGAACAGTTTTTTGAGATGAGCCTGCTCAATATAAAGCGATCACTAAGGGGTGTAGTAGGCTACAAGCTCTAGCCCTTAGTAGCTATACACGACATAAACCGCCCAGATTATCAAACAGGGCGCTCATTTTTGGCGCCTGTTTACGCAGAGTCAACACGGCTTGATAAGACAAAACTTCTGCACTAATGGGTTGCTCTTTAAAATAATTTAGATGCAGTCTTTTTGCCCATACGGGACAGTTTCTGTAATGAGTGTTGTAGTTTAATGTAAGCTCTGCTACCTATATTAACCTTAAATAGCACCTTGCCAATTAGGTGGTTTTTGGACTGCCAAACGCCGCAGCAAGAAGAAAATATTTCGTTATTGTCACTAGACAGTATGACCTCTTGTTTTCTAACCTGTTCCAATCGCTTCAGCACATAGCCATAATCTGGCAAGTCCATCACTACAATGTTGCCTACTTTTGCGCGGCTATTAAAAGTTACCACTAAGTCACCAGAAGCGAAAAGAGGGATCATACTGTCTCCCTCAACACGGAACATTCTAGGCATCTTTTAAGTAAGGATGGACAACCTCAAGTGCCGGTGGGTATGGAGCAAAAACGCGGTGTGTGACCATAGCTTTGCTGTGCCAGAATATCTCTGAAAACCGATTTAGTTGTTCCACCAAGATGATGCCATCTTGTCGTGCGATGCCTTGCTTGCACTTTGATGCGGCCTGCATAATTTGGTGAGTAACTTCATGAATGTCCGGAAACTTTTCTATCTGTGGCTGCTTAAAGTAATCTCCCCATATAGTTGTTACCTCATGTTTAACCTGAGCAGCATGAACTTCTTTTTGCGCGACCAATCGAGCTAATTGAGCAGCGCTGTCCTTGTCTGGGTGCTCAGCTAGCTCCGCAATTATGTCCATAAGGCGCACAACACTAAGGGCCGCAATTTGAGCCGTTGCAGGGTCATAAATTTTGCAAGGAATATCGCAATGGGCGCGAACAGTGGGAATATTAAGCATGGGAACTTTTGACCGCAAGTATACTTAGGATAATTGATATCATTATCAGCATTTGACCAGTAAATGTAAAATCATGGAGCAACAATGCGCTGCTATCAGTGTGTGCAAAACTGTTTGACGCAGGAATTAAAAGTGCTAGCGTTAGTAATTTTTTCATACTCTAAATCCTCATTAAAATGCCTAATTAAACGCGTTAAAAACGAAAGTTAAAATGACCTTCCTAAGTTTAGATAAGTTTATTATTAATAGCAATCATTATCATTATCATTATCATTTAGGTTGATTTGTTATTGTGCATTGGTAAGTGCTCAAGGGAAAGAATACGTTCAGTAAGCGGGTAACCCGGCCCATATGGGTTTTCTGGAGTTCTGGCAATTCCCTTGCGACTTGGCCTGGTATAGGCATCTGGAAAATGCGACCGCGCTCCTTAATTCTGCTAAAAAATGTGGCCATGGACCCACCAGAATGTAACGAATTTTAGGCATACTGGCATCGTGATTAAAGTAGTTCCAGGCGGAGGTGGCCCTTGGTAACTGTGGCTTTAATTCTATACCGCCTGGCTTTACCTCATTGACTGGTAAATGTTTATAGCCAATAAGCATCCTCTTGCTCTTCATCGAAAGACTTAGATTGATCAGTATTTTGATGTTGTAGCTGTACCAGCGGGTCTACTTTTCCCTTAGGTTGGGCAGGCAATGGTGCAGTTTCTTGCCACTGGCTGAGATAAAATTCGGTGAGTAATTGGTTAATCATTTTGATACAGCCTTTATGTCAAGTCTTTAAATACTACCCACTAATGATAATCATTCTCATTCGTGACTGCAAGTAATATTTGGCCATAACTTAAAGTTTTATGCATGGTTATTAGGACACGTTCTATAAACAGCTAAGGTCAGTTAGTTTGAAGAAGCAGCGCTTAAATTAACCTTAATATCACTTGCAATCAATAATAAGAATCATTATCATTTATTTTAATGTGAGACTATCTCAACACGGGTTGTATCAGGCGTTTTGTGCTCAGGCTTTTGCTAAGGTTAGCCAATAGCCCGCTAACTATATTTATTGTCAATTAATTACGACTAGTTATGAATACATCTAACACTCAGTACGAACTACATGCAGTTAACCTGTTTAGGTCTAGTAACACGGCCGTTTTATCAACGCTTTCAAAAAGCACAGATGGCTACCCTTTTGGTAGCTTTGTCACATTCGTCTCCCATAGTAATAGGGCGCTATTTATATATATTAGTGATATTGCAGAGCATACAAAAAATATTCTTAGTGACTCAAGAGGCTGTGTCACAATATTTTCAGTCAATCCAGAAGGTGATAAGCAGAACAGCGCCAGGCTCAGTTTAATTGGAAACCTAGTTAAGATCCCAAGTAATGAGGTGGAAGCCTGCCAAACAAGATTCTTTAAACTTTCCCCTGAAAGTGAAAGTTACTCCCACATACATGGGTTCCACTTGTATAAATTAAACATACTGAAGGCTAGATGGATCGGTGGTTTTGGTCAAATTGGTTGGCTAGACACAACCCACTGGGTTACCCCCACCCCAGAGTGGCACAACGGCGAGAAAGCAATGATTGCGCATATGAATCAAGACCACTCTAATGTTATCTGCTCAGCATTAAATGGAGTATTTAACATTGTCGATCCTAACGCAAAAATGTTGGCCTTGTGCACTGATGGCTATTATATTCTTTCCACAGACACTCAGTTCTTTGTGCCTTTTCTCGAACCATGCTATAGCGAAAAAAACGTTCGCACAGCCCTAGTAAAGCAAGCAAAAGCCTATCGAGCGTTTGAACTGACATAGGTTTCAAAGCCCAAATTATAGGCGAATAACTAATTTTTTTGATACATTTTTTATAAAGTAGGGATTACACATGTTAAGCAATCTGCCATTATTTTTAAGCGGTCTGTCAGTAGGAGTTATTTTATTTCAAACTACAATAATTGCGCCCACTGTGTTTGGTGGCTTGGGGCCTGATCGTTCAGGCCCACTTTTACGTAAGGTATTCCCTAAGTTTTTTATCCTGCTGTCAATTTTGGGTTTGTTAAATACTCTAGCTTCTGTAGTGTCAGATATGAATACGCAAGCTTACATAGGTGTTGCCACATTTGCCTTAGCTACACTGGCTTATGGGTTAATTCCAATGACTAATAAGAGCCGTGATGAAAGTAATGAAAAGTCATTCAAACGTCTGCATAACGCCAGTGTGCTGATGACGGTTACTATGCTTTTTATTAACTTAGCAAGTGTAGTGATCTAATGTGGTGCAGATGATTA
>DCAT01000057.1:0-4233 GCA_002312935.1 Oceanospirillaceae bacterium UBA1126 | reverse complement strand
CAGGCATAAATACCCATACATAATTGGATAACCAGGGTAATAATAACGCCATTCCTTGGTTGGTTAGCCTATTAGTGAAGGCGATACTGCATTAGGTTCTTGGTCTAATGCTTTTCTAAAACTGTCCCTAGTCACTCGATAGCGTAAACAGTAAGCTTTTGGGCTTAAGGGTCTGAACTAATCACCAAATTCAGGTTTTTTTGTAATGAACCAATCATCCTTGTCAGTTATTTCAATAACCGCTGAATAAAATGCAGCCCTCTAAATAGGAAGAAAAATAATGCCAAAGACCACGCTCTTTGCTGTGGCAGTGATTTTATTAGTTGCAGTTATCATTGCCCTTATTTACGGCAAATAACCTGTTGGATTATATGAAAATGAGCCTTCTAAGATTGAAGACTTTCTCTGTGCCAATAACCAGTTTGTCGATATTGTCGAAAACATTGAAAACCAATCAAAAGGTAAGGTGACGATGGCTAAGTTTGAACGTGACATTGGTAATGGACATTCTCATATTAAATTTGAGGTAATACTGGATGATGGTGGAGAGCAGGAATACATTTTTGATACAGTGAGTAAAACCTTGGCACTTTAGTGGCTCAGTGAATTTTCTTACTTAACAATAGATGTTATTGGAACCTATAGGCGACGGCGCAGAGCCAACCAGTGTTTGCCGAACCTTTATTGGTTTGAGTCTTAAGTTTAAAGGTGGCTTTAAAGCCCATGTGGCAACCGTGAGGCATTGATACTTGAGAAAATTCATACTGAGTAAAAATGTATGAAAAAGTCACTCACGCTTTATGCTGCGTCGGCTACAATATAGTCTAATTCAATGAAGCTTCTTTTTCTCTAAGCTTAGTTTTCCTTTTAGGCTCATGATATACGCAGCGCCTGATAACAGAAGAACAGAGCCTGATTCACCCATAAGAACCAAGGCATCCATATCTTTACCGTGCATCACTATTAAACGGCAAAGTGCTGTTATCGCAATGATAATTGGCAGGGTTACTGGGATTCTTGAAGAGCTTGTATATGCGCCCACCATACCGATGATTTCAGCGTAGATAAAAAGTGTGAATAACTTCTCTATCTGCAGGTCATAGTGAATTATCGCTGTATATATTTCAATCAAGGCAGCCACGAACGCCCCAACACCAATAACAAGAAGAATGAACTTCTCTCCCCATTCAAACGCAATTTTCGTCATACTACTGCCCTCGACCAATACCCGGAAGTCACTTCGGAAAACCTTTGTTATTTAGCTCTGTGAACATACTATAACTTTGATTAACTAACAATAGGTTTGCTACAGCTATCTAATACCCTCGATCTTTGGCACCTAGCCGTGCCAAATCTTATCAATCTCATTAGAATTCTAAGAGCATAAAAAACCTGATAACCCTAATTAGTAGGCACCAAAGCTAGTTGTGAGTCTCAATAATAACGCTTGAAACTAGTATTTAGTGGGAGTTGAGGAATTCAAATTGTTCTGGCAAAGTCATACATACCAAAGGTCCAGTTCTTTGTTCCTGTAGACACCACAAGGAGGTGTTTACATCGACAACTCGGCACGTTACCTCTGCGCTCCTAAAGACTTCCTAAGCACACATTTGTCAAAAGTTAAGTTTAATTTAACCAAAAAAAGCCACGCATGCGTGGCTTTTTTAATAGCTAACTTAAACGTTTAAGCTACGGCTGTACTACAAACATACCGCGCATGCTGTAGGAATGCCCCGGCACTGAGCAGAAAAACATATAGTCCCCACCAGCCATTAAATCTGCTGTTGAGAAATTAACGCTAGTGGTTTCGCCACCACCTACTACCGCAGAGACCGCCATTACACGGCTATCGCCTGGCTTCACATACTTTGCGTCTAGGCCAGCTTGCATACCATCTGCAGCCACTGCGTCTAAGTCAGCTGAGGCCGACAGGACCCAATTATGGCCCATTACACTAGCGGGTAGGCTACCTACATGGGTCAAATTAACTGTAATTGATTCGCAGCTTTTTTCTACGGTCATATCCATAGCACTAAACTTTAAATAATCCCCAACTTCTACATCAAAGGTACAGGCTGCTTGAGCAATACCAGCTGTTAGAGAAAAACCTACACACAAAATTGCTTTCATCATTGTCTTCATTAAAACTCCGTTAAACCACACATTTGATTGATAGAACAAGCGTCGTTTGGCAGCCAACCGTGACTTACCTTCAAGTGGGCTTAGTACTCATGCCCGCTGTTATTCATTTACTTTCCTTGCCTCCTCTATAACTTAACTGCATCTTTCCATTAAAACTGCCTAACCTCATTTTCAACGCTTTTGGGTCGTTCTCATCATCCACAAAGCTATCAATCTCTTAGCTTGGGAACTCGAATTTTACCCACCAGCACTTGAATTTTTTTCGTTAGATATGGTACCTCAACCTGCCCAACAGGCCCACTAGACAAGTGTCACGAGATAGTAAAGTTTGGTAAAAAAGTATCGGTGGCAACTTTACTAAGTTGGTGGGGGTTGGTGAGATTTGATAGAAGGCCTGCTCAGAAAAGGTAGAGTAAAGTATTGTCTCTACTATAATGGCACCATTCGTTATTCCCTTGCACTCACTTCAGCATGCTCCCTGCATCGACAGATGATATAACTAGCCTGTTATGTTGCAAAGTTTTAGCAATATTAAATGGCTAGCGGGATTGCCAAGTTCTGAAGGTGAAGTTTTAAAATCCTAAAAAAATCAGCACTAAGGCTGCCAAAAACACCGTTTCTGCAAGCATTAGCACCATAGGGCGCCAGCCCATAGCAGCTAACTCTTTAAAGGATGATTTCATGCCCAATCCCACCATAGCGACAATCAGGCACCAGCGTGACATCTCAACCATAAAAGTTGAAACTTGGGGCACTATAAGTCCACCGCTGTTGAGAGCAACGATCAAAATAAAAGCCACTAGAAAGCCCGGGAGTGGGAAGCCTTTGGATTTTGGATCAGACTGGGTCTTTCCCCAGCGTGCTGCAATCAGTGCAATAATCAAGACCACTGGCACCAGCATCGACACCCTTAGCAACTTGGTAAATGTGGCAATATCACCGATTTCGTCGGACATTAGATAACCCGAACCGACCACTTGAGCCACATCGTGAATAGTCGCTCCCAAAAATACTCCGCTGGCGGCAGGGCCCATATCAAACGCCGTTACGACTAATGGGTAAATGATCATAGCGACAGTGCTAAGCGCAGTAACGCAGATCACCGTAAAAATGAGATTTTTTTCAGCATCCTTACTGTGGGGCAATACTGCGGCAACAGCCAGTGCAGCAGAAGCACCACAAATACCTACTGCTGATCCACTCAAAATGCTCTGAGAGCGGCCTAGCTTCAGCCAGCGCCCAACAAAGAACCCAAACAGGATCGTAGCAGGCACTGCCAAGAGTACAATAACTATCGGAGTGAAGCCTAAACTCATCAACTGCTCAAGGGTAATGCGCGCACCAAGCAGTGCGATACCAAAACGCAATACCGACTTGGCGGAAAACTCAATACCTGCAACACAGCCACCTTCAGCCGATAAATAATTTAACGCTATCCCTATTAACAATGCATAAAGAATTACCGGGCCACCGTAATGTTCTGACACAAATTTTGCGGACATGGCGACCACAAAACAAAGAATAAAACCTGGCATTAAATCAGTGAGTTTCTGCCCACCAGATGTATTTTTTAAAGAAGAAAAACTTCGTGCGATTGAAGACATCAATTTACTCTGTCATTTTGTTGGAACCACACTCACACATCCATGTGCAGCCTAGCAGTGTCCTAAAGTTAAAGGTCTTTTTTAGGCTACTTCTAAGAGGGTATATCTGTGTGAGTGACTTGTTAAGCCATTCTATTAAGATACCATGTCATCACCAGCAACTCTAAAGGTGTCGCGCTTAAAACGCACTGTGTCTTCAATAACTGCGAGCAATGCAGCTATACTAATCATTGCCCCAGACATAGGCAGTATCATTACAGCGTATTTTTTGGGAGTTATAGTCATTTCTGGTGTATGAGGAATTAAAGCAGCGTATCCTGTTGGAAGCAAAAGATCCTGACCGATTAGCCACCAACAAGCGTACACCCGATGAACAATGATAATATTATTGCGCTTAATACGCCAGCGCAAGATGTCCTGTCTGAGCTTTTAAATACCAGAGCTCAAGAGCTATTAACCTAAGCCATTGAAGCCGAAGTCGCCACGT
>DCAT01000164.1 GCA_002312935.1 Oceanospirillaceae bacterium UBA1126 | reverse complement strand
GTCAAACTGAGCAGACTTTAGAGCGGCTCTAAACGCATCTTGGTCATTAATATCTGCAGAATCCATAGCAGACAAGATCAGGTTAGCCGTATCGTAACCTTGGCTTGCATACAATGAAGGCAAGCGACCGTATGCGGCCTCAAAGTCAGCAACAAACACCTTGTTGGCAGCATTATCGATGTCTTTGTTCCACTGAGACGAGTTTCTTACACCCAGGGCAGCTTTACCCACAGCCTTAAGAATGCCTTGGTCAAAGGAGAACGCTGGCCCCATAATGGGGGTTGTCATTCCGGCTTGCGAGTATTGCTTCATAAACGCGATTCCCATGCCTCCGGGAAGGAAGATATACACACTATCTGCGCTAGAAGCTCTAATTTGAGCAATTTCTGCTGCATAGTCTTTTTGCCCTAATTTGGTGTAGATTTCACCCGCCAAATTGCCTTTATAGAGTCTCTTATACCCTGTGAGGGCATCCTTACCAGCAGGGTAATTAGGGGCTAAGATAAAGCTGTTTTTGTGGGCTGCTGAATTAGCATAATTGCCCATTGCTTCATGTAAGTTGTCGTTCTGCCAAGCAACGTTAAAATAGTTTTTGTGGCAGCCTTGGCCTGCTAAGGCAGATGGCCCAGCGTTAGGAGACAAATACAAGACACCCTGGTTCACTGTGCTTGGCACAACGGCCATGGCCAAATTTGACCAAATAATACCAGTGAGGATATCCACTTTTTCTTTTTGAATCATTTTATCAGCGATCTGGACGGCAAGCGCAGGTTTGCGCGCATCATCTTCAACAATGACTTCTAGGTCTGAGCGGTTGGCTGTTTTCACAGCCAGCATAAAGCCATCACGCACATCCACTCCTAAGCCAGAACCGCCACCAGATAGGGTGGTGATCATGCCCACTTTCACTGGGGCGGCGTCAACGTGTGGTGCTAAGCACAAGGCTGCACCTAAAAGGCTGGTGATTAATTTCTTTTTCATTTTACTACTCCTTTATGGGTCTTATTTTTTAGTTTAAAACGTTGAATTTTCCCCGTTTCAGTTTTGGGTAGGGCATCAATAAAGTGCACTAACCGAGGATATTTATAAGGTGCAATAGTATTTTTTACGTAATCCTGTAGCTTTAGTATGAGAGCGTCAGAGGCTTGGAAAGATGGGCTTAGTACAATGTGGGCATGCACCAATTGGCCACGTGCTTCATCTGCAGTGCCAATCACGGCGCATTCAAATACAGCCTCATGCCCTAACAAACATGCCTCCACTTCTGGCCCAGCGATGTTGTAACCAGAAGACAGTATCATGTCGTCTGTTCTAGCGGCAAAATGAAAATAGCCTTCTTCGTCTTGGTAAAAAGCATCCCCTGTAAGGTTCCATCCATTCATAACATAGTTGGCTTGGCGATCATCATTTAAATAACGGCATCCTGTCGGTCCTTTTACAGCCAGTTTGCCTACTTCTCCACGAGGCAGTTCCTGCATATTATCGTCAACCACCTTGGCTTGATAGCCGGTCACAGGCTTACCAGTGCAGGCCGGTTTGGCATCATCAAGGCGATTAGACATAAATATATGCAACATTTCTGTGGCACCAATACCATCGAGCATAGGTTTACCAGTTTTTGCCTGCCATTCGTCAAATATAGGCGCGGGCAAAGTTTCCCCGGCAGACACTGCAACTCGAAGGCTGGATAAGTCAGCACCCTCTTCCATAGCAGCTAACATAGCACGGTATGCCGTAGGAGAGGTGAAGCAAATGGTGGCCTTGTAGGTTTCAATAATGGTAATCATATCTTGAGGTGCGGCTGTTTCTAGCAAAGTGGCGGCCGCACCAAAACGCAGTGGGAAAATAGCTAGCCCACCCAAACCAAAAGTAAATGCTAAAGGGGGTGAGCCTACAAACACATCATCAGGGGTTACTTCTAATATTTCACGGGCATAACCGTCGGCAATAATTAGTAAGTCTCGGTGGAAATGCATGGTGGCCTTCGGCTTGCCTGTAGTACCAGACGTAAAACCTAGCAGTGCTACATCGTCTGCACTGGTTACAACAGCGTTAAAGCGCACAGACTTATTAAGTGCAATACGGTCTAGTTCAGCATCAAAATTTGCAGTGCCATCAAAGCCTACAACCTGGTCTAAAGTGTTGCTGGTTTTGGCACAAGTGGTCATTTCGTCCATTAGGCGTGTGTCGCACAGTGCCAGTTTAATTTTCGCTAAATCTACAATTTGACTCAGCTCGCCAGCTCTCAGCATCGGCATAGTATTAACCACTACTGCACCGGCCTTTGTAGCGGCAAGCCAGCATGCTACTAGGGCAGGGTTGTTAGCCGCCCGTATTAATACTCGGTTACCCGGTTTTACACCGTAATTATCTACCAATGCATGGGCTAGGCGGTTGCTCCAATCAGCCAGCTCTTTGTATGTGCGTACTCGGCCATTACCAATTAAGGCAGTATGATCACCAAAGCCACGTTCTACCATGCGATCAGTCAGTTCAACTGCTACATTGAGTTGCTTAGGGTAAGCATACTGGCTGGTATTGAGCGAAGGCCACTGATCCATAGGGGGCAAGTTATCGCGACAAAATGTATCTACATGACCTGAATCGAGTAACTTCATGGGGGCCTCCTACCTAAAGTTGCTTGGCAATAATTATTTTTTGAACGTCTGTGGCGCCTTCATATATGCGTAAAGCCCGTATTTCACGGTACAAGCACTCTACAGTGGCGCCACTTCTTACCCCTTCTGCTCCATGTATTTGTACCGCTTGATCAATAACCTTTTGGGCCATTTCGGTAGCATAGAGCTTAGCCATAGCCGCTTCTTTAGAGACCCTTGCGACGCCTTGGTCTTTAGTCCAAGCAGCACGGTAAACCAGTAATGCAGCGGCATCTATTCGGGTGGCCATGTCGGCTAGGTGCCCTTGGACCATTTGTAAATCCCGTAATGGCGCACCAAATAATTGCCTGTTCTGGCTGCGCTTCAATGATTCATGCAACGCCCTGCGTGCCATACCTAAAGCAGCGGCTCCTACACTAGAACGGAAGATGTCTAGTACAGACATAGCGACTTTAAAGCCATTTCCCGCATCACCAATCATCTGGCTGCTATGTACTTTAACGGTGTTGAAATTTAGCCGAGCTAAAGGGTGGGGTGCAACTGTATGCAGGCGTTCTGCCACTGTTAGCCCTGCGCTATTTGCCGGTACTAAAAACGCAGATAAACCTTTTGCACCAGCCGCTTCGCCGGTGCGAGCGAAAACACAATATACGTCGGCAATGCCGCCATTTGAAATCCATGTCTTTTCACCATTAAGTACGTAATTTTCACCCTCTAGATGAGCACTCAGGGCAATATTTGCCACATCAGATCCCGATTGTGGTTCAGTTAATGCAAACCCAGAAAGTGCTTCGCCAGCACGGGTTTTGCGTAACCATTGTTGTTGGTCTTGGGTGCCAAACAGACTTATGGCACCCGTACCAAGGCCCTGCATAGCGAAGGAAAAGTCGGCTAAAGTATCATGCCTAGCGAGAGTTTCTCGAATTAAACACAAGGTTCTGGTATCTAGAGATTGGTTCGTAGAGGAATCTGGATTTATAGCACTGTGGTTAAGCCAGCCCCCGTCCCCCAGCATTTTTACTAACTGTATACAGGCCCGATCTACATCACTATGATCCACTGGCAAATGTAATTCACACCAGGCCTCTAATTCTGTAGCCAGTTGCCGGTGGGAGTCATCAAAGAAAGGCCACGTTAAAAAGCTCATATCGCGGTGCATGCTAATTACCCTCAAAGCTAGGTGTTTGTTTATTAATAAAAGCCTCATATGCACGTTTGAAATCTTGTGTTTGCATACACAAAGCTTGGCCCTGAGCTTCGGCCTCTATGGCTTGTTCTGGTGACATATTCCACTCATGATTGAGTTGAGTTTTGGTCATCATATGTGCAAAACTTGGCCCAGCAGCAATCTTTTTGGCCATATCCTGTGCCGTTTCTTCTAACGCTTCTACTGCAACAATTCTGCTATAAAAACCCCATTGCTGGCCTTCTTCTGCGCTCATAGAGCGGCCAGTAAATAGTAAGTCGGCTGCCCGAGATTGGCCAATAATACGAGGTAAAATGGCGCAGGCACCCATATCGCATCCTGCTAAGCCTACACGGGTAAATAGAAATGCAGTTTTTGCTCGAGGTGTCGCTATGCGCATATCGCTGGCCATTGCCAAAATAGCACCAGCGCCAACAGCCACGCCATCCACTGCAGCTATAATGGGTTTGCCACAAGCCAGCATAGCTTTCACTAGGTCACCCGTCATACGAGTAAAGTTGAGCAAACCTAAAGTGTCTTTGTCTAACAAGGGGCCGATAATATCGTGCACGTCTCCACCAGAACAAAAGTTGCCACCATTGGGTAAAATAATAACGGTCTTAATGGTCTGTTGTAGTGCTAGTTGCAAAAAGAGCGTCTTTAACTCTGCATAGCTTTCAAAGGTGAGGGGGTTTTTACGATCTGGACGATTAAGCTTAATCGTGCCAACGCCATGAGAGCAGTGCCAATGAAAGTGAGTTGCAGTAACATCTTCTAACCTAGTCATTTTTGTCCACCTTATGGTTAGCCAGTCGTTCAAGTAATGTTAATAAAGTATTAGATTCTTCGGTGTTAAGTGGTTGCATAATGTCATCAATCCACTGCGCGTGGCGTTGAGCGAGCTGTTTAAACTCGGCCTGCCCGCTTGGGCTCAAACACACTTTTTGAGCGCGGCGGTCATGGGTATCTTGGGTTCGTTCTATCAGGCCGCTTTCGGCAAGGCGGCTGACAATGCCGGTAACATTGCCATTAGACACCATCAAAAAATCAGATAACTCTGTCATGCGTAAGCCATCTGTGTGGTGATCCAAAGCGGCCATAACATCAAATCTTGGCAATGTTGTACTGCATTCTTTTTTTAGCCTCTCGCGCAAGGTCGTTTCAATATTAGTGCTGGTTTTGAGAAGCTTTAACCATACTCGAAGGTGCTGGCGGGTATTAGCATCGTAGTGATTAACCATTTAAGGTGCGCCTCCATCCAGTTTTAAGGTGACCCCATTAGACGCAGGGGATTGACATAAAAAAACCACGGCATCGGCTATTTCTTGAGGCTCTATAAATCGGCCTATGGGGTTGTCTAATAATAATTGGCTCTCAGCTTGTGCTCGGTCAGCGCCTGTGGCCTGCATAATCTTGGCAATACTGCGCTGTAACATAGGTGTGTTGGTAAACCCTGGGCAAATAGCATTAACAGTAATGTTTTTTGGACCCAGTTCAATAGCCAATGACTTAACCAGCCCAATGACCCCATGTTTAGCGGCGCTGTACGCTGAGGCATACTTATAGCCCCGCAACCCGGCAGTTGAGGCAATAGCAATTAGACGGCCTTCTGAGTGTCCTAATAAATCTGACAAGGTGGCTTGAAAAGTGTTGAAACAGCCATCAAGATTAACCCCCATGGCTTGCTGCCAATCTTGCTGGGAAATTTTGCTAAATGGGCGTGCCTCAGCACTGCCTGCATTAGCAATAGCAATTGAAAAAGGACCAAAACTTTGCCTTGCTTGGTTTAAAGCATCATCTAACGCGGCTCTGTCTGTCACATCGCAGGTAAAATATTGGGCATTGTCTAAGCTGGATGAGAGTTCAATCAGCGGGCCTTCATTGCGGCCACACAAAGTGATACGACAGCCCAGCTTGTCAAGTTGCCTAGCAATGGCAAGGCCAACGCCTGAACCTGCCCCAGTAACTAAAACATGTTGATTAGTTAAGTTCATAGTTATTTCTCGTCTAAACCTTGCGCACTGCTGCCGCATTCACTTCGGTAGCTTGTAGCGCTTTTTGGGCTTCAATTTGGGCTAAGCGATAATATTGGTCTCTGCCTGCCCCGTAGGGCAGAGGCCATGATTGCTGCTCATCACCCAGCTCAGCGGCAGCATGTAAGGTCCAAAAAGGGTTGGCTAGATGGGGTCTAGCTAAACACACTAAATCTGCCCGACCTGCCATCAAAATTGAATTAGCGTGGTCTGCTTCAAAAATGTTACCCACAGCCATTGTAGGTATAGCTGCTTCGTGGCGAATTTGGTCTGCAAAGGGCGCTTGATACATGCGCCCATAAACAGGTTTGGCCTGCGTGCTTGTTTGTCCACTGGACACATCGATAATATCTGCGCCAACCTGTTTAAATGCTTGAGCTACAACCACAGCTTGCGTTGGGTCCATGCCCATTCCATCGACCCAGTCATGGGCAGAAATCCTTACAGCCAAAGGCATATCCTCTGGCACTACCGCCCGTATGGCTGCGAAAACACTTAGTGGAAATCGTAGACGATTATCTAATGTACCACCGTATTGATCCTGTCGCTTATTGGTTAATGAGGTAATGAAAGATGATAATAAATAACCATGCGCACAATGTAATTCGATCATATCAAAGCCAGCGTCAAGTGCCATTTTGGCAGCAGATACAAAGTCTGCCTGAACTTGGTCCATCATCGCTTCAGTCATTTCTGTAGGCATTTGGTTTGCCTCAGACCAGGCCACAGCAGAGGCTGCTTTTAACGGCCAGTTATCACGGGTTAAAGGTGCATCCATTTTCTCCCAGCCACGTTGTGTAGAACCCTTGGCGCCGGCATGCCCAAGCTGCATGCATATTTTCGCACTACTTTCTTGGTGCACAAAATCAGTAACCTTTTTCCAAGCGGCAACATGGGTGGTGTGGTAAAGCCCAGGGCACCCTATGGTAATTCGGCCATCTGCACTGGGGCATGTCATTTCCACATAAACTAGGCCAGCACCCCCTTTTGCCAGGTTTCCATAATGGACTAGGTGCCAATCAGTGGGGCAGCCGTCCTGGGCCTTGTATTGCGCCATAGGCGACACAACGATGCGGTTAGCCAGCGTGAGCCCACGTAATTTAAATGGGGTAAACATAGGGCTGCGTTTGCTAGGCACTTGGTTATTTTTTTGCTGAAACCATTGCTCTGCCAGTGATAACCATTTTGGGTCTCGTAAGCGCAAGTTCTCATGGCTAATACGTTGTGATCGTGTCAGCAAAGCATAGTTAAACTGCACAGGGTCTAGGTCTAGATAACGTTCTACTTGTTCAAACCATTCCATAGAATTACGTGCTGCCGACTGCAAACGAAGCACTTCAATTCGACGGTCATTTTCGTACTTTATAAAGGCCCGGGGTAGGTCTTCTTCTTGTTCCAGATAGTCTGCCAGGGCAATTGCACTGTCAAACGCAAGGCGGCTGCCAGAACCGATTGAAAAATGTGCTGTTGCTGCGGCATCACCCATTAGAACTAGGTTTTTGTGAGACCATTTTTCACACAGCACACGTGGGAAATTAATCCATGCAGAACCACGGATATGGTTGGCATTAGTCATCAGCTTGTGGCCACCTAGATGGTCCTTAAAAATAGCTTCACAAATGGCAACAGACTCTTGTTGGCTTAGGTTGGCAAAACCAAATGCTTCAAACGTAGACTTACTGCACTCAACAATAAAGGTAGCTGTGTCTTCACTAAATTGGTAGGCGTGGGCCCATACCCAACCATACTGTGTTTTTTCAAAAATAAAGGTAAACGCATCATCAAACTTCTGATGTGTGCCCAACCAAGTAAAGTGACATAAGCGTTCATCAATTTGTGGTTTAAACACTGAAGCAAATTGATTGCGGGCTTTAGACCTAAGTCCGTCGGATGCAACAACCAGATCGTAGTCACGCATATAGTCTTCGTATTCACCTGCTTGTGTCTCAAAGCGCAACTCAATGCCTAGATCTTGAGCGCGGTGCTGTAAAATTTGCAATAATTTCATCCTGCCGATACCACAAAACCCATGGCCACTTGATACTTCACGCACGCCATCTTTTACTACCGCTATATCATCCCAGTAGGCAAATTCGTTACGAATGGCTTGTGCGCTAATGGGGTCATTACGGTCTACATTAGCCAGGGCTTCATCAGACAATACAACGCCCCAGCCAAATGTGTCGTCTGGCCGATTTTTTTCGATGATTAAAATGTCGTGCTTAGGGTTGCGTAATTTCATGCTGATGGCAAAATAAAGCCCCCCAGGACCGCCACCGATACAAGCTATTTTCATTAACACGCACTCCAGAGTATAGAATCATTCAATAATTACTTTAAGTGTAAAGTATAATATTTTAAGCTTAAAGTAAATACCTATAATCATGGGGTAACCATCTAAATCACTCAATAGAGTTATCCCCAAATAGTGGCGATTAATAAATGAGTTCAGGGTCCCCAAAGCCTTTGTTAGCAATAAAAATAAACCCTAACCAGGAACCAAATTAAGTGAGATGCCGGCGCTGATAAATTACCAAAGGTCCGGCGTTCGAAGTATAGGTGGGTGCTTCCTCTTGTGAATTGAAACGGGAAATCTATATTATTTTTTAAATCACCTCTTTCAACCTTGCAACCAAGGCTAGTTTTGGTCTATATTGCGCCCACTATGACTTGTCGGGGTGTCCAGTTAATTTCTAATTAACGTATTGGGCTGAGATCACTAGCGTGAATCCCGTTGTACCTGATCTGGATAATGCCAGCGTAGGGAACAAGGACACGCATCCACGTAAGCTAGCCTTACGCCGCTCCCTCCTCCTAATAGCGCCAATATACTATTGGCCGTCATAGAAATTAATTAGTTAATTTTTAGGAGTATTTATGTCTCACTATACGGCTTATATTGCCGCCGCCTGCCTCAGTTTAACGATCACCGCCACGCCAGCGCTAGCTAGCGATGCCCCCAAAAAAGAACTGACGGTTTATACCTACGATTCCTTCGTTTCAGACTGGGGTATGGGGCCACTCATAAAACCCACTTTTGAAGAGCAATGTGGGTGTACCTTGAACCTAGTGGGTATGTCAGATGCTGTGGCCATGTTGCAGCGCCTCAAGCTAGAGGGAACGTCTACTAAGGCTGATCTATTACTAGGGTTAGACTTAAACCTAGTTGATGATGCCAAAAAAAGTGGCTTATTCGCTAATCACTCGGTAGACACCAATGGTTTAGAAATGCCCATCGACTGGCAAGATGATACGTTTGTGCCCTTTGATTATGGCTACTTTGCGTTTGTTTACAACACCAAGCTTATGCCTAACCCGCCAAAAAGTTTAGACGAGTTGGTTAATGCGGGCCCAGACTGCGTGGTAACGCTTGGCGTTTTCAAACGTCTCGAGTTGAGCCTCGAGCGCTTCCTTCTCCTGTCGAAGCGAATAGGCATCGCCGGAGGTATAGCTCTCTTCAACCTCGTCGATGAGCCTCTGCAGTTCCGTGAGATGCGCCCCACACTTGTCCCTGGCTTTCAGCTCTCCCGCCTGGTTGCCGATGATCTGGGCGCCTTGAATCTCAGCCTTCTGCAACGTCGCCGAGATATTGCCGGCGACCCTGTCGAGTAGCCCCTCACCGGACAGGTACTCCTTGAGTAGGTCACGGCCGACGCCATCTCCCGCCTGGGCCAGCAGTGTCTCACCGGCTCGGACAACGAGGAGGCGTGAAAGGTCTTGTGGAAGACCGAGGCCATCTTCCCAGTAGTCCTCCAACTTGTCACCCGATTTCATGAACGTGACCGGGTCACTCTCAAGGCCCGAGACGATGGCCCTACCTGCGATGTCCCAGTCTCTCAGATTCCAGTCGACGGGCGCCCTGCTGTTCGTCTTGAACAGAAACTTGATCAGCGATTCTACCACATACGTCTTACCGGTTTCATTCCGGCCATAGATCAGGTTCAGGTCGCCGGGTTCGAATTCGAAATCGCTTTCGAGGGGGCCGGCCCTGTTGACTTTGATCCGATCAATTCTGAAGGTCATGATCGA
>DCAT01000060.1 GCA_002312935.1 Oceanospirillaceae bacterium UBA1126 | reverse complement strand
CCATACCCAACCTCCTGCCAATATGGCCAATATAACTGTTAAGCCAATAACAAACTTTGCTGCGTTGTTGGCCGCTTGTAGCTCTTCGCCATGTCCTAGATCCATCACCAGGTGCTTTATACCTGCACTAAAATGAAATCCTAAGGCGACTAACAGCCCCCACGTTATGAATTGAGCAAAAAAGTTTTCTTGCAGTAAGGTTTGTGAAGAAGTAAATCCTGCAGCTCCCTCTAATGAAGCATCAAATAAATTAAACAGAAATATCAGGCCCACAAACAAAATCACGCCAGAAATCCGGTGGCAAATGGAAACCACAGAAATTAAAGGGTGTGTGAATGTGCCTAAGTCGAGATTAACAGGTCTTTTATCGCTCACGGTAAACTACTCTTGGCTAAAAATGAGTTGAATTAAGGCATGGAACACTACGTTAATAAGACACTCTCTTAGCTGTGAACGTCACGTAGATGTTAAGTATAGTGATTTGATCAACATAAAACAACGCAACTTTTGTCGTATATTTGTAAACTTTACGTCTGCAAACATAGTTTAAGAATCAACCAGTCCGTGGCTTAGACTTAACACTAGTCCTTTACAAATGGCTGTGACAGGAGGATCATATGCTGCTTGCGTTATAACAACCCCCTTCCATATCACTTGTAGTTATACCTACAATTTATGTGCCAAATCTTTTCTATGACCCTTCAAGGTTAAGTCTAAGGTAAGATGGGCTCCAGTTTCTGGAGGTGGTTGAATTATGTCTGCTATTTTATATGGCGCACTGGCTTTACATTATTATTTGCCAGCCATCTCTACCAAAACAATTTTTCAGGAGCCAAAAAATGTCCGATAGAAAAGCCACTCTTCACATAGAAGGTATGGACCCAATTGAACTGCCAATATATTCAGGCAGCACCGGCCCAGACGTTATTGATGTACGCCAACTAGTGAGCAAAGGCCTTTTTACCTACGACCCAGGCTTCGTTTCTACCGCTTCATGTGAGTCTAAAATAACCTACATTGATGGTGATAATGGCGTTTTATTGCACCGAGGCTATGCTATTGAAGATTTGGCTGCCAACTCAACCTATTTAGAAACATGCTACCTTTTGATTCACGGCGAACTGCCCAATGCCGAGCAAATGAGTGAATTTGAAAGCCACATCACCAATAACACCATGGTGCATGAGCAACTTACTCACTTTTTTAATGGTTTTCGCCGAGATGCCCACCCCATGGCGATCATGTGCGGTGTAGTAGGCGCGCTTTCTGCGTTTTATCACGACCGACTTGATAACGATAACCCACTGCACCGAGAAAAAGCCATTCACCGCTTAATCTCTAAAATGCCGACTCTTGCAGCAATGTGTTTTAAGTACTCTATTGGCCAGCCATTTGTGTTTCCGCGTGATGACCTTAATTACGCCGAAAACTTCTTGCACATGATGTTTGGAAAACCTACTGCAGAAACTAAAGTGGATCCAATTTTAGCTCGAGCTATGGATAAAATTTTCATGCTGCATGCTGATCACGAGCAAAATGCATCAACGTCTACTGTACGTTTAGCTGGCTCTTCTGGTGCCAACCCCTTTGCGTGTATCGCTTCTGGAATTGCTGCCCTTTGGGGGCCTGCTCACGGAGGTGCCAATGAGGCTGTGCTTAACATGCTTGAAGAGATTGGTGACGTGTCTAATATAGACGCTTTTGTTGAGAAAGCGAAAGACAAGAACGATCCATTTCGTCTTATGGGCTTTGGACATCGGGTGTATAAGAATTTTGACCCTCGCGCAACAGTCATGCGTGAGACATGTGACGAAGTATTAACCTTGCTTGGTGTAGACAATGACCCGCTATTACAAATAGCCAAACGTCTAGAGCAAATAGCCCTCGAAGATGACTACTTTATAGAGCGCAAGCTATACCCTAATGTTGATTTTTACTCTGGCATTATTCTTAAAGCCATTGGCATTCCAACGTCCATGTTTACGGTTATATTTGCCTTAGCACGCACAGTAGGATGGATTTCTCATTGGCATGAAATGCTTAACAGCCCTTATCGTATTGGCCGTCCCCGCCAATTATATACCGGTGAAACTAAACGCCCTTACCCTGTTAAGTAAAACATGCCTATTTAACAAGTTAATAAAAAACCACCTCTGGGTGGTTTTTTATTGTCTGAAAGTCAGCTCTGGCATGGTCCTTGCTTAATATCTAGTCACCCGGTTATCTCGGCCATTATGTAAACCACACGTACATATTGCACCGCGATAAGGCCGCTCATAAATTATTCGCACTAAAATAGTGCAAAAACCAAAATAAGGAGTTGTAGTGGAAACCACAACAAGCGCGATAGCCACTTTAGTGCAAAGTTCCAATACTCTATTTATCCTTATGGGAGCCATCATGGTCCTTGCCATGCATGCGGGCTTTGCTTTTTTAGAGGTGGGAACGGTTAGGCATAAGAACCAAGTGAACGCCTTAGTAAAAATTATGACCGACTTTGGTTTTTCTTGTCTTGCTTATTTTTTTGTAGGCTACTGGATCGCCTACGACCAACACTTCTTTGCTAGCGCCGAAGCATTAAGCGCTAATAACGGTTACCAGTTGGTGAAATTTTTCTTTTTGATGACTTTCGCTGCAGCTATTCCAGCCATTATTTCTGGTGGTATCGCCGAACGAGCACGCTTTTGGCCACCACTCATTGCTGCGGCCCTGACCGTGGGTGTTATCTACCCTTTATTCGAAGGTATAGCCTGGAACGGCAATTATGGCTTCCAAGCTTGGCTAGAACAAAACTTTGGGGCAGGCTTCCATGACTTCGCAGGGTCAGTGGTAGTTCATGGTGTGGGTGGCTGGCTGGCGCTTACCGCGGTATTGCTCCTGGGTACACGCAACGGCCGTTACCGCAAAGGAAAGCTAGTCGCATTCGCACCCTCTAGCATTCCCTTCTTAGCCTTGGGTTCGTGGATTTTAACCATTGGCTGGTTTGGTTTTAACGTCATGTCTGCTCAAACCTTAGATGGAATTAGTGGCTTAGTGGCGGTCAATACCCTAATGGCAATGGCTGGTGGCACCATTGCAGCATTGGTGATTGGTAAAAATGATCCAGGATTCGTGCATAATGGCCCTTTAGCGGGTTTGGTTGCTGTATGCGCAGGTTCTGACTTAATGCACCCTATTGGTGCTCTGGCTGTGGGGCTTATTGCTGGTGGGCTTTTTGTCTACGCCTTTGTGTTGACCCAAAACCGCTGGAAAATTGATGATGTTTTAGGTGTTTGGCCACTCCATGGGTTATGCGGTGTATGGGGAGGCATAGCTGCTGGCATTTTTGGGCTAGAGGCTTTTGGTGGCTTGGGTGGTGTGAGCTTTATGTCACAACTACTTGGCACCCTTCTGGGCTTAAGCATTGCCTTAATCGGTGGGTTTATAGTGTATGGGAGCGTAAAGAAATTTATTGGATTACGATTGACCGAAGAAGAGGAATTTAATGGCGCCGACCTGAGTATCCATAAAATCGGCGCCACATCACAAGACTAAAGCAGATTAGTCTCGTTTCAGCCAAGGATTAAACTCTGCTTGATCCTTGGTTGTGGGGTTTACTTCAGTTTTAGAGGCCCGGTTAATTTCAGGCTTATGTACTGGCTTTGCTGCAGGCTTAGATGGTGCATAGTCTGCATCATAAAATTCTGAGGTACTAGCCACTTCAGGCTTATATTTACGAATTTCCCAACAGCGATGAATCTTCTTGTTACGGCTAAAGTCTTTATCCAAAGTATCATCACTAATGTCAACTACATGGTTATGCTGAAGCACCTTTTCGTCCAACTCAAAACGGCGATAGTTAGTAGAAAATATTAATAAGCCATCTTCTGTTAGCAAGTCCATCACTTTATGGATCATCCAAGCATGGTCACGCTGCACGTCTAGCACACCTATCATTTTTTTAGAGTTAGAAAAGGTAGGCGGATCAAGGAAAATAAGGTCATATTCCCCCTTATGACTCTTAATGAATTCCATACAGTCGTGCTGTTCAAACCGATGGACTTGATCACTAAAGCCATTCAAAGCAAGGTTCTTTTTGCCCCAGGACAAGTAGGTAGCTGACATATCTACACTCAGCGACTTGTGTGCCCCACCCTGTACTGCATGAATGGTGGCTGTGCCAGTATAACAAAATAAGTTTAGGAAACGTTTGCCATGAGCCAGCTGTTGAATTTTTTGACGCACAGGACGGTGATCTAAGAACAAGCCTGTGTCCAAATAATCGTTAAGGTTCACCAGCAACTTACAACCACCTTCTTGAACCTGAATGTATTCGCCTTTTTCATCGTGGGTTTGATACTGGTCTTTACCCGTTTGCTGGCGGCGTTGCTTTAAAACAATTCGCTCTTCTGGAATTTGTAGGGCTTGTGGCAATGCTAGCATCACCTCTTCTAGGCGACGCTGGGCTTTTTCTGCATCTACAGTCTTAGGCGCTGCGTATTCCTGCACGTGCAGCCAATCAGCATAAACATCCACTGCTACAGCATACTCAGGCATGTCAGCGTCATATATGCGATAACATTCAATCGTTTCCTGCTTCACCCATTTGCTTAGCTGCTTGCGGTTTTTTACCACGCGGTTGGCAAACATTTGAGCACCCTCACTGAGGGCTTGCAGTGGTATTTCACCACTAGCTTGGCGGCGATCAGCAAAGCGATTTGTGGTTTCTAGAGCGTACATTAACAACTGACTTTTAATGGCTCCATTGTAAAAAGAATACTGTTTGTAAGAACGTAAACCTACCGCCTTACCTAACTCAGAATTGCCCGTAAATACCCCAAGTTCCCAGCCAATAAAGTCTTGGCTTAAACGCTCACCCAAATGTTGGTAGAGGTATTGGATGTCTGCTACTTCACTAAGCCGTTCACCATAGGGAGGGTTAGTTATCACCAACCCTGTTTGTTGTTCCGCTGTGTGCGTTAGTGGCTTTAGGTCTTTTAATTCTCTGTGACTCACACGAATTCGATCTGTCATTCCTGCTTGCTTTAGGTTTTCACGGCATTTAGATACCGCTTTTGGCTGACCATCATAACCATGGATTTCGCTGGTAGCAGAAGCTTCACCCGCTTCTCGGCGCAACTCGGCAGCGTCCCAAATTTCTCGCCAAAGCGTCACCTTGTGCTGCTTCCACATTTGCAAGCCAAAACGCCAGCGCAGTAGGCCCGGTGCAGTATCTGAAGCCATCATTGCAGCTTCGATTAAAAACGTACCAGAACCGCACATTGGGTCCATTAAAGGCTTACCAGCCGCTGCCATTGCTGGCCAACCAGCGCGGATCAAAAGTGCAGCAGCCAAGTTTTCTTTTAGCGGAGCCATGCCACCTTCACGGCGATAACCACGTTTATGCAGGCTTTCACCAGACAAGTCTAAACTAATGCGCACACGGCCTTTGGTGATAAAAACATTAATGCGAACATCGGGCTCTTGCTTAGCAATATTGGGCCGTATTTCACCCTTACTACGAAATTGATCAACAATGGCGTCTTTTACTTTTAAAGCACCAAAGTGGGTATTATCGATGCCACGCATACGGCCAGCATAGTCCACCAGAAAAGTTTGATCACTGTCAAAGTGCTCAGTCCACTCAACTTTGCTTACGGCGTCATATAACTCGTCAACACTGTCAACCGGTTCACTGTGCAGCAGTAATAGCACGCGGTTAGCTAAACGGCTCCACAAACAAGCACTGTAGCCTACCTTTAAGTCGCCATTAAAATAAACCCCACCTTGGGTCAGCTTAATATCTTCCGCCCCTAAAGGGCCCAGTTCATCGGCCAGTATAGGCTCCATAGCTTTGGGACAGGTGGCGAAAAAGGCGTAATTCATAGGTCAATACTGCAGCAATCAAAAGGGCGCGCAGTATACCACTATTGATAATGCAGGGGGGAAATGGTTACTGCTCAAAGTAGAGCATAGGCTAACGCTGCGATTAATCCAGACACATAGATACCATAGTGCTAGATAATAAAGAGGTGGGCTTAGGTGTTAACCAGCAACAGCGAAGTTGCACGTAATAACTCGCTAGTAATGATCAAGCCAATCTGTGCACATGCTCCTATAGCCGCCATGCCAAGACTAAAAGAGAGCCTTATGCCTTTTTAATTCAGCATTACCGGAGCACTTAAAACACAACACAAAACACCATGGCTGCACTGCCAAGAATACACTGCTTACCCTTTGATGCCAGAAGACTACCTATAAACCCTACCGTTGAGTGAAGCTCAGATTTAATCAAAAAGCTAAATTGGAAAATAGTGATCTACGAGTAACAATACGAACAATAACATGAGGTAAATAATGGAATACCAGAACGTCTTCATAGCCGCCTTTTCGTAGGCTCCTCGGTACAAACGTAAGGCCCAGTATAAAAAACGTATATTCAACAAGGTTACACCCACTAGGTAGATGAAACCGCTCATACCTACAACGTAGGGCAGCATAGTAGAAATTATCAACAACACGGTATATAACAGAATTTGTAAGCCAGTGAATTCTAAGCCATGGGTCACCGGTAACATGGGGATTTCAACCTTGGCGTACTCATCTCGCTTATGAATTGCTAAGGCCCAGAAATGAGGTGGTGTCCACGCATAGATAATTAGCACTAAAAGTAGCGCATTGGGATCCAAAGTACCCGTGACGGCAACCCAACCCAACAACGGAGGCATTGCTCCTGCAAGACCACCAATAACGATGTTCTGTGGTGTTGCACGTTTAAGGTATCCGGTATAGACAAAGGCATAGCCAATTGAAGATGCCAAGGTTAGCCAGGCCGTCATTGGATTAACGAGTACATACAGAATACCAAGGCCAATAACAGCCAATATAGCTGCAAAAATGAGCGCGTGTAACGGCTTCACTTTACCTTTAGCCACGGGGCGGTTACTTGTGCGGCCCATTTGACCGTCAATACGACGGTCAATTACATGATTCACTGCCGCTGCAGAACCCGCAGCCATAGCGATGCCCAAATTACCCCATATAATTATTGGCCAGGGCACCATACCAGGTATCGCCATGAACATACCGACTAATGACGTAAGTAACATAAGCAAAACCACATTGGGTTTGCACATTTCGTAATAATCCCGCCAATTTATACGTATTGGGATTGCAGTAGCTTCAGAACTCATTGAGGCGCCCTCTTTTTGAAAAGACTAGATAATAAAGACTTACAGTGAGAACAAACAAGCAGGCCCCAAAGAAGTTATGACCAACAGCTACCGCAAGGGGGAGGAAGTAGTATATGTTGGCTAGGCCCAAACAAAATTGGACAATAAATACCGCCAAAAAACCAAAACCAAACAGACGGAGACGCGTGTCATCTTGCTTAATCAACTGATAGCTCATCAACACTATAAACACAGCCAAAATAATTGCGCCGTATCGATGCAACACATGAATAGCTTGTCGCGCTTCGGCATGCATTAGTCCTCCCAAATAACTCGGGCCTAAAGTCTGAGTGAGGTCAAAACCCTCAGAGAAATTCATTTCCGGCCACCATGAGCCATTGCAGTCTGGCAAAGTGGAGCACGCTAAGGCTGCATAGTTAGAACTCATCCAGCCACCTAAAAATACTTGCACAATAACTAGGACTAACGCCACAGATGCCCAAACTTGCAACCGACTATGGGTAATATTTACCAGTGATAATGGTTTAACTTGGCTCCCAACCCGACGTAACTTTAGCAATAACATCGTCAGTAAGCTGGCAGTCACAAAACCACCCAATAAATGTGACGTCACCACTTGTGGCCATAACTTCCAAGTGACTGTCCAAGCACCAAAAGCACCTTGCAGCATTACCATGGCCAGTAAACCTTGGGTCAGTAAAAAAGGATAGTTTAGACGTTTTCGTTGCGACCAAGACGCTATCGCTAGCACCAAAATAACTAGTCCCAAGAATGTTGCCAAATAACGATGGATCATCTCCAACCAACCCTTATCTACTTCTACAGGTGCGTCTGGGTAAAGGGCTTCAGCAGCCGCAATTTCTTGGGCAGTTTCAGGCACCAGCAAATTACCGTAACAGCCAGGCCAATCTGGGCACCCTAAGCCAGCGTCAGCTAACCTGGTCCACGATCCTAAAATGATGACACACGCCACAGTTGCCAGTGCCAGGTAAGTTAAAAATAGGCTCCACTTGGGGGCGACATTAGTATTCATGACTTTTACCCTATGTTTGAGGTTCTGAGTAACTTCTTAAGGTCTTTTAACAATTCTTTTCCAACAAAGTCTTTACTGTAATACATCATAATATTTCCCAGAGGATCCACAACATAAATACCCTGGCCTAGTTCAAATGGCTCTAATGAAAGGCTCTTCAGCTGTATTAAAGCTGGATAGTCTGTTTTGGTCTGCTCGTTAATGCCACCCTGCTGGTTAACCAACAAACGCGTAACGCGGTGAGCTTCCTTGCCTAGGGCAACATTGATTTGTCGTAATAAGTGAGTGGCTTCCTGACAGGGCAAATCGCAAGCTTGTTTCGTCAGATAAATTACCAACCACCTTTTATCAGCTTCTACCTGAGACCATGGTGCGTCATTTTCATCAACTAGTTGAGCCTGTTGTAGCTCGTTTGGTGGCAACAACAACTGACCATAATTAGTCCGCCCATCTGGCACACCCCATAAATTAAAGTACATTAACATAGCAAACATAAGTGGCACAGCGGTTACCGCAAATACCGCATACAAAGTCCAACGATTGGTTTTTTTGGTGGTCATGGATCTACCTTTTTGATGTCAATAGGAGAATAAAATACTCGATAAATGTATAATAAGCTGAGCGTCAAAGCGAGACCAAACCACTGCCACGCATACGCTAGATGCTTTTCTGAGGCCATTGCGCTTGCCCGCCAGTGAGGCGTAAGTGTTGCATCACCTTCTGTATCTAACACTAACACCCAAGGTAAAAGCGCACCCTCTACTGAATTGGATAAATGTTTAGCCAAAACAGACGGCGTTATCGCCTGTACTAACTGTGGGTAATCATCTGTGTAGGTGTCTATACCCAACTGATATGGATTAGCCTGTACTGAAACTAGTCGCCCTGTCAGAGCCACTTCGCCATTCACCCATGCAATATTAGGTAATGGGTCTCTTTGGCCATTTGACGCAAACCAACCCCGGTTAACTAACAATAAATCTGCACCTACTCTAATAAGGCCTATGGCGTCATAACCCACTTTACCCGCCACAACTTGATTATCCCTAAACCAAACAAATGGCTTGATAAAGGTACTATTCAGTGTCACTCTTTGAAGGTTATCTAGGGCACCCAAAGTTAAACCCGGTTCGTCAAAAAGTATTAATGGTTGCTCTAAAGCCGCCAAGTTCTTTTGCAGTTGTATTTTTTGGTCTGCCCTATCTAACTGCCAGAAACCTAAACTGATGGTGAGCGGCAAAAAGAATAGCGTGAAAACAGAGATTGCCCAATAGTGTTGCAGTCGTTTTATCATTACTATAGCTAAACCTAATTAACGTATTTAAAGAGACCCTTTTTATGATCAAAATCGTCATTGTCATCGTGTTACTTTTGGCTCTAACCAGCTTAGCCAGTGGTTTCTTTTTCTTAATGAAGGATGGTACAAAATCTACTCGGTTACTCACATCACTTAAGTACCGAGTGACGTTAATTGTACTTCTAATTGTGCTCGTAACCTACGGGTTTGCGACCGGTCAACTTGTGACTTCGTCGCCATGGGCTGGTATTCATTAATTCTAAAAATGACTACGAGACATAAAAAAGGCAGCCATTAAGCTGCCTTTATGGTTTTTGTCCGGCTGCTTATAGGATGTAGACGAATAAAAATAAGCCTACCCATACCATATCTACAAAGTGCCAATACCAAGCTGCTGCTTCAAACCCAAAGTGCTGATCTGGAGTAAAGTGACCTTTACAGATACGAATCCACATAATAAATAGTATGAACGCACCAATCGTTACGTGGAGGCCGTGAAAGCCTGTCAGCATAAAGAAGGTTGACCCATATATGCCAGAATCTAACGTGAGGCCCAATTCAGTATAAGCTTCAATATACTCTAGAATCTGATAATAGACGAAGATGCCACCTAAGATTACTGTAACTGCTAACCAAAAAATGGTCTTGCCCCGGTGCATTGCCCTAAGAGCATGGTGAGCAATCGTTAGCGTTACGCTAGAAGTCATCAACAATACTGTATTCAACAACGGAATATGCCAAGGGTCAATGACAGCCTGCGGGCCAGGAAAGTCTGCGCCTGCTGGGTTATTAAACATAGGCCATGCATAATCAAAGTCTGGCCATAACATATGCGTTGAACCCTTATCACCTTGACCGTCTAACCAAGGGCCAGCCCACTGGCGTACGTATAGCAACACACCAAAGAAGGCGACAAAGAACATCACTTCTGAAAATATAAACCAACTCATACCCCAGCGGAAAGACTTGTCCATCTGAGGGCTGTACATACCCGCTCTACTCTCAGTAATGACCTTACCAAACCACTGAAAGAAAATAAAAGCGAGTAACAAAGAACCCGCTGTAAAGACGAAATGAGGGAAAACAAATCCTTCTCCGCCTGCACTCATGTGGTTCATCATACCGCCAGCACCAGCAGCCATTCCAATTAGGCCTAAACTGGCCACAATTGGGAAATAACTACTTTCTGGTACGTAATAATTGGATGTTGCCATGTGTTGCTCCATTGTCGAAGGCTTATTATCTGGCCATAATTTAAGGCCAAAATTATATTTATACGCCACTGCTATTTAGCAAAGGCGCCTGCATCAAATAACGTGTACGACATTGTTACTTTTTTAACGTGAGCCGGAAGTTCCGGATCTAAAGAGAAAATAAGTGGCATTTTTCGCCCCTCTCCCGCCTTTAACGTCTGCTGGTCAAAACAAAAACATTCTGTTTTTTGAACATATTCAGCCGCCTCCGATGGCGATACACTAGGTACCGCCTGTCCTACCATGTCGTTCGCTGTTGGGTTTAGGGCCCAAAATTCTACTTGGGTCCAGGCCCCTGGGTGCATTTCAATTTCTTCTTGCAAAGCTTCAAATTCCCAGGGCATGCCAGCATTATTGGTCGTTATAAACTGCACTGTTATTGTGCGGCTCGTATCAACCCATTGCTCTACTCGCTCCACTGGCCCTGCGGTCTTACCATTAATACCGGTAAGCTCACAAAACACATCATATAAAGGCACTAAAGCAAAACCAAAACCAAACATAGCTACTGCTGCTAGCACTAATTTTAGTGCCGTATTTTTGGGCTTAGAGCCAGATAAGTCATCTGGCTTTGATGAATTGGAGTTCATAGGGCTTTTTTTAACCTTACTTAACGTGTGGTGGCTCTGCAAAAGTATGATATGGCGCTGGAGACGGGATAGTCCACTCCAGACCTTCTGCACCTTCCCAAACTCGATCCGTTGCTTTTTCTCCACCACGAATGGTCTTGATCAATAAGAACAAGAAGATTAGCTGAGAGAAACCGAAGATAAATGCACCTACGGTGGCAATTGCATTAAAGTCTGCAAACTGCAAGGCGTAATCTGGTATCCGACGTGGCATTCCTGCTAAACCAATAAAGTGCATCGGGAAGAAGGTGATGTTAACGCCAATAAAGGACATCCAAAAGTGAAACTTACCTAAGTTCTCATTGTAGTAATGGCCTGTCCATTTAGGCAACCAGTAGTAAACGCCAGCGATGATACCAAACAAGGCACCTGGTACTAACACGTAATGGAAGTGAGCCACTACAAAGTAGGTATCATGATATTGGAAGTCTGCAGGTGCAATAGAGAGCATTAGCCCAGAGAAACCGCCGATGGTGAACAACACAACGAAAGCGATGGCAAATAGCATGGGCGTCTCAAAAGTCATTGAACCTCTAAACATGGTCGACACCCAGTTGAACACCTTCACACCCGTAGGAATGGCGATCAACATAGTGGCGTACATAAAGAAGAGTTCCGTCTGCAGTGGCAAGCCCACTGTAAACATATGGTGAGCCCAAACAATGAACGACAAAAACGCGATTGAAGACGTTGCATATACCATTGACGCATAACCAAACAACGGCTTACGCGCAAAGGTAGGAATAATTTGCGAGACAATACCAAAGGCAGGCAAAATCATTATGTATACTTCTGGATGACCAAAGAACCAAAATACGTGCTGGAACAATACTGGGTCACCACCGCCTGCAGCATCGAAGAACGCAGTGCCATAGTGGATGTCCATTAACATCATCGTCACAACACCTGCCAATACTGGCATTACTGCAACTAGCAAATAGGCTGTAATGAACCAAGTCCATACAAATAATGGCATCTTCATCAAGGTCATACCTGGCGCCCGAAGGTTTAAGATAGTAACAATAATGTTAATGGCGCCCATGATTGAAGAAATGCCCATCATGTGCACGCCAAAAATAAAGTAGGTTACACTACTTGGCGCGTAGGTAGTCGACAATGGCGCGTAGAAAGTCCAACCAAAGTTTGGCGCACCGGCTTCGGTAAATAGCGTAAACAACAGCATTCCAAAAGCGAACGGTAGAATCCAAAAGCTCCAGTTATTCATTCGGGGCAAGGCCATATCTGGCGCGCCAATCATCAATGGAACCATCCAGTTAGCCAGGCCAACGAAGGCTGGCATAATAGCACCAAACACCATGATTAGACCGTGCATGGTGGTCATTTGGTTATAAAACTCTGGTCTTATAAGCTGCATACCCGGCTGAAATAACTCAGCTCGAACAATAAGCGCCATCACACCACCCGTGAGAAGCATAGCGAATGAGAACCAAAGGTACATGCTACCAATGTCTTTGTGATTAGTTGTTAATACCCAGCGCATGATGCCTTTAGCAGGCCCATGATGGCCGTGGTCATCGTGACTAGCAGTCGCAGTTGTCATAATTTAGCCTTCTATTTTTTCGCGTCAATTATCATTTGGGGAGTCACTGTTTCACCCGTATCGTTACCCCAAGCGTTTCGCTCAAAGGTGATCACAGCAGCAATTTGAACATCACTTAGCTGCGCAGTAAATGACTGCATAGCCGTGCCTGGCTTGCCGTTGATTACAATATCGATGTGGCCAGCCATATCGTTAAGCGCTATTGGGCTACCTGCCAACGCTGGGAAGATAGTTCCCATTCCCTGGCCTTCAGTACCATGACAGCCTGCACAGCTTCGAGCGTAAACTTCGGCACCCTCAACCATGAGTTCGTCATAACTAAAGTCCCCCAGAGCAGCAGCAGCTTCTGCAACTTTTCCAGCACGTTGATCATCCAACCATGCTTGGTATTCATCAGCAGTCACAGCTTCTAGTACAATAGGCATAAAGCCATGCTGTACGCCACATAGCTCTGCACATTTACCACGATAAAGGCCTTCCTCACCTTCAGGGATTAATGCCCAAGATTCGTTGATATACCCTGGAATTGCGTCTTTTTTGACAGCAATTTCTGGGAGCCACCAAGCGTGAATCACATCGTTAGAGGTAATGAGGAACCGGATTTTTTTACCCGTTGGTACTACAACGTGGTTATCAACCTCTTCAAGGTAGTTTTCACCTTTTTCGGTGCGGTTGTAAATTTCGTCTGTAGTGGTGGTTAGGTTACTAAAGAACCCCACATCTTCACCAAGGTAGTCGTACTGCCACTTCCATTGATGGCCTGTGATCTTAATATCCACATCCGAATTTGTCGTGTCATACATCTGAATCAAAACCGATGTAGCCGGCACTGCCATAGCAATAAGAATGACGGTTGGAATTGCTGTCCATAACAATTCTAGGCCTAGGCTTTCATGGAACTTAGACGCAACTGCGCCTTTCGATTTACGATGCTTAAAAATGGAGTAAAACATTACACCAAAAACCACTACACCTATCCAGACGCAAATCCAAAAAATAAGCATGTGCAGTTCAAAAATAGATTGACTTACTTCTGTGATGCCTACGGGCATATTTAGCCCCCAATCTGCCATAGCAGCGGGTGCAAATACCAAACCCAAGACTACAGAACTCAGGCGTTGCCAAGTTCTAAAATACATACTTACCCTCCGGGTGATCTTTTAGATCGTGGATGTTATTAAGACCTCATCGTACTCAAAAAAGAGGCGGTGCAATTATCCTCAATTAACAGGGTATTGCGCAAGTCTTATTTTGCTTTTTACACAGTCTATTTGACTATAGTGTCAGCTTGGTAGCGCGCTATTAACTGCAGTAACAACTATAATTACAAATAACACCAAGGTACCCAAACCAACATAAATCATCCGTTCCAATCCTCCTTCGTTGAAGTCTTCTTCACGTTTCTTATTTGACTGAATACCCACTAAACTTGCGAGCACACTTTGTACAAAACTTAACACCTTAAGCAGAGTTGATTTTTGCTTATTCATAGATTTCTCTTTGGATTATGGACTTAAGATTTGGTAATGTTTCGACAAGCATCTACACATTGTTTAACTAAGCCTGGGCCTTGATAAATTAAACCCGTATAGACCTGCACTAGCTTAGCTCCTGCAGCCAGTTTTTCCGAAACGTCTTCTCCACTGCTAATACCACCCACCCCAATAATGGGCACTTGGTCACCCAAAATAGCGTACAAATCAGCAATCGTTTGAGTAGATTTATGTCTTACTGGCGCGCCACTGAGCCCACCCGCTTGGTCACCAAATTCTAGTTCAGCTACGCCTTCTCGGCTTAAAGTGGTATTGGTGGCAATGACCCCATCCATTTTTTGCTCTAACACACAGTGAGCCACACCTTGCAGTTGCTCGGCATCCATATCTGGCGCGATTTTAACTGCTAAAGGCACATATCTGCCATGGGTTTTTTCTAACACCGCCTGCTCTTGCTTAAGAGCCCCTAACAGCTGACTTAACGACTCTCCATATTGCAAATCACGCAAGCCCGGTGTATTGGGAGACGACACATTAATAGTAATATAGCTGGCGTAGGCATACACCTTTTGCATACAGATAATATAGTCTGATGTCGCCTCTGTGACAGGGGTATCAAAGTTCTTACCGATGTTGATGCCCAATACACCCTTGAATTTAGCTTTTTTAATGTTTTCAATAAGGTGGTCCACACCCTTATTATTAAAGCCCATACGATTAATAAGGGCTTGAGCTTGAGGCAACCTGAACAGTCGCGGCTTTGGGCTACCTGATTGCGGTTTTGGAGTCGTAGTACCTACCTCCAAGAAACCAAAACCTAAAGCAGCAAGGCCATCAACAGCAGACGCATTTTTATCCAAACCTGCAGCAAGGCCAACCGGATTAGGGAAAACAATGCCCATCACAGTAACAGGCAAGTCCACTACGTTTGGGACTAAGGCTGGCAATAATCTTAACCGTGCTCCAGCAGCGAGGGCTTCTAAGGTTAAATCGTGAGCAGCTTCTGCTGAAAGTTTGAACAACACACTACGTGCAATAGAATACAAAGACACACCTCAAAGATTTAACAACAACGCCAACATGGCCACTAGTATACCGCATGCTTCCAAAGGATACATTTTCATAGCCATGATAAATGCATATAAAGTCATCAGTTATCTTGGCTATTAATTATCAGCGAGCGCAATTCATTGAGGGTTTTTAGACGCTTACCTTGCTCGAAACACGTTTCGGCTTGAGGATAAACCCTCCCCAGCAGCTTAAGCCATTGTTTAACCCGTGCGTGTTGATATTTAGCCGAAACCTGGCCTTCAACCAAATCGATAAAATAAAGCACAATGGGCACTAACGCTGACCAATTCCAGTCTTGCGCTGGCTGCTTAGCCTGTTGGTGACGAATTTGTAAGGCTAAGTCTGGCTTCCAAACTAATCCACGCCCTATCATCACGTCATCGCTACCGCTGACTTGCTGACATGATGTGTAGTCCTGTGGAGTCCACACTTCGCCATTGGCAATGACCGGGATAGTCACTACGGCGCGAATTTTTTCTATCCACTGCCAGTGCGCAGGTGGACGGTAGCCCTCAACCTTAGTTCTGGCATGCACAGTCAACTCATTAGCACCCGCACCTTCAATCTCCTTGGCATTCTCTAGGGCTAAGTCTTTAGTGGCAAACCCCAAACGCATCTTAGCGCTTAACCAGGCATCATCACCAATCGCTCGCCTTACGGTAGCAACAATGTGGGCAACTCTTTTAGGCTCCTGCAATAATATCGCACCACCTTGGCTGCGGTTCACGGTTTTTGCAGGACAGCCAAAGTTTAAATCAACACCCGGAGAACCCAGCTCTAAGGCCCGCACAGCATTGGCAGCTAGAGCCTCAGGGTCACTACCCAATAACTGAATACGCACCGGAATACCTGCGGGGGTTTTACATCCGTTAGTAAGCTCTGGGCATAAGCGCTGAAACACTTTGGGGGGTAATAACTGGGTAGTGACTCGAATAAATTCTGTGACACACAGGTCGATACCGCCTATACGGGTAAGGCAATCACGCAAAATATTGTCTGCTAACCCCTCCATAGGAGCCAAAATGATACGACTCACAGCTTAAACTCTGCTTCACAGCTGCAGCTGGCTCGGCTAATATAGGCAGCTAAAGGTTTTTTCACTGCCGCTCTAATAACTCTCAGGTAAATCATGTTCACTGGTATCGTCCAAGGCCAAGGCCAAATTAAATCCATTACTAAAGGCAACAATCAACGCAGCTTTGTCATTACCCTACCCAAAGCAATTAGCCTTGACGTAGCCATTGGCGCCAGCGTTGCTATTAATGGCACCTGCCTAACGGTGACCGCTCAAAGCCTTAACCATTTTAGTTTTGACGTTATTGGCCAAACTCTAAAGCTAACCAACTTAGGCCTGCTCGATGAAGGCGACTATGTGAATGTAGAACGCTCACTAAAATATGGCGACGAAATAGGTGGCCATATTATTTCTGGGCATGTTTCTGTGGCATTGGCTATCAGCCGAATCGATCACCAAGAAGACAATACGAGCATTTGGTTTAATTTACCCGATGCTCATAAAAAACACGTCTTACCACAAGGTTTTATTGGCCTTAATGGCTGCAGTCTCACCATAGGCGCCGTTACCGAGTCAGAATTCTGCGTCTGCCTTATCCCAGAGACATTACGTGTCACAGGTTTTGGCAAAGCCAGTGCAGGCACCTGGGTGAACATGGAAATTGATCACCAAACACAAACCATTGTGGCAACAGTAGAGAGAGTGTTAGCTGCCAAAGGCTAGCACACGCTAGACATCCCATCCCTGAGTATGCTGTTTAATAAGCTTGGTAAATAAGCTTATATGTTCTTCACTATCATTTAAGCATGGGATATAACGATAGGTTTCACCCCCACTTTCCATAAAATAGGCTCTATTTTCTTCATCTATTTCTTCGATTGTTTCTAAACAATCTGCACTAAATGCTGGAGCAATAATATGGACATTCTTAATCCCTTTGCCAGGTAGCTCTTTGAGTGTTAAATCAGTATACGGTTGCAACCATTCGGCAGGGCCAAAGCGACTTTGAAAGGTCGTCATGACATCTTCTTCTTTTAAATTTAGGTGTTCTTTAACAAGGCGCGTCGTCGCACGACAAAAACAGTGATACGGATCGCCTTTATCTAGGTACGCCTTTGGAATGCCATGATAGCTAAACAGTGTTAATTCAGGTTCACCATGTTCCTCACGAAATGCTTTAATACTGTTTGCCAGCGCTTTAATGTAAAGGTCATCTTGGTAGTATTCGTTGATAAACCGCACTTCAGGAATCCAGCGCCACTTGGTAAGCACTTGCGCTACCTTGTCAAATGTACTTGCCGTAGTGGCCGCACAGTATTGTGGATACATCGGAAAGATTAAGATCTTGCGCACACCCTGGTCTCGCATCGCAATGAGCTGGCTCTCGATGCTTGGATTGCCATAACGCATCGCTAGCCGAACCACTAAATTAGGTAATGATTTAGCCAGTGCCGCATGTTGCCTCTTAGCAATGTCATAAAGTGGACTGCCGTTGTCTGTCCAAACAGTCTTATATGCTTTAGCACTTTTTGCTGGGCGAGTATTGAGAATAATTCCATTAAGAATAATTTGCCAAATCAGCTTGGGTGTTTCGATTACTCTGGGGTCACTTAAAAACTCTTTAAGGTAGGGACGCAGTGCTTTTTTAGTGGGAGCATCAGGTGTTCCTAGATTGGTAATTAGCACACCTACCTTAGCTTCCATGCCATGTTCATAGTCTTTTTCACCTACATATTTCATTACTACTCTCCTACATTCTCAAAAAGCCATACCTGCCATGGTTACCATACTGGCTGGCACAGCATTATGGGTGTTTGCGTATGCAACACACCCTTGTTTTGAGACTGATTTTGATTTGTTAGCCTACTGACAAAGCCTTACTGACTATTTCATACACATCTTTACTAAGCTCAGCTTTATTAAGGCGCTGAAGCTGTGCCTGCATTAATTGCTGACGCCCAACGGTGTGACGCTTAAAGCGGCCTAACGGTTTGGCTAGATTTGCCGCTATCATAGGGTTAATGGGATCTAAGCGTAACACCATATCAGCGACAAATTCATAACCACTACCATCGGCTGAATGAAAGTTAATGGCACTTCGAATAAAGCCTCCCACCACACTGCGCACCTTATTGGGGTTACGAATGTCAAACGCGTCATGCTGCAGTAGCGCTTGCACATGAGGCAAACGGCCCACTAGATTGGCACCAGACTGCATGGCAAACCATTGGTCAACTACCTGAGCATCGCCCTGCCAGCTTTGATAAAATTCAGCTAACAGTGGCGTTGCTAAACTCCCATCTTTTTGGCTAATCAGGATGGTTAAAGCGGCTCCAACATCGGTCATATTAGCATTTAACGCATACTGATCTTGAGCCATGGCTTGATACTCGGGTTTGCCCAATGTATTGAGATAGGCCAAGCAGGTATTCTTCAGGGCTCTTTGACCTATGGCCTTGCCCGATTGACTAAACAAGCCCGTATTGTGGCAGCGCTGATAACAGGCCAACAGTTCACTTTCTAAGGCCAACGCAATAGCACAGCGCATGGCTTCACGACCAACGTGAATGATATCCACATCAACAGTGCTTTGCATTTCTGCCAAATATGCTTCACTAGGCAGCTGCACTAGCTTGGCAACCATAGCTGGATCCAAGTCTTCATCCACTAAACTACTGCGTAGCATTGCCTCCAGAGTATGCTCTAGCTGGACACTAGTAGCTTGTGACATAGCCTGTTCTGTGGCTTCAATCAACAGACGCTGACACGCCTCCCAACGGCAAAAACCATCTTGGTCTTGGCTTGCAAGAAATAATAATTGCTCTTTGGTGTAGGCATAGTCCAATTTAACCGGAGCAGAAAAGCCACGCAGTAATGAGGGGGTTGGGTGTTGCAACACCGCTTCAAAAGTGAACGTTTGCTGAGCCTGAGTGATATTTAGCACACAGCTTTTTTCATGCACAAGCTCAGTACCCCTTAACTTTAGCTGCATCTCCCTACCATTGGCATCTAACAAGGCCACGCGAAACGGCAAATGGAATGGCAGTTTTTCTTGACACTCTGCTGTTGCGGGCGTGGACTGCCCAATGGTGAGGCTATATTCTTTATTAATCGAATCATAAGTATCAGTCACCGTTAACGTAGGCGTACCAGCCTGACTATACCAATGTTTAAATTGACTCAGATCGATATCACTGGCGTCACTCATGGCAGCTACAAAATCATCAGTAGTCACAGCTTGGCCGTCATGTCGATCGAAATAAAGATCACTGCCCTTGCGGAATAATTCGTCCCCAAGCAAGGTGTGAATCATCCCCACTACTTCTGCACCTTTTTCGTATACAGTCACAGAATAAAAATTATTAATCTCCATATAAGAGGCAGGCCTTATAGGATGAGCCATTGGACCAGCGTCTTCAGCAAACTGGTGGGTACGTAAAAGGGTAACATCATCAATACGCTTAACAGCAGCCGAGTAGGTGTCTGCGGTATATTGGGCATCACGATAAACTGTAAAGCCTTCTTTTAAGCTCAACTGAAACCAATCGCGACAGGTCACACGGTTACCAGACCAGTTATGAAAATATTCATGGGCAACAATACCCTCTATTCGTTCGAACATGGCATCGCTGCTAGTCGCTGGGTCTGCTAATACACAATCTGAATTGAAAATATTTAGGCCTTTGTTTTCCATGGCCCCCATGTTGAAATCATCTACTGCAACGATCATAAACAAGTCTAGGTCATACTCACGGCCATACACCTGCTCGTCCCACAACATGGATCGTTTTAGAGACGCTAACGCATGATCACACTTATGGCTATTATGCGCTTCTACAAATATTTGTAAGTCTACCTTCCTCCCAGACAGGGTAGTAAATTCTTCGTCTTGACGCACCAAGTTGCCAGCGACCATAGCAAATAAATAGGCTGGCTTTGGGAACGGATCATGCCAAACAGCAAAATGCTCACCGCTGTCTAAGTCACCTTGATCAATGGGGTTACCATTAGCTAATAATATGGGGTAACTTTGTTTATTTGCGCTAATACGGGTGGTGAACACAGACAAGGCATCAGGGCGGTCTAGATAATAGGTTATATTCCGAAAACCCTCAGCTTCACACTGGGTACAGTACATACCACCCGACTTATAAAGCCCCTCTAAAGTGGTATTCAATTGTGGTTGAATTAAGCACTCTGTAGTTAGCTCAAAGACTTCTGGGCAGTGATGAATTGACAGGACCGCAGCCTCTAGGTCGTAATTTGAGGTATCAAGGATGAGGCCATCCATCATCACCTCTTGAAGCTTAATGTCTTTACCACCCTGTAGTACAAGTTTTGACGAAGGCCCCTTAGACGCAGGGTTACGGCGTACTTTTAAACGTGCAACAACCGAGGTATATTCATCACCTATACGGATATCAAGGTCTGTAGTTTCGATGATAAAGGATGGCACCTGATAGTCTTTTAGGTAGGTTACTTGAGCGTTTTTAGTCATGAGCTGAATTGCACCAAATAGGATGAGTATTTGCGGACGTTAATCACCGCAGTGTCAAAAATAAGATATTGGCCCTTAATTCCCATCAATTTACCTTCTAAAACAGGCTCTTTGTCAAGATTATGGGAATTAATTTTTTCTGGGTACTGCATTACTGGGTAGCGCATATTAATGGGTGCTGTGTCTAACCATTGGTAATCTTGGTGGCTTAGCCCACCTAATAATACCTCTAAATCTGCCTCTGACTCATTCAACAATAGATCTGCTGCTTGGGCCATATTAATTGTTTGCGCATCACTTTGTAGCAGTTTTCTCCAGTTAGTTTTATCAGCTACGTATTGCTTGAGCACAGTCTCAACTTGCCCAGACAATTTTCGAGTGGCCACTTGCATAATAGGCATCGCTTGGCACGCACCCTGATCTAACCAGCGTGTAGGCATTTGGTTAGCCCGAGTAATACCCACCTTAAGGCCAGAAGAATTTGCCAAATATACAATATGAGGCTGCATGCAAAACGATTGGCCCCATGCCTCATCGCGGCAGGTGCCTGCGTCAAAGTGGCAACGTTCTGGACTCATAATACATAGGTCACATTGGGGTAATTTTTGCATGCAAGGAAAACAAAATCCTTGGCTGTAGCTTTTTTTGGTTTTGCGGCCGCAATGGCTGCAATTAATTTGCCCTAAATGCTCTAACCGAATTGTTTGGCCTATTAAAGCATTAAGGTTTAGCTCTTGGTCTCCCAAAGTAAGGGTGTATTGCACTTGAGCTTGCGGCACAGAGTCAATGTGGGTAGTCAGCTTTGCAAGATGCCCAGTAAGCAGGTGAGGTGTATGCATAATTAATGTATTTTAATGACTTGTTCGTCAGTTTTAGTGGGCGTAGCGCTAGAAGCGCATTGATCTGGCATATACCCGGAGTGTTGCTGGGAATCGAGCTTCATAGACTGGTAACATAAAATAGCTTCCATACAGGAGGCTTTTTGGTCTTTAGTCAGCACCCTGCCATCTGGCCACTTGCCAATTTCAATAGCAGTCTTCAAACTTAGGTATACTTCGGGTGTTAGTTGGGAAATAAGTTGATTATATTCCATCCGCCAAACCTCTTAGCTAAAACTTGGAGCCAAATAATAGCATGAATGATGATACTCACCGACTCTTTTTTAGGCATTGCGGGAACGAATGCGCCATAAAAGGGTATGCATAAACCCCCATGCAACTCCCGCTACCAGACCCCCTATATGAGCCATATTAGCCATATCGCCAAAGCCAAGCGCTGGGAACAAACCACTTATTCCCAAAAGT
>DCAT01000013.1:14852-29766 GCA_002312935.1 Oceanospirillaceae bacterium UBA1126 | reverse complement strand
AATGGCACAAGATGCACCATCAAAACCCATTTCTGAAGAAGTGTAGCCAATGTCTTTTATAACTTCGCGTACTAAATCTTCAATGTCTACCCAAGAGTTAGTGCGCACTTCACCCGCCACTAAAACCAATCCAGTTTTAATAAGGGTTTCTACAGCAACACGAGAGTCTGGATCTTTTTCCAACATGGCATCAAGGATAGCATCAGAAATTTGATCAGCGATTTTATCAGGGTGCCCTTCGGACACTGATTCGGAGGTAAATAGAGTGTATTGGTTCATAACCATGCCTCGTAATTGAATACTAATCGACGCTTTACGGACATCGTTAGCAGTGACTTAATTACCAGCCTAGAACATTGTTCTGGCGAGTGCCTGTGGCTTTGCGTTGAATGCTAAGCGACGCCATTATAGGCTATGGGCTGACTTATTGCATAGTTAATTGGAGTCAGTTTTGTGTAAACATACCTTTTGTTTATGCGGTACCTTCAATAGTTGCTGTAAGCGCTGGTAAAGGGCTCAAAACATAATATCTAGGAAAAATTGACTAGGTATTTTGATACCTTAAGGGCGAAACATCCCCCTAATTTGGCGCTGCTTACCCATTGCTTTGTAATATTTTCTTGACCACCCTAGAAATTTATAAATAAACCTCTATACTTTTCACGGTGTTACGCTAAATCAATTAGCACTGAGCTATAAAATAATATGGCTATACCAATGGGTCGTTGTTAGTCATAAGGAGCTATTCGTGCAAGATAAAAAATATTCTGCTTGGGCTGAAACAAGAGCCAAAGGCAGAAACCGGTATATTATTTTCAACGGGGTTCTACTCTATGGGGTACCTATGTTTATTTTTTCGGTCTTCATCATCAATAGGCCTATTGAAGAAGGGTATTCAATCCTTAATATGGCGCAAAGTTTGGGCATTTGGCTCTTTGCTGGGTTAGTTATTGGCATAAATACGTGGTTCAACAATGAGCGCCAGTTTCGTAAGGTGGTTAAGTCTGGCGAAGATGAAAGCTAGCGGCCTTAAAGGCAAGTTTCTTGGGTAACAAAATGATTCGGCATATTTTACTGGTAAAGTTTAAGTCATCGGCATCATCTAAGGCCATTCAAGAAGTGCTTGAGGATTTTCAGGCTATTGCTACTAAAATAGATGGAATTTGTGCAGTCGAATGTGGGAAAAACAACAGTGTAGAAAAGTTAAATGATGACTATTCTCACTGTATTCAAATGACATTTAACAACGAACAATCTAGACAGAATTATTTACCCCACCCCGTGCATGATGTGTTAAAGAAAAAACTTAATACTGTTCTCGATAAAATTATCGTATTTGACTACACCATATCGTGAGTTTATACGCATCGGCAAAAGTGTTAAATCAATGTTGGGTGAGGTCACAGGATGATTATCCTAAAAGCCTTATGCTTTGTGCAGCAAAGGCACGCTAGGTATTAAAGTGTCAGTGCCAGAAACTAACCCTAGCAGGTGAATCCCCCAAACAGGCTGTACAAAACATTTCTTCAACATCTACTCAACATAGATGATCTGCTTTTTGTACGATCATAGGATGACTCTTTTTTGCATGAGTAACAAATTTAAGGAAACCTTACATGACAGACTTTCTTCTTTTGGCATTTGTATTTTTAATTGCAGGGGTAGTGGCAGTTCCAATTGCATCTAAGCTTGGTCTTGGATCTGTTTTGGGGTACCTCATTGCAGGTATTGTAATTAGCCCATTTTTAGCTTGGCTTCATGTAGATGTGATATCTATTCAGCATTTTGCTGAATTTGGTGTGGTGATGATGCTTTTTTTAGTTGGGTTAGAGCTAGAGCCCAAATTGCTCTGGTCTATGAGAGCTAAACTTTTAGGACTCGGTGGTGGACAGGTGCTGCTTACCACCTTAGCCGTAATGGCTATTGCCATGTACTTTGGTCTAGTTTGGTCTGTTGCTTTGGCGGTAGGCTTAGTAATGGCGTTGTCTTCTACTGCTATCGTTTTGCAAACCTTGAGTGAAAAAGGCTTGATGAAAAGCGATGGTGGGCAGTCTAGCTTCTCAGTATTGTTGTTTCAGGATATTGCAGTAATTCCCATGTTAGCCTTGGTTCCTTTGCTTGCCTTGCCAGAGCTAACAGAGGCCCTGTCACACTCGGCAACAGCTATAGAAGGCGAGCATGGTGGCGAATCGATGAGCCTTGTTGACGGGTTGCCTAGGTGGGGTGCTGCATTGGTTACTTTGGGTGCAATAGCGACTGTCATCGTGGCAGGATCATCCTTAACTGGGCCCATTTTTCGCTTTATTGCAGTGGCACAACTACGAGAACTGTTTGTTGCTACTGCGTTGTTGATTGTGATTGGCATCGCATTACTTATGTCATTGGTTGGCCTCTCTCCCGCGTTGGGAACTTTTTTGGCGGGGGTAGTATTAGCCAACAGTGAATACCGGCACGAGCTAGAAAGTGATATTGACCCCTTTAAAGGTTTGCTACTCGGGCTATTTTTTATGACAGTTGGTGCAGGGATAAATTTTGGGTTAATGTTTGATAATCTGTCTATTATCGTAGGGCTCACACTAGGGTTGATGGCGTTGAAAATAGCCGTGCTTTATGTGCTGGCTATTACTTTTAAATTGCATGGAACCGACAGGTGGCTATTCAGTTTAGGGCTTGCGCAAGCTGGTGAGTTTGGTTTCGTGTTGTTATCTTTCACAGTTTCAAGTGCTGTTATTCCTGCTGATTTAGCAGACCGTTTATTGCTCATAGTGGCACTTTCAATGTTGCTCACCCCAGCGCTATTTATTCTCTATGACCGCATTATAGCGCCACGCTTTTTGGCGTTAGATGAACGAGAAATGGACATAATAGAAGATAAAGGGGAGATCATTGTTGCAGGTCACGGGCGAGTGGGTGGCATTGTTAGCCGCATACTTCGTGGCAGTGGCATGTCTCCCACAGTGATGGATTTTAGTTCAAAGCAATTGGAAATGCTTAAAGTGCTGGATGTGCAAGCCTATTATGGCGATGCAACCCGCCCAGATTTGCTGCAGGCTGCAGGTATTGCCCAAGCAAAGCTGTTTGTAATCGCCATTGATGACAAAGAACAGATTACTGCGTTGGCTAAATATGTGCACCATCTCTACCCAGATTTACACGTGGTTGCAAGGGCGGTTGATCGTAATCATGTGTATGACCTTTGGCATGTTGGGTGCAGGGACATTATACGAGATACCTATGATAGTTCACTACGAATGGGGCGCTCTGCCATCGAAGCGCTAGGCTATTCTCGTGATCAGGCACAGCGTATGACTGATGCATTCGCCGATATAGATCGAAAAGGCATGTTGTCAGTTGCTGAACACTATGACCCCGCCATTCCCGCACTCGAGAACGAAGCCTACGTTGCCAGTATACGCGCACGCGCAGGCAGCTGGGAGGCAGACCTAACTTCACAAATGGAAGCCATTATGTCTGAAGTAAAAGTGTGAGCCATAGCAAGACTAGTCATGAAGCCAAGTTTGTTACGGGTGATTTAACCAAACACATCATCACCATGTCGCTAACATCGGCTATTGGCTTTGTTGCTTTATTTGCTGTGGACCTAGCTGACATGTTGTTTATTTCCATGTTAGGAATTGACGAGCTAGCTGCTGCCATTGGCTTTGCCGGAACCATATTGTTTATGACAACCTCCATTAGCATTGGCATGGCCATAGCGGGAGGCGCTATGGTGGCTAGGTCGCTTGGGGAAAATAAGCCTGAAGTGGCTACAGAATTGTTAACGCACGTTTTAATAATAGGTGTGGTATTCGCAGCCATTTTTGCGAGTGTTATTTACCTTAACCTATATGGTTTAACAGCTTTAATTGGAGCCACGGGGAATACGCAAGAACTGGCTGTGTCCTACCTAAAAATACTTATACCAAGTATGCCCATTATGTTGGTAGGTATTGTTGCTTCTGCAGCCTTGCGTAGCCATGGTGCTGCGCGCTTATCTATGGTGGTGATCCTTGTTGCAGGAGTGGTGAATGCTATTTTGGATCCTATTTTTATCTTTACATTAAAGATGGGTTTGGATGGTGCCGCTTGGGCTTCTGTAGTGTCCCGCATAGCTATGGCAGCAGTCGCTGTGTGGTACATTGTGCGTCGCTATGAGGGGTTTTCTGGATTATCTTTTATGGCGATAAAACGAGACCTAAAGCCGATCGCTGCAATTGCAATCCCGGCCATGTTGGCCAATATAGCAGCGCCAGTAGGTGGGGCTTACGTGATTAAAGTGGCCGCAGAATTTGGTGAATCTGCAGTGGCAGGTATGGCAATTATTGGCAGGGTTACGCCTGTTGCCTTTGCCTTAATCTTTGCAATGTCTGGTGCCATTGGGCCTATTATTGGGCAGAATTTTGGGGCCGGGCAACACCGCCGAGTGAGGCAAGCGTTTAACCGCAGTATGGTGCTCATTGTAATATATGTTATTCCAGTTGTTGTGGTGTTGTATTTTTTGCGTGGCGCAATAGCTAACGTGTTTGATGCAAATGGGATGGCGCGAGATTTAATTTTCTTATTTTGTGGGCCATTGTCTTTGGCATGGATATTCAATGGGGTTATTTTTATTGGTAATGCAGCGTATAACAACTTGGGCCATCCATTTTATTCAACTTGGATAAACTGGGGGCGTAATACCCTAGGCATCATACCTTTTGTTTATTTTGGTGCACAATATTGGGGTGCGCAGGGTGTGCTTATTGGTCAAATGGCTGGTGGTGTTTTTGTTGCCATTGTGTCATTTTTCTTAGCACAACGTTTAATGAAAAAAGCTGCAAAAAATCAGATCTTAGATCCAGTTCAACCCAATTTTGGAACTCATCTAAGGTCATTTAAAATTACGCATATGCGCCAATAACTTTGCGGCCTAAGCGGCAATAATTTTTGTTCTTTGGCCTAACTGCAGCGAGCCAGTATTGGTAGTCGCTGTTAGGAGCGATAAAACTGTGTGCACAAACTGATGAAAAAAATACAAATTGATCATTTTAGGCAGCTATTACTTACTCTTCAGTTAGAGTTAGTCAAGCTAAGCAGTGTGTCTGTTGACGCCGCAAAGCCTGTCGAGCTTGACCAGGCAGCAATAGGCAGGCTAACTAGAATGGACGCTATGCGGGCGCAAAGTATGGCTATTGAAACAATAGAGCGGCGCAAGCATCAGTTGTTAAGAATTGGGGCAGCGTTGCAGCGAGTTACCACTGGCAACTATGGCGAATGTTTAACGTGTGGCAAAGGCATTAGCAGTGGTAGATTAGAAGTTGATCCCTCTTACACACAATGTATAAAGTGCGCAGGTAAATAACTCATTTCGTGCCCATAAATAACTATTTTATTAGCCACGGGGCGTAGGTGTAAAGTAAGTCATTGTTTAAAGGAAGTGAATAAAATGGCAGATCAAAAAACCATCGACGCCTATAACGGCCAAGTGGATAGTTACTTGAAAATGGTCGACGAGTTAGGCGTGGATCCAATATTGCTGCGCTTTATCGACCGACTTAAGGTTAATGACTATGTGTTGGATTTGGGTTGTGGCCCAGCCCTTGCTTCTGTGGCTATGCGCGGGAAAGGATTGCGTGTGGATCCTGTCGATGCTGCTAAAGCCATGGTGCAGTTGGCTAATGACAAGTTTGATATAGCTGCTCGGCAGGCGCAATTCAGTGATATTGATACGACTAACACTTACCACGGCGTGTGGGCCAACTTTAGCTTATTACATGCTCAGCCCCAACACTTGGCAGCTATACTAATGGCGCTGCATAAGGCTCTGAGGCCAAAGGGTTTTTTGCACCTTGGCATGAAGCTTGGCCAAGGTTCAAAGCGGGATAAATATGATCGTTATTATGCTTATTACTCTCAAGCTGAACTAGAACATTATCTTGAGAACGCGGGCTTTAACATCGTGCATTCAGAATTGGGAGAAGCTTTGGGTATGGCAGGGGATATGGAGCCTTGGGTGGCGCTCACTGGTTCGGCTAAGTAAAACAGTATGCCGGATGACCCACATTGAATCAAAAGCTATACATTAGAGCCTTTACAAGGGGTGTTCATTTGTACTGAACAGGCGTGCATGCGTGCCGAGTGGCATGGGAAAAGTTAAAAAAAGCGACTCCTGTGTCACTCTAACTTTTGCTAAAGCAGCACAATACGATGTATTTTCAAAAACGTTTGAAGTCATCTCCAAGCGACTTATTTTAACCTGGTCAAAGCCTCAAGCCAGTGCTCTATTGGATGCTGTTACCAGTGAATAGAGTCTTGCCGGTTGATATCTGTCATAAATGCTGATTATTGCGACAAGAATCCCTTATGTGGATTGTGTATAAGGCTGGAGTAAGGGAAAATACACTCCATAGATTTTTTCCCGCTATAGTGTATTTAACCTTTTAAAGGAAGTTTTTCATGCCTACCCGTCGCGATTTAGCTAATGCCATCCGAGCCCTTAGTATGGACGCTGTCCAACAAGCTAATTCTGGTCACCCAGGAGCCCCTATGGGCATGGCTGATATCGCTGAAGTTCTATGGAATGACTTTATGAGTCATAATCCAGCGAACCCAGAATGGTTAAACCGCGATCGTTTTGTGTTGTCTAACGGGCATGGCTCAATGCTGCTTTACTCATTATTGCATCTTAGTGGCTATGACTTATCTATCGATGATGTAAAGAGCTTCCGCCAGTTGCACTCCAAAACAGCAGGCCACCCTGAATATGGCTATGCGCCTGGTATTGAAACTACCACAGGCCCACTTGGCCAAGGTGTCACCAACGCGATAGGTATGGCTTTGGCAGAGAAAACCTTAGCTGCCCAATTTAACCGCCCAGGCCACAACATTATTGATCATCACACCTATACTTTTTTAGGGGATGGATGCCTAATGGAAGGTGTTTCTCACGAAGCCTGTTCTTTAGCTGGCACCTTAGGCCTAGGCAAGTTGATTGCTTTTTATGATGACAACGGTATTTCTATTGACGGCGAAGTAGAAGGTTGGTTTACCGACGACACTCCTAAACGTTTCGAAGCTTATGGCTGGCAAGTTATTCCTGCCATTGACGGCCATGATGCTGACGCTTTATTCGCTGCTATTGAGGCTGCTAAAGGCAACCTTGATCAACCTACCTTAATTTGCTGTAAAACCATCATTGGTTTTGGCTCACCTAACAAACAAGGCAAAGAAGATTGCCATGGGGCTCCGTTAGGCGCAGACGAAATTGCGTTAACTCGTAAAGAACTTGGTTGGACCTACGGTGCATTCGACATTCCTACAGATATTTACGAAGAGTGGAATGCTACTGATGCTGGCGATGATGCTGAGCAAATTTGGAATCAGTCTTTTTCTGCCTATCATCAAGCCCACCCAGAATTGGCAACTGAGTTATTGCGACGGGTTTCTGGTGATCTACCAGCAGATTTTGAAGCTCAAGCGCAAACTTATATTGACCAGCTGCAAGCTGAAGGGTCTAGTATTGCCAGTAGAAAGGCCTCACAAAACACCATCAATGAATTTGGTCCGTTATTGCCTGAATTATTAGGTGGTTCTGCAGATCTTGCAGGCTCTAACCTCACCAAGTGGGCTGGCACTAAAGGCATTACTAAAGAAGATGCCAGTGGTAACTATGTGTATTACGGTGTGCGGGAATTTGCTATGTCTGCCATGATGAATGGTATGGCGTTACATGGTGGTTTTATTCCTTACGGAGCAACGTTTTTAGTGTTTATGGAATACGCACGCAACGCTGTGCGTATGGCTGCGTTAATGCGCCAACGTGTGTTGTTTGTTTATACCCACGACTCCATCGGTTTGGGTGAAGATGGCCCAACTCACCAACCTATTGAACAGATTGCCAACTTACGCTTAACGCCTCATTTAGACACGTGGCGCCCATGTGACACCGTAGAATCGGCAGTGGCCTGGAAAACCTCTCTGCAACGCACAGATGGCCCTTCAGCCCTCATTTTCTCTCGCCAAAACTTGCCGCACCAGCAGCGTGATAACGCTCAGTTAGCTAACGTGGCTCGCGGTGGCTATATATTACAAGACTGTGATGGAACTCCAGAAGCTATCATCATTGCTACGGGTTCTGAAGTAGGCATCGCTCAACAAGCCACAGACGCACTTAATACTCAAGGCCGCAAGGTGAGATTAGTATCTATACCGTGTACAGAACTATTTGAGCGACAAGATGCGTCTTATCAGGCACAGGTTCTTCCGGCGTCTGTTACTGCCCGTGTTGCGGTTGAAGCTGCACATGCGGATTACTGGTATAAATATGTAGGCTTAACTGGCAAAGTGATCGGTATGACTGATTTTGGTGCCTCTGCCCCTGCTAATGAGTTGTTTGAAATGTATGGTTTCACAGTAGATAAGATTACTGCCACCGTCACTGAACTGCTGTAAGTCGTTTATTACTATGCATAAAACAAAACGTATTGCGATTAATGGTTATGGCCGGATCGGTCGTGCTGTCCTACGGGCTATTGAAGAGCGTAGCTTGCAACATAAGTTACAAGTAGTAGCTATTAATGACCTAGGTATTGCCGAATCTGTGGTTTATGAAACACGTTATGACTCTGTGCATGGTGCTTTTCCTGCTGTGGTAGAAACTACAGACCGTGGCATGCGAGTTGTGTCAGACCATGCCACGACCAGCATCGATTTGCTCCAAGTAAGTGATGCGAATGCACTACCATGGGCAGATCTAGACGTTGACCTAGTAATGGAGTGCTCTGGCAAAATGAGTGAGCGCAAGCTTGCGCAGCAACACCTCACATCAGGTGCAGGGAAAGTATTAATTGGTGCTGCAGCCGGCACTGATGTGGATCTGACGGTCGTTTATGGTATTAACCATGAGCTTATTAAACCATCCCATCGTATTGTCTCCAACGCCTCCTGTACGACAAACTGCATGGCCCCGGTGCTTAAACCATTAAACGACTCCATTGGTATTGAAGATGGTCTAATGACAACCATTCATGCTTATACTAATGGCCAAGTGCTCACTGACACGGTGATTGATAAAACCGACCTGCGCCGGGGTCGATCAGCCACTCAATCGATGATACCCACATCGACGCATGCCACCGAAGCTTTGGGCTGGGTATTGCCTGAGTTGGCAGATAAAATTACGGGCATATCCATGAGAGTGCCCACCATTAACGTGTCGGTGGTAGATTTAGTCTTTCGTCCCAGTCGTGATGTGACAGTTGCTGAAGTGAATCAGATTATGGCGGATGCCGTGGCCAAAGATAACCATGATGTGCTGGGCTACAACCAACAGCCCTTGGTGTCTATTGATTTTAATCACTGCTCAAAATCAGCCACCTTTGACGCAACCCAAACAATGAAGATGGGCCAGCTAATAAAAATTCTAGCTTGGTACGATAATGAATGGGGGTATGCTAATCGTATGATCGACGTTGCTTTGACCATGTTATATACAGACGAATTAATTGCTCAGGAAAATTCATGACCATCATTAAAATGGCTGACTTAGATTTGCGTGGCAAGAGAGTGTTGATTCGTGAAGATCTCAACGTGCCTATTAAAAATGGTGTTATCACTAGTGATGCCCGTTTGCGGGCAGCTTTGCCTAGCATTAAAATAGCATTGCAGTTGGGTGCTAAGCTAATGGTAACGTCTCACCTAGGCCGCCCAATAGAGGGTGTTTATGATGAGCAGTTCTCTTTAGCACCTTTGGTAGACTACCTAACAGAAAAATTACAGTGCACTGTGCGCTTGCAGAAGGATTGGTTAGACGGGGTAGACATAGCTGAAGGTGAATTGGTAATTTTAGAAAACTGCCGTTTTAATATTGGTGAAAAAGCTAATGATGATGCCTTGGCAAAAAAAATGGCATCCTTATGTGAAGTTTATGTAAATGACGCTTTTGGCACTGCTCACCGAGCACAAGCCAGCACCCATGGCATTGCGAAATTTGTAAAAACAGCCTGCGCGGGGCCTCTATTGATTGCCGAGCTAGACGCCTTGGGTAAAGCGTTAGATAACCCTAAGCGGCCATTAGTTGCTATTGTAGGTGGTTCTAAGGTGTCTACTAAGCTTACAGTACTAGAAACCTTATCTGACAAAGTTGATCAATTAATCGTAGGTGGTGGCATAGCTAACACCTTTTTGGCTGCAGCTGGATTTCCTGTGGGTAAATCCTTGTACGAGGCTAACTTAATTGCTAATGCAAAAGCACTGATGGAAAAGACGTCTATACCCTTGCCTACAGATGTAGTGACTGCTAAAGAATTCAGCGAAACTGCTATAGCAACAATTCAAAGTGCAACACATGTTATGGCAGATGATATGATTATGGATGTTGGCCCAGAAACTGCTCACTATTTGGCCAGTATTCTTAAAGATGCAGGTACGATCATTTGGAATGGGCCTTTAGGCGTGTTTGAATTTGACCAGTTTGGCGGTGGGACCGAAGTTTTATCTAACGCCATTGCGGCGTCACCTGCGTTTTCTATCGCTGGTGGTGGTGATACACTGGCTGCCGTAGACAAATACGAGATTGCTGATCAAGTGTCTTATATTTCCACTGGCGGTGGCGCATTTCTTGAGTTTGTAGAAGGCAAACAATTGCCTGCAGTGGCCATCTTAGAACAACGTGGCCTGTAAATAAAAATTAACTTACCTTATTTTAGATAGAATGGAGAAGTCCCATGGCTTTAGTCAGCATGCGTCAATTATTGGATCACGCCGCAGAACATAGTTACGGTATTCCAGCCTACAATGTAAATAACCTTGAGCAAATGCGTGCCATCATGCAGGCAGCTGATGCCACCGATAGCCCGGTTATCGTTCAAGCGTCTGCTGGTGCGCGTAAGTATGCTGGGTCAAACTTTCTCAAACACATGATCTTAGCGGCTATTGAGGAATTTCCTCATATTCCCGTGTGTATGCATTTAGATCATGGTAATTCCTCATCCACATGTCAGCGTGCAATTGCTATGGGGTTCTCGTCAGTGATGATGGATGGCTCTTTAGGTGAAGATTCTAAAACACCAACAAGCTATGACTACAATGTGGAAGTGACCCAGCGTACTGTAGAAATGGCCCATGCGTGCGGTGTTTCTGTAGAAGGTGAGCTGGGCTGCTTAGGTTCTCTAGAAACAGGTGAGGCAGGCGAAGAAGACGGTGTTGGTGCGGTAGGCAAATTAACACTAGAGCAAATGCTAACAGACCCAGATGAAGCGGTAGACTTTGTTAGCAAAACTAAAGTAGATGCCTTAGCTATTGCCTGTGGAACTAGCCATGGTGCATACAAGTTTACACGTCCCCCCACAGGTGACATTCTAGCCATTGATCGTATTCGCGAAATTCATAGCAAGATTCCAAACACTCACTTAGTTATGCATGGCTCTTCCTCTGTACCTCAAGACTGGTTAGCTGTTATTAATGAGTTTGGTGGTGCTATTCCAGAGACCTATGGAGTGCCAGTAGAGCAAATTGTTGAAGGCATTAAACATGGCGTACGTAAGATTAACATTGATACCGACTTACGTTTGGCCTCAACTGGTGCAGTGCGTCGCTTCTTGGCTGAAAATCCAAGTGAGTTTGATCCACGAAAATTTCTTACAGTGACTATGCACGCCATGCAGGCCTTGTGTCACTCTCGTTATGAGTCGTTTGGTGCAGCGGGTAATGCCAGTAAAATTCGCCCTGTTGGGCTAGAAGCAATGGCCGATATGTATGGGCTCTAACGCCTAATTCTTTAGCGCCTAAAGCTATAGTTGTAAGGTGAAGCGTATGTTATCAATCAGCCTTGCCTTGCCCAAATAAGCGGCGGCTACAATCGCAAGGTGTGAATCACGATGGGTTGCTGGCTGTAAGTCATGTTGGCGACAAATCTTGAAATAGTCACGTTCAAAGCCAGCAGATTCAAGCTGGCACTGCGCTTGATCTTCCAGTTTTAGTAAATCACTTTCGCCCTGCTCAAGGGCTAACCTGCAGTTGATTAAACAAGCATATAATTGTGCGGCTTGGCCTAATTCTGAGTTACTTAAATAGCCATTGCGGGAGCTTAGTGCTAAGCCACTTTCTGCCCGTGCAATGGGTGCACCGATAATTTTTACGGGTAGGCACAGGTCATCGGTTAGTTGCTTAATGACCAAGAATTGTTGGTAATCTTTAAGTCCAAAAATAGCCACATCTGGCTGAACAATACCAAATAATTTACTCACAACGGTAGCTACACCAGTGAAATGACCTGGCCGACTGGCACCACACAAAAGTTGATCTAGGTGAGGCACGTTCACCACAGTAGAGCTCACATTAGTAGTGGGGTACATTTCATCAACATTGGGTGCAAATAAAACATGACACCCGCGGCTAATTAGTTTTTCTTGGTCTGCCATAAATGTACGTGGGTAACCATTAAAATCTTCCCCAGGACCAAATTGAAGTGGGTTAACAAAAATGCTAGCCACTACTAAGTCGGCCTCCTCTAACGCTCGATCTACGAGCTGTAAATGACCTTCATGTAGATTGCCCATAGTGGGTACAAAAGCGATCACTTTATGATCTAACTTAGCCTGCCAAAGATGGCTTCGTAGCTGGTTGATGCTGTCGATAGTATGCATAGTTGTGGTGTCTTAGGGTTAACTAAAGCAATGTTCTGGAGTTGGGAAAGCCCCGGATTTTACTTCTAAAACATAGGCTTCTAATGCCTTCAGTACATCACCTTCTTGTTGTAAGAAATTTTTTACAAATCGAGCAGGCTTGCCGGGGGTAATGCCCAGCATGTCATAAATAACTAGGACTTGAGCATCGGTATCTGGTCCTGCGCCAATACCAATAACAGGGACAGAGACGGCTTCAGTAATGGCTTTTCCGACGCTGCTTGGAACACACTCTAATAAAATCATACTGGCCCCTGCTGCTTCTAGCTCTAGCGCTTCATTAAGTAGGCTAGCCGCCTGCTCTGGGGTTTTACCTTGCACTCGATAACCGCCCAGTTTATTCACCGCTTGAGGCGTAAGCCCTAAGTGGGCACATACAGGAATCCCTTGTTCGAACAGCTTGCGCACAGTGTCTTTTAGCCACAGGCCCCCCTCTAACTTAACGATTTGTGCGCCTGCCTGCATTAGGGCTGTCGCGTTAGTCATGGCTTGTTCTACCGTACGGTAGCTCATGAATGGCATGTCGGCCATAATCAGGCTTTCACTGTTGCCAGCTTCTACACATCGAGTGTGATAGACCATTTGCTCCATAGTCACAGGAAGGGTTGAGTTGTGGCCTTGTAATACCATACCTAAAGAGTCACCTACCAAAATAACATTGATACCTGCTTGGTTTACTCGCTGAGTAAAGCTTGCATCGTAGCTAGTAATACAAGTAGCCTTTTCACCAGCCTCTTTTAGGCGCGTTAGGCTGTGCAGCGTAGTTTTTGACATGGTGCATTAGCTCCGGGTGATTGAGTAGAACAGTGGCAGTGCGTTAGGCTTCAATGCAGATCAAACCATCTATTGGGCATTGCTGCAAGAGTTGTTGTAATGGGGTACCGTTAGGGAGTACAAGCTCTGGGCAAAGTTCTAGTAAAGGGCCAATCACAAAATCACGTCTACTTAATTCAGCGTGAGGGACGGTAAGTCGTGAGTTTCGAATAGTTTGGTCAGCAAATAATAGTAGATCTAAGTCTAAGGTGCGTGGCCCCCAATGCCGCTCACGAACTCGTTGATGCTGCTGTTCTATGCTTTGTAACTCGTCCAGCAAAGCCAGAGGCTCTAGTTCAGTTGCCAATAAAACCACTGCATTAACAAAGTCATCTTGGTCTTGAGGTCCCACGGGCTTGCTCAGATAGAGTTTAGACGCTAACAACAATTGGCTTTGTGGTAGCTGTTTTAAATCCTCTAAAGCCTGCCTGACATGGCCCTTTGGGTTGTCAAGATTACTACCTAAACCAATGAATGCGTTAACCATCTTCGCTCTCTTTTGGTTTCTTTGGCGCACGCTTTTTTGGTGCAGGTTTGCCTAATTCTTTAGTCATTTGCTCACGCCTATCACCACTGGCAAACTGGTACTCAGTCCACCATTCGCCTAAGTTCTCTAGTTTTTCACCACTGGCTTCGCGTAATAATACAAAATCATAAGCAGCTCTAAAACGCTTGTTGTCTACTAATTCTGCAGCACGGTTGCCGTGGCGTCGTGGTAGCCTTAACTGCATGTCCCAAATTTCTTTCATTGGCGTGCTAAAGCGACGTGGAATAGAGGTGCGTTTAACCTGCTGCAATATGACATCCTGAGCGGCTTGGTGCATCGCGGGTATGGGTGGCATATTGCGAATTTGAGATAGTCTTTGCTGCAATGGATGCCATAGTAACGCAGCAAATAAATAAGCTGGGGTAACACTTTTTCCTTGAGCGATGCGCTCATCAGAATTACGCAGGGCTAAAACAACAAAATCTTCTACCTGAAAATCTTCTGTTTCATCGTTCTCAATAGCAGCGTCAGTGGCAGGAAATAAGAACTTAAATAAATCATAGTCGCGCAAAAGGTAGTAGGTCTGTTCGCCATTACCTGATAGAAGCAGCTTTAATATTTCTTCAAACATCCGTGCTGCAGGAATAGGCTCCAATAAATGGCCTAGGGTATGCATGGGTTCGGCTGTTGCAGGGTCAATTTCAAAGTCTAATTTCGCAGCAAAGCGAATGGCTCTGAGCATGCGAACTGGGTCTTCTCTATAACGCGCTTGAGGATCACCGATCATACGAATGCTGCGTTTCTCTATGTCTTCAATACCTCCAGCAAAATCATGGATGGTGAAGCCATTAATGTTGTAATACATCGCATTAATGGTGAAATCTCGACGCATGGCATCGTCATCCACGGTACCATAAACATTGTCACGCAATAACATCCCGCTTTCGGCTTT
>DCAT01000013.1:0-14522 GCA_002312935.1 Oceanospirillaceae bacterium UBA1126 | reverse complement strand
ATGTTTGGCTTGGCTACTATTTTCGCTGGTAAGATGGCTTGCCCTAAACGTAGCCACTTCAATTATTTCACGACCAAAGCGAACATGCACTAAGCGAAAGCGACGGCCAATAAGAATGGAATTTCTAAATAGCTTATGGACCTGCTCTGGATGCGCATCTGTAGCGATATCAAAATCTTTAGGTTGTTTGCCCAAGAGAATATCACGCACTCCTCCGCCCACCAAAAACCCTTGGTAGCCTGCATCTTTTAGTCGATAAAGCACCTTAAGTGCATTGTCACTAATGTCACGGCGAGAAATATCATGATGATCGCGGGTGATGATATTGGGGCCTGTTGGCACTGCTGCTGCCGGTTGGTCGCCTTTGACCATGTTAACCAGCTTAGAAATAAAACCCATAGAAGTCGTCGACTCGGTTTGGTGGAAAATCAAAAAACAAATGTAGCGCGCATTCTACCATTGCCTTGCTAGCTAGACAAAGGCAATAGGGTCTTGCATCTGCTTGGGCACGTGGTTGATATCCCATTGCGCAATTGCCTGGGCTAATTGTTCTTCAACAGGGGCTTTGCGAAAGGTGCACGGCGTAGCTTGACCTAAGCGTTCTAATGCCTCAGACAACAAGGCAGGTGCTTGCGTTATGTCTAATGGGGGTGCTAAATTTTGTTTACTGAGTTTTTGACCTTGGTGGTTAGTAATAATAGGAATGTGCCCATAGATAGGTTGTTTATAACCCAAACAGGTTTGTAGCCACACTTGGCGAGGTGTTTGATGATACAAGTCACTGCCACGAATAACGTGACTTATGTTTTGTTCAGCATCATCTGCAACAACAGCCAGTTGGTAGGAGAATAGCTGATCTTTACGTTGCACCACAAAGTCACCTACGTCATTGCTAAGGTGCTGTGTTTGAGGACCAATAATAACGTCATCTAGGGTAATACTGGTTTGAGGCAAGACAATACGCATCGCCACATCCTTTAAAGAGGGTGGCTGAGTTAAGCACTGACAGCTATAAAGTGGGTCCGCCTGAAATTGTGCCCGGCTGCAGCTGCAGGCATAAATCCGGCCCTGTTGGCGCAGTTGTTCGAGGACTTCGTGGTAGGCAGGTTGGCGCTTGCTCTGAAACATCGGTGTGCCGTCCCAGTGCAATCCAAAGGTGTCTAGGCAGGAAAAAATAGCGTCAATGGAACCAGAGTCGGAGCGAGGTGGGTCTAAATCCTCTATGCGCAACAGCCAATGGCCTTTGTTGGCACGGGCATCTAAGTAGCTTGCTAAGGCAGCTACCAAAGAGCCAAAATGCAAAGGGCCGCTCGGCGTTGGTGCAAAGCGGCCTATGTAGCTCATGGTTAGCCTATTTACCTAACTGCTTCTCTTTGATCTCTGCAAGGGTTTTGCAGTCAATGCATAAAGTCGCAGTGGGGCGGGCTTCTAGCCGACGGATGCCAATTTCAACACCACAGGTGTCACAATAGCCATATTCGTCTTGCTCAATGAGCTCTAGCGTATCATTAATTTTATTAGTCAACTTTCGCTCGCGATCACGGGCTCTAAGCTCAAGGGAGAACTCTTCTTCTTGACTGGCACGATCATTAGGGTCGGCGAAGTTAGCAGCGTCTTCTTTTAGGTGATTAACGGTTCGGTCAACTTCTTCCATTAAGTCTTGTTTCCAGGCATGCAGAATCACTTTAAAATGATCTCGCTGGTCTGAATTCATGTACTCTTCACCTTTTTTTACCTTATAAGGGGTAAAGTGTTTTAACAGTGATGCATTTGAGTTTGACATAACTTATTTCGTTTTTGAGGGCGGTAGCATTTAGTCTTGTTACTAAAGTGTGAGGCCCAATTTCTGTTGGTAAATTAACGGCGACAAAATAGCAGAATAATGTTGCTAAATCTAGTTAAAATGCGTCGCTCTTATATTTAATTCGCCTCATTATACGTGTTAATGCCTCCCGTTCAAAGTATTTTCATTTACAATTCATAGGCTTGCCATGTATGGTTTGGTTTTTAAAAAATACAGATGAAGCATCAAAAAACATTATAAACACCATCAGTTTCATTATTGGATATATCAAATGAAATTTTTATTACCCCTACAGCAAGCGATCCTAGGCCGGCGGTATAAGCGGTTTTTAGCAGACGTGCACACACATGATGGAACGCCATTGACCCTGCACTGTCCTAATACGGGCTCTATGAAAAATTGCGCTGTGCCTAATAGTAGGGTTTGGTTTTGGGATTCGGCAAACGAAAAGCGGAAATACCCTTGTACGTGGGAGCTAGTAGAAATAGATCAGCAGTTCTTGGCGTGTATTAATACTCATCGAGCTAATGGTTTGGTTGTAGAGGCTATAAATAATGCCACAATTACGCCACTGCAAGGCTATGGTAAATTGGAAACTGAGGTAAAGTACGGCCAAGAAAATAGTCGAATAGATATTTTCTTGAGCCAACATGAGCGCTTACCAGAGTGTTATGTAGAGGTGAAAAATGTCACTCTTATGACATCACAAGGGCAAGGTTTATTTCCAGATGCAGTGACACAGCGCGGGCGTAAACACCTACGTGAATTAGTGCACATGGTGACCCAAGGCTATAGGGCTGTTTTGGTATATTGTGTCGCCCATACTGGAATAACTCAGGTATCTCCAGCATGGGATGTGGACCCAGGTTACTCTGAGACATTGGCCTGGGCCATAGAACAAGGCGTGGAAGTGATGGCTTACGGAGCATCAATAAGCCTAACAGAAATGAGTTTGGTGCGTGTTGTACCACTGAACATGGCAAGGCACGCTTAAGCTCCAGGAATAGTACAATAGACTTTACCACCACGCTCTTCTACACATAGACTGGTGAGAGATTCTTGATGACATGGGCCACTGATACAAAGCCCCTTTTCAATGGTGAATAATGCGCCATGAGCGGCGCATTGAATAAACTGTTTGTCGGCGTTTAAAAATTGGTCAGGAAGCCACTCTAAGGGCACTTTTCGGTGGGGACAGCTATTGAGGTAGGCTACAAGGTTGCCCTGATGGCGTAGGACAAAAAAGTTGGTACCATTAATAATAAATCCTTTGCTGTGGCCTTCCTCAAGCTCGTGGCTGTTCAAAAGTACAGTGGTTTGTGGTGTGAAAAGCATACGTACGATCAACATTAGGAAAGAATATATGGCTAGCATAACAGAATTGAGAATACACATTGACTAAGCGACGAACGACTAATAAAGCTAAATCAACAGGGCCTGTAGGTTGGATATCTTGGGTTTGGGTCTTCAAGTTTGCTACAGTGTTGATGGTGATTGGTGTTGTTGGGCTAGTGTACCTTGATGCTCAAATTAGGCATCGGTTTGAAGGCCATCGCTGGTCCTTGCCAGCCAAAGTTTACGCCCGCCCACTGGAGCTCTTCAAAGGTCAGAAAATGGCAGCAGGTCAACTAGACTATGAGCTTACCCAATTAGGATATCGCTGGGTAAAGCATGCAAATGCACCTGGTCAAGTACAAAAAACAAATCAAGGCATGGCTATTTATAGCCGAGGGTTTCGTTTTGCCGATGGTAATGAGCTTGGCGTTTTGGTAGAGCTTAGTCTGCAGCACAATACAATCACAGACTTGCGCCAACCCTCTGGAACCAGTGTGGCGTTGTTGAGATTAGAGCCGCAATTAGTTGGTGGTATTTATCCGGCACACAATGAAGATAGAGAACTCATCCAGTTAAATGACTTGCCTAATGGTTTTATTGAAACTTTGTTAGCGGTTGAAGATCGTAATTATTATTCCCACTATGGCATTTCTCCTTGGGGCATTGTGCGAGCCCTGTGGGCTAATATTCAGGCGGGTGCAGTAGTACAAGGTGGCAGCACCTTAACACAGCAGCTTGTTAAGAATTTTTACCTTACAGATCGGCAAACCCTATGGCGCAAGCTTATCGAAGCTCCAATGGCGTTGTTGCTAAATGTTCACTACAGTAAAGATGAGGTGTTAGAAGTTTATCTTAATGAGGTATTTGTAGGGCAAGCTGGTAAGCGAGCAATTCATGGCTTTGGCCTTGCTAGTCGGTTCTACTTTGGACAACCGCTAAGTGAGCTTAAATTACATCAGGTTGCACTTTTGGTTGGCTTGGTCAAAGGGCCTTCTTATTATAATCCCCAAAGATACCCAAAACGAGCGACTAAAAGACGCAACTTGGTGCTGTCTATCTTGGCACAGCAAAACTTAATTTCAGACGCTCAAAAAATCCAGTATCAAGGGTTGCCATTAGATTTAACTGAGGCCACCAAGGTGAGCCGCTATCCTGCTTATATGGATGTAGTAAGGCAGCAACTACAGCAGCATTACCAAGCATCAGCCTTATCTAGTCACGGGTTGCGGATTTTCACTAGTTTAGACCCTTGGGTGCAGCATCAAGCAGACAGGGCGATGGTTGAGCAAGTACTAAAGCTCAACCAACGCCATGGTAAAATAAAAGGCTTACAGGGTGCGTTAGTAGTGAGTCATAGAGGCAGTGGCGAATTGTTAGCCTTAGTAGGCGATCATAACGGTGGTTATGCAGGGCATAACTGGGCCTTAGATCGAAGCCGTCAAGTGGGTTCGTTATTAAAGCCAGTCATCCATCTTGCAGCTCTAGAAACAGGTCAGTATAGCCCAGCTACAATGATTAATGATGCCCCAGTGTCTTTGCAGCAATCTGATGGAACCTTATGGCAACCACAAAATTATGATCGTAAATCCCACGGCAAGGTTCCGATGTATGAAGCCTTGGCAAAGTCTTATAATCAGGCTAATGTACGTTTAGGTATGCAGGTAGGCGTCGATAAGGTGTTGCAGCAACTGAAAAAAATGGGTGTAGATCAATTCATTCCTGCGTATCCTTCAGCATTACTGGGAGCGGTTGAAATGTCGCCTCTTCAGGTGAATCAAGTCTATCAAACGATAGCTGGCAATGGTTTTTATAGCCCCTTGAGCCTTGTTCGCCAAGTGACACAGGCCAATGGTCAGCTACTGAGTCATTTTCCCTTTGCTGTACGTCAGGCCGCTAGCAACGACGCTACTTACCTACTGCAGCACGAAATGCGAATGGCGGCACACTATGGGACAGCAAAGGGTGTTTACCAATATTTGCCTAAGCAGCAACAAGTGTCTGCAAAGACTGGCACCACTAATGACCTCAAAGATAGCTGGTTTGCGGGGTTTAGTGGCCAGCATGTTGCCACTGTCTGGCTTGGTAGAGAAGATGCTAAACCAACGCCACTCACTGGGGCGGGTGGTGCATTGCATGTGTGGGCACAACTGATGCAGCATTTGGCGTACACTACCTATAAGGACATCAAGCCTCAATTGATAGAGAATTATCACCTTAATGTAAAAACAGGCAAGGCTATGCCCAATAATTGCCCTAACGGTGTTTGGTTACCGATACCTAAAGTATCAGCACCAGCTTTTAATAAAACCTGTGGATATTAGTTAGTAATGTATAACAATCAAATCACGTGCTCTAAATACGTATCACTCATATCCCTAATGCTTGTCTTGGGGGGCTGTGCAGCAACGGGCTATGGTCCTGTTGTTGAGGACCTAAGTGTTCCAGCGAGGGCTTCTGAGCGTCTACCAACTCTGCCTAGTCAGTTGCCTGCTAGCATTCAAGTAACACCCGCGCCATCTGCGCCAGTAGTCACTGCAAAGCCTAAAGCTTACGTAGCCCCTAAATCAGTAGTTACCATTACTGCGCAGCCCGTGTCCAATCAGGTTGTGACAGTAATAGCAGTACCAGAAAATGCGTCAGTTGCAACACAAGAGGCTCCCTCTGTGGCGCAGACACCTCCATTACCTGCATCAGACCAAGCTGTAGTGGAACAGTTGTTAACTGAAGCTGATCAACTAAAGGCGCAAGGCAAAGTGACTGAGGCAGTAATTCAGCTTCAAAGAGCTCAACGCATTGCGCCGCAGGAACCTAAGGTTTACGCACGCTTGGCGGCCTTGCAGCTATCCCTAGGTGAAGCCTCTCGTGCTGAACAGTTAGCCCTCAAAGGCCTAACCCTGGTGCCTAATAAGAAAAGCTACCAGTATTATTTTTGGAAGTTAATTGGCGCTAGCCGAAGCAATTTAGGAGATAGCCAAGGTGAAGCTAAGGCTATAGCTCAGGCCGCAAAGTACAAATAACCGCCAAAGGTGAGTAGGGTTAAGCTATTCCATAGTAAGGCAAAGGTAGTGTTAATTGACCACAGGCTAGCCACCATTAAGCCAAAATAAAACCCCAGTACAATTGAATGCTTTTTAAAGGCTTGTCCGCTTGCTATGGCATTTTTTATAATCTTAAAAAATGCGATCAATAAAGCTAATATGCAGGCCATGAGAAGAAATTCACCATAGCTGTTACCAGATTCTGCACGACGCATAAGTTCAAACATGGCGGCTAAACCTAAAAAAATGCGTCCCCAGGTGGCTTTCTGCCATTCCCAGCCAAGAGCCAAGTCTAACAACACCAAAGCCATCATAGGAAACCCTACATACAGGCCTAGATTGTTGCCCAGGGTAGCCATCTCAGGTTCAATAGATAAGTTAAAAACAGGAGCATTAGCAATGCATGCATATGCTCCTATCCAAAGGCAAAATGAGGCAACTTTGTAGGCGTCTTGTGAACTGCTAAGGCGCCACAATACTGCGCCTAGTGCAATAAGGCCGGCTGATAGCAGCAGAAAAGTAAAGCTCAACATGGGTTAAAGTTGGGCAAAAGCGCGCTCTGCTGCATCTAAAGTATGAGCCAATTCCTTGTCGCCATGTGCTGTAGAAGTAAAGCCTGCCTCAAAAGCTGAGGGTGCTAGGTATACTCCTTCCGCCAGCATTAGGTGAAAGAATCGACCAAACTTCTCTGTATCACAAGCCATGGTTTCTGCAAAGCAGGTGACCTGAGGTTGATCTGTAAAGAATAAGCCAAACATGCCGCCCACCTGGCTAGTATGAAAGTCTACGTTTGCAGCTTTTGCTCGCTCTTCTAGGCCTGCCAAAAGCTGGCTGGTGAAGCTTGTGAGTTGCTCATAAAAACCCGGTTGGCTAACTTCATCAAGCATGACTAGGCCTGCGCTCATGGCGACAGGGTTGCCTGACAATGTCCCTGCCTGGTATACAGGGCCCATAGGTGCAAGAGAGTGCATAACCTCACTGCGCCCGCCAAAAGCGGCCACAGGCATGCCGCCACCAATGACCTTACCTAAAGTGGTTAAGTCTGGTGCGATGTTATATCGACCTTGAGCACATTGAGGCCCAACACGGAAGCCGGTCATCACTTCATCAAAGATTAATAGTGCGCCGCTGGCATCACATACGTCTCGCAAGCATTGCAAAAAACCATCTTGTGGGGGGATGCAGTTCATATTGCCAGCTATAGGTTCAACGATAATGCAGGCGACCTCTTTGCCAATTTCAGCAAAGGCTTGTTTAACACTTTCGCAGTCGTTATAGGTGAGGGTCACCGTGTGCTTAGCGATGCTGTCAGGAACACCAGGGGAACTAGGCACCCCTAGAGTTAGCGCGCCAGATCCTGCTTTAACTAACAGTGAATCAGAATGACCATGGTAGCAGCCCTCAAACTTAACGATTTTGTCACGGCCAGTATGGCCCCGAGCAAGCCGGATTGCGCTCATGGTCGCTTCGGTACCTGAACTTACCATGCGAACCATATCCATGTGTGGTAGCAGGCTGCATAACTTATCAGCCATTGCGGTTTCCACTCGTGTTGGAGCACCAAAACCTAAACCATTTTTAATGCTGTCAGACACTGCTGCCAGAACTCTTGGGTGTGCGTGTCCTAAAATCATAGGTCCCCAAGATCCAACATAATCCACGTATTGAAGATCGTCTTCATCAGTTAGCCAGGCACCTACGCCGCGTTTAAAAAATAATGGATGGCCACCTACGCCTTTAAATGCGCGCACTGGAGAATTAACACCGCCTGGAATATGTTGTTGGGCGGCTTCAAATAGCTGGGCAGAAACAGGTGTTCGGTTGGACGACATAGCGCACTCTCAATAAGGGGGAAAGCAAAATTAGCGCCCTATTATCCCCTTAAATTACCTTTGCTGCTAATCCTTTTGTGTGTATTGTAGAATTTCTTCTACGGGCAGCACTCCTATGATGCGGTCATCAATATCAGTAATGAGAAGTTGTTGGTAATCACGCCTTTTGCACAAGTCCCAAGCCTCTTTCAGGGTGGCTCGGGAAGAGCAAAAACCAAACCTTGTGGCTGGGAATCCTGCTGCTTCAATCAAGCCTGCAGGTGAGCCCTTATCTAGGATGATCTGGCTTTGGTGTATAAGGTGGTAAACCTCGTCATTAGGCTGTTCACTGCCACTATGTTTATTAATAACGAGCCAGTTCAGGCCTCTTTCTATGGCCGTTAGATAACCTGCAACATCCTCATTTTGATGATGGCTGATATCCACGTGCATTAAACTGGTCACGCCTTGATGATTTAACGCCTGTGTGATTGGATTAGCTTGGTAATTTAACCCTTGCTTACGTAACACTTCTACAAACACAGAGTCTTGTTTAAATACATAGCTGCAGCTGATGTTGGCAATAACGATGGTGGCCATGCCCGGCAATATGATGCTTGGGTTACGAGTTAACTCCATGAGAGCAATCAGAGCAGCTAAAGGCGCCTGCAATACAGCACTCATCATTGCGCCCATACCTAGCATGGCATAGAAGCCAGCATCTGATGTAGGTCCGTCTAATACATAACTACTAATATGGCCTAATGCAGAACCTGCACATGCACCCATAAGGAGAGTTGGGCCAATTACGCCAATAGGCATGCCCAAACCTACGCTAATAGCGGTTGCAAATAATTTGGCAAGAGCTAATGCAATAAGCAAGCCCAATGCATACTGCCCCTCGATGGCCATTAAAATACTATCAGTACCCATGCCCATTACTTGAGGCACAAAGTAGGCCAGTGTGCCGGTAAATGTGCCAGCGATAAGCATTCTAGCCAGCACTGGCTGAGTTGAGAAGTTTTGCATGCTAGTGAGCGTTTTGGTGAACAAGGCTGCCATGGCGCCAAGGATTACTCCATACACCAAAATGAGTGGCATTTCACTCATGCTGACCATGCTAATTTCTGGGGCCATAAAGGCCATTTCAGCGCCATATAAATAGTTATGTAACAAAGTTGCAGTAACGGCGGCAATAATGACTGGTGTAAACCCCATAATGCTGTATTCCAGCATCACTACTTCCATGGCAAAAATGACGCCAGCCATGGGGGTGTTAAATGAGGCGGCTATTGCACCTGCGGTGCCGCAACCCACCATAAGGCGCACACTATTGTTAGGTAGATGAAAAAAACTGCCTATTTGTGAGCTTACGGCAGAGCCTAGATGAACTGCAGGGCCCTCTCTTCCGCCAGACTGACCTGTCAAAATACCCAGTGCGCCGCCAATCAATTGTGCAAGGGTGTTTTTAAATGGCATTCTTCCTTGGTGGTATGCCATACGATCCATCACATGTGCGACACCTGTTTTACGTTTATCAGGGGTAAAAAACATTAGCCAAAGGCCAATGAGAAGTCCACCAATTATAGGAAGGAAGAAATGCCAAACGGGGTTTAAGTTTTCAAAACTTTCAGCAGTGCCACCTGGCAGCCAGTAGCCAAGAGGAATTTCAAACAAACTGCGAAATGCTACAATAATTAATGCGGCGGCAACGCCACTTATAAAGCCAAGAAAGCTAACTTGAGGGAGGGCGTCGTTGTAGGCGAGCCGACGACGGAAATGACTAGCCCTGAAATTATTTCGATTCAGGCTATAGGTTAGCTTCTGTTTTAGTTTGACCATAGGAGAAGAGTTGTTAAAACGCTGTGTTTTTATTGTAAGTAAAGGGGTTAGTGGCCCCAGTTTACCTTACATTGTTCATGCTGACTAACATACCCATAGCCATTATTGTCATGCTTTGCTTTAGCTTTGCTGCTGTGTCTATTATCATGGCTTTAGAAGAGTCTTTATCGAAAGGAAATAAGTGTGAAAAAAGTAGCCATTGTTGGTGGTACTGGGTATACGGGAGTTGAGTTGCTGCGTCTTTTGGCGCGCCACCCTCTGGTTGAGGTCTGTGCGATTACTTCCCGTTCAGAGGCTGGCAAGGCAGTGTCAGAAATATACCCAAGCCTTCGCGGAGAATATGACTTGGCATTCACTGCGCCAACAACACAAACTTTAGCTCAAGCTGACTTAGTCTTCTTTGCTACGCCTAACGGTGTGGCCATGAAGCAAGTGCCTGAGTTGTTGGCAGCTGGCAGTAAAGTCATTGATTTAGCAGCAGACTTTCGGATTCAGGATATTGATGTTTGGTCGCACTGGTATGGTATGGATCATGCTTGTTCTGAGCTTGTGCCGCAAGCCACCTACGGTTTGCCAGAGGTTAATAAAAGTGTTATCAAAAAAGCCAATTTAGTCGCCAACCCTGGGTGTTATCCAACGGCAGTGCAGCTAGGCTTGCTGCCTTTGATTGAGCAGGGGTTGATTGACGTGCAGCACCTTGTTGCCGACTGCAAGTCTGGTGTAAGTGGTGCAGGGCGCGGCGCGGCTGTAGGCAGTTTGTTTTGTGAAGCCGGTGACAGCTTTAAAGCCTATGGAGTGGCGGGTCATCGTCACTTACCAGAAATAAAAGAACGTCTTTCAATAGCTAATAATGGGCCAGTAGGAGTGACATTTGTCCCTCACTTGGTGCCAATGATTCGTGGCATTCATGCCACTTTATATGCCCGTCTGACGAGTCGTGAGCTATCCTTGGAGTCTGTGCAGGAATTGTTTGAGTTGCGTTATAAAGATCACCCTTTTGTGGACTTAATGCCGCTAGGGAGTCACCCAGACACTCGTAGCGTGCGAGGTTCAAACATCTGCCGAATTGCATTACACCAGCCGCAAGGAGAGGATACGTTGGTCATCTTGTCTGCTATTGATAACTTGGTCAAGGGCGCCGCTGGACAGGCCATTCACAATATGAACTTGATGTTGGGACTGGAAGAAACGGCTGGTTTAGATATTGTGCCTCTAGCACCCTAGTTATGATCCAGATAAAGGCACAGATACCCTGCGCTAATACTTGACTAAATTACTAGGTTAAGCGCATAATTCTTTCCCTAAAAATGTAAAGAGAGCGGTATGCCCCACACTGACGAACAAGATGAATTTGATGCAACATTGCCAGCGATGGGCTTTACTGATTCTGCAGCAAAAAAAGTTACTCACCTGATGGAAGATGAGGATAACCAAGAATTGCGTTTACGTGTATACGTCACAGGAGGAGGGTGCTCTGGCTTTTCTTACGGCTTTACCTTTGATGATAAAGTGGCAGAAGATGATACCCAGATTGAAAACGGCCAGGTGACTATGGTGGTAGACGCTATGTCGATTCAGTACCTTATGGGCGCCACGGTAGATTACAAAGAAAGTTTACAAGGATCACAATTTTCTGTCAGCAACCCCAACGCAACGACGACCTGCGGTTGTGGCTCAAGCTTTTCTATCTAAACTTACTAATTAGACGCTAAGGGCGTGCCTAGTCGGTACGCTTCAAGCTGGGCTAAAATAGTGTTTGCTACCGGTTTAAAATCTTCCATTTGCTCTTTGTTGAGTGGTTTAACGTTAGGAAACTTCACTTTAAGTGGGTTTTTATGTACACCGTTGACGCGAAACTCATAATGTAAGTGGGGGCCTGTCACTAGGCCAGAAGAGCCAATATACCCGATAATTTGTCCTTGTTTTACGCGGCTACCCTTTTTAACTTTGCTATTGTATTTAGACATGTGTGCGTACAAAGTGGTGTAGATACCAGCGTGCTGCAGAATAATAGTACGTCCATATCCCCCTTTGGTTCCGCGCCATATCACTTTGCCATCCCCTGAGGCTTTAATGGGTGTGCCTGTGGCGGCTGCGTAGTCTACACCCCGGTGAGGACGGCTGGTTTTCAGAACGGGGTGCTTGCGGTTTAGATTGTATTTTGAGCTGATGCGAAAGAAGTCTACTGGGCTGCGTAAAAATGCTTTACGCATGCTGTAGCCTTTAGGGGAGTAATAGTTGCCATCTGAGTGACGTATAGCGTTAAATACTTCACCTCGATTAGTAAACTGTGCTGCTAAAATTTGACCCTCACCAATGAGTGCATCATCGAGATATTTCTCCTCATAAATAAGTGCAAACTGATCTTGTTTACGAATATCGAGAGCGAAGTCTATATCCCAGCCAAATATATTGGCCAGTTCCATGAGCTTCTTCTGGCTGAGCCCCGCTCGTTGACCGTCTACAAATAATGAGCTACTGATGATCCCTTGTACAAAGCGAGCTTCAATGATGGGTTGGCGGGTAATAGTTTCAACTGTGTAATGACCTTTTCCCTGATGGGAGATGATAATCTGCTCCAAGGGGGTCTTGATGTGGCGAACTTTTTGCAATTCTCCGTTATCAAGCACAAAGTCTAAAGTATCGCCGGGGAATAAGGTGCTCAGAGACTGAGATTTCTTGGTCGCCTGAGTTACCCGGTAGACATCTTGTGCGGACAACCCTACGCGCTGAAATAGCGTGCTTAGGCTGTCACCAGATTTAACGGTAACAGAGGTCCAGTTGTCCGCTTGAGGCTCACTGGGAGCTGGTGCCAGTGGTTGAGCACTTTCAGTGGGTAGTTTGGGGCTTAAATCCAGCGTTAGTCTGGTATTGGTTGTCGTGCTTTCTAGACCATCCGGTGCTTGAGAGCTAGACCAAAAGCCAATAACGAGCATCAGCAAAAAAAGAAACGTGAGCACTAGTAAGTATGGTTTTGGAAAATGCTGCAACAGTTTAGAAAGGGTTATCATAACGTATGGGTTTAACAAATGTGATAAGGGAAAGGCCTAGGCGGCACATGATAACACGCCTGTCTGGCAAAAATAGCTTGTTTTACGCCAATTTGCGTTACCAGAAGGACGCGTGAGCGCTTTTCTATTACCCCCAAATCAAGCTAGAATACGCGCTTTCCGGTGTGTTCCATTGGCTGGGTTCAACATCTTTAATTATTGTACCAATAAGCGACTATCTAATATGACTGCTGTAGACACCAACTTACTCGCCGATTTACAGATGCGTGGACTAGTTAACCAGATGACATCACCCGAAGAGCTTACGCAGCATTTGCAAGAGTCTCGGGTGCTTTACTGTGGCTTCGATCCAACAGCAGATAGTTTACATATTGGTAGTTTGGTTCCCTTGTTAGTATTGCGCCGCTTTCAGCAAGCAGGCCATAAGCCTTTGGCTTTAGTAGGTGGTGCAACTGGCATGATTGGCGACCCAAGTTTTAAATCTCAAGAACGTAAGCTTAATACTATCGACATCATTGATCATTGGGTAGATCGCCTCAAGGCTCAAGTGTCTGCTTTTATTGAATTTAATGACCAAGGTAATAGTGCAGCGGTAGTGAATAACTATGACTGGACAAAAGACGTGGATGTTCTAACGTTTTTGAGAGATGTGGGTAAGCATTTTTCGGTGAGCTCAATGATTCAAAAAGAGTCAGTTAAGCAGCGGTTAGAGCGCGATGGAGAAGGCATTTCTTTTACAGAATTTGCCTATATGATTTTGCAATCCTTTGATTTTTCCCAGCTGTATAAGCAATACAATTGCAGTCTCCAAATAGGTGGCAGCGATCAGTGGGGTAATATTACCGGTGGAATTGATTTAACTCGCCGACAGCATCGCGCTCAAGTGTTTGGCTTAACGCTTCCTCTAGTCACCAAGTCTGATGGTACAAAGTTTGGCAAAACTGAAAGTGGCACTATCTGGTTGGATGAGAAAAAAACATCACAGTATGCATTCTACCAGTTCTGGATCAATACAGCAGATGCAGATGTATACAAATTCCTACGCTTTTTTACGTTCTTAAACGAAGCAAAAATGCTTGCTATTGAAGAGCAAGATAGAGCGGCTCAGGGTAAGCCTGAAGCACAAAGCATTTTAGCAACTGAAGTGACGCGTTTGGTTCACGGTGAGGAGGGCTTGCAAGCCGCTTTAAGAATAAGTGAGGCGCTTTTTTCTGGCCAGCTTGAGCAATTAACTAAAGAGGATCTGCAGCAGCTTTACTTAGATGGTATGCCGGCCTCACAGACTAGTAAGAAAAGTATCGCCTTAGTCCAGGTGTTGGTTGATTCTGGCTTGGCTAAGTCTAATAAAATGGCTAGAGAGTTTATAGCCAACAATGCGGTTAGCGTTAATGGTGACAAGGTTAGTGATCTAGAGGCAGTTTTAACCCCCTCTTTAGGTTTGCAAGGTGAGTACCACGTCATAAAGCGTGGTAAAAAGTTGTTCCATTTGTTGCACTGGGCTGGGTAAATCATTGAGCCCTAAGTGGTTGGTTTTTGACCAATTATTGCGAAGATTGATTTCGCATTAATTAATTAGGTATTAATTAAGTTTTTTTGAAAAAGCGTGTTGACAAATAAACTCAGATCTATAGAATACGCCACCTCGGTTGAGCAGACAGCTTCACGGCAAATCACTTAACCG
>DCAT01000184.1:19513-21263 GCA_002312935.1 Oceanospirillaceae bacterium UBA1126 | reverse complement strand
TTACCCCAGGTGATACCATTTTGGGTATGAGTTTGGCTCATGGAGGGCATTTAACTCACGGTTCTCATGTGAACTTTTCTGGCAAAAACTACAACGCAATTCAATATGGCTTGAACGATGCTGGCACATTGGACTATGACGAGATTCAGCGACTAGCCACTGAGCATCAGCCGAAGATGATTGTTGCAGGTTTTTCCGCATACTCCCAGGTGATGGACTGGAGTAAGTTCCGTGATATCGCTGACAGCGTTGGTGCATACCTTCTAGTTGATATGGCTCACGTGGCAGGATTGATTGCTACCGGGCATTATCCAAACCCAGTGCCTTTTGCTGATGTTTGTACTACAACGACACACAAAACCTTGCGTGGCCCGCGCGGTGGTTTGATCGTAGCTAAGGCTAATCCAGAACTAGAAAAGAAGTTTAACTCGGCAGTGTTCCCTGGCCAGCAAGGTGGCCCTTTAATGCATGTTATTGCTGCTAAAGCGGTGGCTTTTAAAGAAGCGCTAGAGCCCTCGTTCTCTGATTATCAAGGCCAGGTTTGTGTTAATGCAAAGGTTATGGCGAAAGTATTTCAAGCCCGCGGTTATAAGATCGTCTCTGGCGGTACTGAGAATCACCTAATGCTGGTTGACCTAATTGCCAAGGGTATTACTGGCAAGGCTGCAGATGCTGCTTTAGGTAATGCCCACATCACGGTTAATAAAAACTCTGTACCTAACGACCCCCAATCTCCATTTGTGACCTCGGGTATCCGTGTAGGCACGCCAGCAATTACTTCCCGAGGTTTTGGTCCAGAAGAAGTCACTGACCTCACAGGTTGGATGTGTGATGTAATGGATAATATCGAAGACGAAGCGATTAATGCGCAAGTCCGTGCTAAAGTTTCTGCTCTTTGTGCACGTTTCCCAGTTTACAAATAAGCCATTGTAAACCCCTATAAAAGGCCTTAAAAAAGGCCTTTTTTATGCCTAGTGTTTGCTGGGTGACTCAGTCTTTAAGTGCAAAATGAAGTAATCCAAAGTGCACTTAGTTATAATATATAAAAGCATTTCAATTACACAGGTGAGTTATGGCAAAGTTTGAGCCTATTCTTGAGCGTGCGCTGTTCCGCAAGGGTGGAGAAAAAGGTCTGGAAGCAAGGGTTTATGAGCCGTTGCCTGAGGACTATTTTTTATCACAGCCAGATGATCGTTTTTTATCAATGATGACCAAGGTGGTTTTCCAAGCTGGCTTTGTTTGGCGAGTAATTGAGAATAAGTGGGAAGATTTTGAAACTGTGTTTTTTGGTTTTAACCCAGAAAAGATAATTCTGTTGAGTCCAGAACAGTTGGAAAAGTTTGGCACAGATAAACGGATTGTCCGAAGCATGCAAAAAATCATGAGTGTGCCACAAAATGCTAGCTACATTGTTGACACCTGCGCAGAACACGAGAGCTTTGCAGCCTTTTTGGCCCAATGGCCAAAAGATGACCTCATAGGACTTTTCCGCCATTTGAAAGTGGGTGGGGGTCGTCTTGGAGGTATGAGTGGGCCTCGGATGTTAAGGCAGATGGGTTTGGATACGTTCATGCTCACCAATGATGTGGTGACATGTTTGCAAGGTGCAGGCTTAGATATTGCTAATGAACCGAGTAATAAAAGTGACTTAACCAAGGTGCAGCGTTGCTTTAACGACTGGCGAGAAAAGACCGGTTTTTCCTTTAACCGGTTAAGTCGTATTTGCGCCAGCTCAGTGGGCGAAAACTAC
>DCAT01000184.1:586-19138 GCA_002312935.1 Oceanospirillaceae bacterium UBA1126 | reverse complement strand
CTCAATATGGAGGCCTTTTTGTTACCTTGCTATGCTAATGCGTTAACCATTAGGTAGCTCAACGTTGTTATGGCGGCAAGCAGCAACCATTGTGTTATATAGCAAACATGCGATAGTCATTGGGCCAACACCACCCGGTACAGGCGTGATTGCACCAGCTACTTTTTCTGCGCTTTCAAAATGCACATCGCCCACAAGCTTAGTTTTACCTTCAGCAGTTTGAATGCGGTTAATACCCACGTCGATAACTGTTGCTCCAGGCTTTATCCAATCGCCTTTCACAAGCTCTGGAACACCTACAGCTGCGACCACGATGTCTGCTTCGCGAACAACGGCTTCAATATTTTTAGTGCGCGAGTGGGCCATAGTTACGGTGCAGCTTTGCTGCAGTAACAGATTAAACATAGGCTTACCCACGATGTTAGAACGACCTACCACAACTGCGGTCATGCCCGTTAGGTCACCATGATAATCTTGCAACATCATGAGACTGCCAAGAGGGGTGCAGGGAATCATTCCCTTGCCGCCAGTAGACAACATACCTACATTAATCGGGTGGAACCCATCTACGTCTTTAGCAGGGTCAATCGCTTCAAGAATTTTAGCAGAGTCAATGTGCTTCGGTAGTGGCAGCTGCACCAAGATACCGTTAATAGCCGGGTTGTTGTTCATGTCATTAATGAGATTAAGCAAAAACTCTTCTGACGTGGTGTCTTCTAATTTGTGCTCTATAGAAGTGATGCCACATTCTTTAGCTTGCTTGCCTTTACTGCGCACGTAAACTTGGCTAGCTGGGTCTTCACCGACTAGCACAACAGCTAGACCTGGAACGATATTATGGTCTGCTTTAATCGAAGCAATTTGACCTGTCATTTTTTCACGTAGTTTAGCAGCAAATTGCTTGCCGTCGATAAGGTGTGCCATGATTGGATAGCTCATGTTGGTGATAATAAACAGCCTAATTGAGGATTGCTCAATAATAGACTTACTAATTCGAAATGCATTTTATCTTAATTTTGATCGGCATGTTAGGTCATCCAACTATAAGTATGCACTACTGATGTCGAACGATCTCCAGTATCACTTGAATATGATTCAGGGTACATGGGTAATGTTCAAGTAAGGCAAGGGTTTGCTAGTGGTATCATAGATTTGTGTTGACTAGTCGACGGCAGCCCAATGGGTCGCGTTTCGATAATGCTCTGTCGTAGGCAAGTTAGCTCAAAATGGTCATCCTAGATAATCTAGCGCCCATATAATGCCATTCGTTGAAGCCTCGATGAAATGCCGTTTTTCCTGCAGGAGTAGAATCTATGTCTGAAGACCAGTTTGAAGAAGATCTTGACCTTAGTAGTCTTAGTGATGAAGAGTTAACAGAGCAAATGCATGATGACCTCTATGACGGCATGGAAGACGAAATTGCAGAAGGTACAACCATATTGTTGGGCCGGGGTTGGATGCCAGACAGGGTGTTGAATGAAGCTCTTGTAGGCGGCATGAACATAGTAGGTGTTGATTTTAGAGACGGTATTTTGTTTGTGCCAGAAGTTTTAATGGCGGCTAATGCAATGAAAGCAGGCATGAAAATACTTCGACCATTACTCGCTGAAACTGGTGCGCTGCCTGTAGGTAAAGCAGTTATTGGCACAGTTAAAGGTGATATCCATGATATTGGTAAGAACCTTGTGGCGATGATGTGGGAAGGTGCAGGTTTTGAAGTGATCGATCTTGGTATCAACTGTCCTGTAGACAAGTACCTAGCCGCGCTAGAAGAACACAAGCCTGACATTCTAGGTATGTCTGCGCTACTGACCACTACCATGCCGTACATGAAGGTTGTTATAGATACCATGAAAGAGCAGGGTATCCGGGATGACTTTATTGTTCTCGTTGGTGGTGCGCCACTGAACGAAGAATTTGGCGATGCTGTTGGCGCAGACGCGTATTGCCGTGATGCAGCCGTAGCTGTAGAGACAGCGAAGAAATTTATCGCTGCAAAGCGTGCGGCTTAGGTAAGGTAAAGGGGCAACCCATGCAACCTGCTAGCCTGCTGGTCATTACCTGTGGCGCCATTGCTCGAGAAGTTATGGCAGTGGCCAAGAGTAGTGGCTGGCAAAACTTGAAAGTGACGCAAATTCCAGCAGAATTGCATAATCAGCCAGACAAAATCCCTGCCGCCGTCGAAGATCGTTTAGCAGCCTACGCCGCAGATTATGATCATGTATTTGCTGCGTTTGGTGATTGTGGCACTGGAGGCCAGTTAGATAAGGTGTTGGATAAGTATAATATACAACGTTTATCTGGCTCTCACTGTTATGAGTTTTATAGTGGCAGTGACAATTTTGCTGCCATGTCTGAGCAGGAATTAGGTACCTTTTACCTCACTGACTACCTGGCCAAACACTTTGAACAGCTCATCATGGAAGGTATGGGTCTTAACAAGCATCCTAAACTTATTGAGCTGATGTTTGCTCATTATACAAAATTAGTTTATCTAGTTCAGGAACCGAACCGGCAACTTGATCATTTTGCTGAAGCGGCTGCAAAAAAACTGGGTTTAAAATACGAGAGAGTGGAAACAGGATACGGCCAAATGGCTGAAGAACTGCGGACTCATTACAGTAACTACACCGAACAGGTAATTAAATGGCCAAGCTAACCATCGTTATGTGGCGTGATATTCCAGCCCAAGTAATAGTTAAACAAGGTCGTACGAGTGCAAAGCGTCCACTAGAAGAGCGTTTCGAAAAAGCTGTAGATAAAGCTGCAATGCGCTCTGGGCTTTATGGAAGTGATGGTTACTTATCAGAATGGCGTCGTGATACCACAAGCTGTGGTGATGATTTAGAAGCTGTACTAGAAGCCACTGTTAACCAGCTTGAAGCTGAGTACACCGATGAGCGTTTAGCAGTATTAGTGGCTGCTGGCGGTATTGCAGAGTAATTGGCTGGAAATCTAGCCTTATTTTTTTGGAGAAGTATCCATGGCGTTAAATGCAGTTGCGGAAAAACAAGCCATTATTAATTTAATGCAAAAAACTACGGTAGAAGTTACCCCAGGTGGTGCTGCTAAAGTAGCTGACTTTAGGCAACTATTGCGCCCAGGTTGTACCGTATACGTAACTTTTTTGCCGGGTTCAGACTTTGCAGATACGGTCTCCACTGTCCGTCGCCTCAAGGACGAAGGCTTTAACCCAGTGCCACATTTCGCGGCTCGGTCTATTCCTTCTGCCAAATTTTTGGAAGAAAACCTTGCTTTACTCCAAGGTGAAACAGGGGTCACTGAAGGTTTATTAATTGGTGGCGGTGTCAATACACCGGTAGGCGATTTTGCGTCATCAATAGAAGTACTACAAACGGGTTTGTTTGAAAAGTATGGCATTTTGAAAATGGGCCTTGCCGGTCATCCAGAAGGCAGTCCTGATATCAGCCCAGAGGCGTGTGCTCTGGCAATTAAAGAAAAGAACGATTTTGCTAAGCAAACAGACATGAGCTTATATTTAGCCACACAGTTTGCGTTTGAAGCAGAGCCTATTTTTGCATGGGAACGTGATATTCGTGCGGCAGGCAATAAATTACCGATACACATTGGTGTGCCTGGCATTGCCACCATCAAAACACTTATGCGTCATGCCGCTCACTGTGGTGTGGGTGCATCGGTGCGTTTCTTAACGCGTAATCCGATGAATATGGTGAAGCTGGGCCTTAAAGACTCATTTTTGGGTAAATACGTCAACGCTCCTTCCTCAGAGCCAAGTGAGTTGATGCGCGATATAGTGACCGGTATGCATAACGATCCAGAGTGCTTGATTGCTCAGTGTCACTTATACCCATTAGGCGGCTTAAAAAAATCTGCTGCATGGATGTACCAAGTGCAAGATGGCTATTTTGAACTGAACGGCAAAAGCTTCACAGTTAACTCTTAATTAATTTTTGGGCCAGGTGACTGGCTTTTATTACACCCTAAAGCAGGAATTTTACATGACTGATACTATTATCAGCTCCGCTACCAAAGAAGTTGTAATTGGTTTTGATCGTCCTTTCGCAGTTATTGGCGAACGTATCAACCCTACTGGCCGTAAGCTATTGGCTGAAGAGATGAAAAATGGCGATTTCAGCCGTGTAGAAGCTGATGCATTGGCACAGGTTGCTGCAGGTGCCATGATCTTAGACATTAATGCTGGTATTCCATTAGCCGATGAGCCCGCTATCTTGGCTAAAACAATTCAATTGGTTCAGTCTTTAGTTGATGTGCCTTTATGTATTGATTCCTCCATTATTGAGGCCCTAGAAGCAGGTCTTGCAGTTTATAAAGGCAAGGCCTTGTTAAACTCGGTAACAGGAGAAGATGAATCCTTGGACCGTGTGTTGCCCTTAGTTAAGAAATATGGCGCAGCAGTAGTGGCCATATCTAATGATGAGACAGGTATTTCACAAGACATTAATGTACGTTTTGAAGTGGCTAAGAAGATTGTTCAGCGAGCCGCTGATTATGGCATTCCAGCGTCAGACGTTGTGGTAGATCCTTTGGTTATGCCAGTGGGGGCCATCAACACTTCTGGACGTCAGGTAATGGAGCTTGTTCACCGCCTGCGTACTGAGCTTAAAGTGAATACGACATGTGGTGCCTCCAACTTTAGTTTTGGTCTACCTAACCGCAATGGCGTAAACTGTGCGTTTATTGCTTGTGCTGTTGCCTCGGGTATGACTTCTGCTATTATCAACCCAATGCACCCCGAGGTGATGCTGGGTGTGCGTGGTGGCAACCTAATGATGGGCCACGATCCAGAATGTAAAGATTGGATTAAAGCCTATCGTGATCCAAATGCAGTGGGTGTTGGTTCTCGCGGTGGCCGCACTGGTGGTCGTCGTCGCAGTGTTTAGGTCAGCATTGGTGAGCGATAGATAAATAAATGGGCCTCATAGGCCCTTTTTTGTGCAAATTTAAAACATTAATTATGTAGGGTTAATTTTACCTAGCCTTACCATAAAATATTGAGATGACCTTATGAGTCAAACTAATACCGATGATGCTTTAGTAGTATTTACTCCCTCCGGTAAACGTGGGCGTTTCCCTGTGGGTACGCCCTTGTTGCAAGCGGCTCGTTATCTTAATGTTGATATAGACTCTGTGTGCGGTGCAAGAGGCATTTGTGGTCGTTGCCAAATTTTTGTGAGTGAAGGTGAATTTGCCAAATTTGGTATTACCTCTACTGCAGATAGCTTAGAGCCTATTACTGCCCCAGAACTTAAATTTGCAGAACGCAGGGGACTAAAGCCGGGCCGACGCTTAAGTTGCCACACCAAGGTGCTTAAAGACATTGTGGTGGATGTGCCAGCAGAAAGCCAAGTGCATCACCAGATGGTTCGAAAGGACGCTGAGCACCACGACATAGACATTAACCCTTTGGTGCGTCTTTACTACGTAGAAGTACAAGAACCAGACATGCACGACCCTTCAGGTGATTTAAGACGCCTGCTGAACGCCTTAGAAGCAGATTGGCAATTGCTTAATCTGTCTTATGATGTAGCGCTGCTGGCCACCATACAACCTATTTTAAGAGCAGGAAATTGGGGTGTCACCGTTGCTGTGCGTCAAGGCGAGCAAATCGTTGCCCTTTGGCCTGGTTTAAAGGACAGAATCTTTGGTGTTGCTGTAGATGTAGGCTCCACCACTATTGCTGCTCACCTATGTAATTTGTCTAGTGGTGAAGTTGTTGCTAGTTCAGGTGTCATGAACCCACAGATTCGTTTTGGTGAGGACCTCATGAGCCGGGTGTCTTATGTGATGATGAATCCGGGTGGTGAAGTGGACATGACTAATGCTGTGCGCGAAGCGATTAATGGCTTAGTGACAGACTTAGTGAAACAAGCTGAATGTGAAACTGCAGATTTATTAGAAATTACCTTTGTTGCTAACCCAATCATGCACCATTTGTTATTAGGGATTAATCCTATAGAGCTAGGTGGCGCGCCTTTTGCTTTGGCCACAGACATGGCAGTGAACATATTAGCCCGTGATATGGGTGTAAATCTGAATTCGCAAGCACGTGCGTACTTGTTGCCGTGCATAGCCGGCCACGTAGGCGCAGATACTGCAGGCATGGTTTTAGCAGAAGAACCTTACAATCATGATGAAATGACCTTGTTGGTAGATGTTGGCACCAACGCTGAAATTGTATTGGGCAATCGACATCGCCTAGTTGCGTGTTCCAGTCCAACAGGGCCAGCGTTTGAGGGTGCCCAAATTAGTTGTGGTCAGCGTGCTGCAGCAGGGGCCATTGAGCGTATTCGTATTGATCCGGTCACCTTGGAACCCCGCTTTCAAGTGATTAGTTGTGAACTATGGTCTGATGAAGAAGGTTTTGATGCAGCCACTGAAAAGACTGGTATTACGGGGATATGTGGTTCGGGCATTATTGAAGTTGTGGCAGAGATGTACTTAGCCGGGGTGATCACCCAAGATGGCGTTGTAGATGGTAGTTTAGCGGCTACCAATCCTAGGATTCAGCCAGATGGTCGAACATTTTCATATGAAATTATGCCATCCACAGAAACTCGTGGTGCTGTGAAAATCATGCAAAATGACATCCGGGCTATCCAGTTAGCTAAAGCAGCGTTATACGCAGGGGTTAAGTTGTTGATGCAGTATCAGCAAGTAGATAAAGTGGATCGTATTCGTTTTGCTGGGGCTTTTGGCAGCCATATTGATGTCAAGTACGCCATGGTTTTAGGCTTGATTCCAGACTGTGCGTTAAATGAAGTGTCTTCTGCTGGCAATGCTGCTGGCACGGGTGCCCGTATCGCTTTGCTCAACGAAGCGTCACGCGTAGAAATTGAACAGGTAGTGCGCAGTATTGAAAAAATTGAAACAGCTGTAGAACCAGATTTCCAACAATTATTTATTGATGCAATGGCGTTTCCTAACAAAGTAGACGCATTCCCAGAGTTAGAAAAAGTAGTCACTTTACCACCCCTTAAGGAAGCTAGTGCTGAATCAGAAAATGGCGACAAGAAACGTCGCCGACGCAGAGGGTAAGAAGCATGCAAACGAATAATCGTGCACGTATGGGTGTGATGATAGGTATTGCCCTAAAGCTATTTAAGAGTGTTAAGGTTTTTAAGGTGGCACTGGTGGCTATGGCGCTATCTGGCTGGACTATTATGCTCAGTTTTGAGTTTGCAGTGACACTATTGGCTATTTTAATGTTCCACGAATATGGTCATATTCGAGCCATGAAACGTTTTGGTATACCTACAAAGGGCATTTACATTATTCCTTTTGTTGGCGGTGTTGCTGTAGGTGACAGTCCAAAAACACACTGGCAGGAGCTCTATATTGCGATGATGGGGCCTGTTTTTGGCTTAGCCATGAGTGTGGCTTTTTTTATAGGTTTTGTGATTACAGACAATCATTTCGTAGGCCTAGTGGCCTCTGTCAGTGCATTGGTTAACTTGGTCAACCTACTACCAATTTACCCGTTAGATGGTGGTCGTGTGGTTAAAGCCTTGGTGTACTCTGGGCGAAGTCGATTCATCTATGTAGGACTGGTCGTTATTTCTGGGGTATTAATTGGCTACAGTTTTACCCAAGGCTTCGCGCTGATAGGCTTTTTTGGGATTATGGGTTTGGTTGATTTGTTGGCTGACTGGAATAGTTTCGATCAAGACCCTAAGCCTAAGCTCAATACCTACGGTATAGTATTTAGCCTAATTTGGTACCTGCTCACTGCCGCATCACTTATTGGTATGATGGTGTGGATCGCCGCTTTAGAACTCCCTGGCAGTGAGCTGGCGATAGCTATTCTCAATGCATGAGTTTTATTAGGTGGCTATTGATCAGGTAAGATACCTTGGGTGTCTGCGTTCATGCTTTGGTTAATGCCTTCCTCAGCCTTCTCCAAAATGCCTTCTAAAGCTAATTTCTCAGCATGTGACTGGTTGCTTTTGTTAAGACTTTCTTCAGCTGCACGCACACTTTGACCCGGTGAGAAGCGACGGCGCTCTTCCCGTGGTGGAATGCCAAAAAAGTCTCGGTAACACTTAGAAAAATGAGGCGCTGATACAAAGCCACAAGCCAAAGAAACATCAATAATAGAGAGGTTAGTTTGTAATAAAAGCTGGCGAGCCCGGTTAAGGCGTAATTCTAAATAATATCGTGACGGTACACACTTAAGGTGCTTTTGGAATAGCCGCTCTAGCTGGCGACGAGAGACACCTACGTAATGTGCCAAATCATCTAAGCTGATCGTTTCTTCTAAATTAGCCTCCATCAGGGCCACAGCTTCAATTAACTTAGGTTGGCTATTGCCTAAGTGCAAGCGTAATGGAATACGCTGAGTATCATGGTGGTCTCGTATACGCTCCATGATAAACATTTCAGACACAGCTGCTGCTAATTCTGGACCATGGTGGTTGCTTACAAACTGCAGCATCATATCTAAGGATGAATTTCCGCCAGAACAGGTAAATCGATCACGATCGATGGCAAATAAGTTAGATGACATGAGTACATTCGGAAATTCTTCACGCATACTGGCGAGGTTTTCCCAATGAATAGTAGATTTGTAGCCATCAAGTAATCCGGCGGCAGCTAATAAATAGCTGCCAGTGCAGGTAGATCCGATATTAATTTTTGCATTGGCTACTTTGCGTAAAAAAGACAAGGTGCTTTTATCATAGGCACGATCTATATAAGTGCCACCACAGACTATAATGGCTTCTAAGCCATTTAAGTTTAAATCATTAACGTGAATGGTAGGGGTCACTTCGAAGCCGACACTTGCAGTAACGGGTGCGCCGTCCATCGACACCACTTCCCATTCATAAAGCGTTTCTTTGCTAATGTAGTTAGCACCGCGAAGGCTGGCAACAGCAGACGAGAAGGTTACCATAGAGTAATTAGGGATTTGCAAAAAAGCGTAGCGGATAGGTTTCTTTTCGGACATAGCTGCCTCTTTATTATTTTTTAAATAGCCTATATACAACTAATGTTGTATGGCTATTATCCCTCATATAATTTGCGCATTCTAAACTACGTTTGCCCTGTTGGGAATAAGATAATCACCTGTTAACGAATATTTTTTATAGAAAAATAATTAAACATTTTATGTTGTAATAAGTGGCTACATTTAAGGCGTTTTCAGTAACTCTATAAATGCCTCAGCAGCATTTGATAAGCTTCGCTGTGGGTGCCATACAGTACCTAATTGTCTAACAATGGGTTTAGATAGTGTATCAATAACCTTAATCTGCGAATTGATCAATGTTTGAGGCAAAATACTCCATCCCATACCAATGCTCACCATCATTCTAATGGTATCTAAGTTGTTAGTTGACATGGCTACTTTAAGAGCAAGGTTTTGGGCTGCAAAATCTTGTTCTACGATCCTGCGTGTAAAGGTGTTGGTTTTGCTTAGCAATGCAGGAAAGCTGCTTAAATGAGATAAATCTACAGAATTATGTTGGCTGAGTGGGTGCTCTGGTGCCACGACAAACTGCATAGTATCTTGCCAAATAGACCGTTGCTGCAATTGAGCATGAGGTTCTGGGTTGAGGGTAATAATGCCCAGTTGCCATCGGCCTTGTAAAACCCCTTCGTAAATCACCTCAGACTCAGCAAACTGAATATCAAGTTCCACTTGAGGGTAGAGTGCTATAAATTTGCCTAGGGGTGTGGGCAGACGATGCAGGCTAATGTGATGGCTAGTTGCAATTTTAAGTCGCCCACCTACACGACCTGACAGGTTAGTCAGTTCGTCTGCAGTATGTTCCATAGCTTCTAAAATGGCCTTAGCTTTAGGTAACAAATGTTGCCCAGCAATAGTTAAGGATACATTTCGTCCAATACGATCAAACAAACGGGTTTTAAGTTGGTTTTCAAGCTTAACAATGCGTTTGCTCACAGCAGGTTGGGTGAGGAACAATTCATCTGCAGCCCGTGAAAACGAGCCCTGTTGAGCAACAGCCATAAAGGCTTTTAGTGCGAGACTATCCATTGGTAAAGAATACCTATTTGCCTAAGCCATTGGAATAGATAAATGAAATAACTAAAGGGAATAGTAAAATAAATTAATTGGAATTAGAGTTATTGATATAGCCTAGGTATAATTCGTATTACTTACATCCCTTTAGGATTGGAAATGGCCAGTAAAACTTTATATGACAAGTTGTGGGACGCCCACCTTGTTAAGCAACAAGACGATGGTAGTTGCCTAATTTACATTGATCGCCACCTACTGCATGAAGTAACTTCACCACAGGCCTTTGAGGGGTTGCGCATTGCAGGCCGTAAACCGTGGCGTATAGATACTAATTTAGCTACGCCAGATCATAATGTGCCTACGACTTTTAATGAACGTGCCATTGGTGTGGATGGTATCGAAGACCCCGTGTCTAAGATTCAAGTAGTCACCTTAGGTGATAATTGTGATGAGTTTGGTATTACTGAATTTAAAATGCAAGATGAGCGCCAGGGTATAGTGCATGTAGTGGGCCCAGAACAAGGTGCTACGCTGCCAGGAATGACCGTGGTATGTGGTGATTCCCATACGGCCACACACGGTGCTATGGGAGCCTTAGCCCACGGTATTGGAACCTCAGAGGTAGAGCACGTATTAGCCACACAATGCCTTATTCAAAAAAAGTCGCAGAATATGTTAGTCCGAGTTGATGGAGACTTGGGTGAAGGTATTACTTCTAAAGATGTGGTGTTGGCTATCATTGGTGTGATTGGCACTGCTGGCGGCACCGGTTATGCCATTGAATTTGGTGGTAAAGTATTTGAAGACATGACTATGGAAGGCCGAATGACCGTGTGTAACATGGCTATTGAGGCTGGGGCACGTGTCGGCATGGTAGCGGTAGATCAGACTACTATCGACTACGTAGAAGGCCGTCCTTTTTCTCCCAAAGGTGAAAACTGGGATTTAGCTGTTGCTGCATGGCAAGACTTGCATTCTGATGCCGACGCTGAATTTGATCATGTAGTCGTATTAGACGGTGCTGCTATTGCACCTCAAGTTACGTGGGGTACATCGCCAGAGATGGTCCTTCCTGTATTTGCCAATGTACCTAATCCTGCCAAAGAAAAAGATGATGTTAAAGCGTCTGGCATTACCCGTGCCCTCGAGTATATGGGCCTTGTAGCAGATCAGGCGATTACTGATATTCACTTAGATCGTGTATTTATTGGTTCATGTACTAATAGCCGAATTGAAGATTTACGGGCTGCTGCCGCAGTAGTAGAGGGTCATCAAGTGGCCAAAACCTTAAAGCAAGCGTTGGTTGTGCCGGGTTCGGGGTTAGTTAAGGCACAAGCAGAGGCTGAGGGATTGCATACTATCTTCACCGATGCTGGCCTAGAATGGCGTGAGCCAGGTTGCTCTATGTGCCTAGCAATGAATGCAGACAAGCTTGGAGCGGGTGAGCACTGTGCATCCACGTCTAACCGGAACTTCGAAGGCCGTCAAGGTTTTGGTGGGCGGACTCATTTAGTGAGTCCTGCAATGGCTGCTGCTGCTGCCATTGCAGGACATTTTGTAGATGTTCGCACCTTCAATTTATAATACCCAAAGGAGCAGTATAAGATGCAAGCATTTACCCAGTTAACAGGCATCACAGCGCCTTTGGATAGAGCCAATGTCGACACTGACATGATTATCCCGAAGCAGTTTTTAAAATCAATTAAACGCTCTGGCTTTGGACCTAATTTATTTGACGAATTACGTTATTTAGATGAAGGTCAACCAGATCAAGATTCATCTAAAAGGCCTATTAACCCTAACTTTGTACTTAATTTCCCACGCTATAAGGGAGCTAAGATACTCTTAGCAAGGGATAATTTTGGTTGCGGTTCTAGCCGGGAACATGCACCCTGGGCGCTGTTAGATTTTGGTATTTCTTGTATTATTGCGCCAAGCTTTGCAGATATTTTTTATAATAACTGTTTTAAGAATGGAGTTTTGCCAATTACGCTATTAAATGAGCAAATAGATCAGCTTTTTGCAGACACACAAGCCACGTCTGGATTTGAGTTGACAGTTGACCTTAAGGACGGGGTGATTTCTGGTTCTAGTGCAGGCGACATTGCTTTTTCAATTGACAGCTTTAGGCGCCATTGTTTGCTGAATGGTTTAGATGACATTGGTTTGACTTTAGAACAAACCAGTAGCATCCAACGCTATGAACAAAAACGTCGTCAACAGGCCCCTTGGTTGTTTGCCGATTAGGCACTTAACACAATAAACATCTATTCGATTCGAGATGAAACACATGACACATAATGTATTAGTTTTGCCAGGTGATGGCATAGGCCCAGAAATTGTAGCCGAAGCAGAAAAAGTGCTGCTTGCCGCAGACGCTAAGTTTAATTTGGGCCTGGCAATCACCAGCGCTTTGGTAGGCGGCAGTGCTATTGATGCGACAGGAGGGCCATTGCCTGAGGCGACGTTAAATGCAGCTAAAGCGGCAGACGCTATTTTGTTAGGTGCCGTTGGTGGCCCTAAGTGGGATGGTTTGGAGATGGCGATTCGACCTGAAAAGGGTTTGCTGGGCCTGCGTTCAAACTTAAATTTATTTGGTAACTTACGTCCTGCTATTTTATACCCACAATTGGCCGATGCCTCTAGCTTAAAACCTGAAATTGTATCGGGTTTAGATATTCTTATTGTGCGGGAGTTAACGGGTGGTATCTATTTTGGCCAACCACGTGGGATTCGTGTGTTAGACAACGGGGAGCGACAGGGTTACAACACCTATGTCTATGCAGAATCAGAGATTCGTCGCATTGGCAAAGTGGCTTTTGAAGCTGCTCGCGCCCGGGGTGGTAAATTGTGTTCAGTAGACAAGGCCAATGTATTAGAAGTCACCGTACTATGGCGTGAAATTATGGATGAAATGGCCACAGACTACCCTGACGTAGAGTTGAGTCACATGTACGTTGATAACGCTGCCATGCAGCTAGTCCGCGCACCTAAGCAATTTGACGTCATGGTTACAGGCAATATGTTTGGCGACATATTGTCTGACGCGGCAGCTATGCTTACTGGGTCTATTGGTATGTTACCTTCAGCCTCGCTAGATGAGGCAGGCAAGGGTATGTATGAACCATGCCACGGGTCAGCTCCAGACATTGCTGGCCAAGGAAAAGCTAATCCCTTGGCGACAATTTTGTCAGCGGCGATGATGTTACGTTACACCTTAAACCAAGGTGCGGCAGCAGATGCCATAGAGGCTGCTGTCAGTGAGGTGTTGGATCAGGGACTTCGTACTGCAGACATTAGCTCTGATGGTAATCGAACAGTAGATACAAGAACCATGGGTGATGCGGTAGTTTATGCACTAGTTAACAGTTAATATAGCGCTTGATTAAGATACATTAATTTTAGTGGTTTTAAGGAAAAGGTTTAGAAAATGAAGCGTGTAGGACTCGTAGGTTGGCGTGGTATGGTTGGCTCAGTGTTGATGCAGCGGATGCAGCAAGAAAACGATCTGAGATTAATCGAACCAGTATTTTTCACCACGTCTCAAGCTGGCCAAGCTGCGCCTGACTTTGGTGTGCAAACACCAGTATTACAAGACGCCCACGACATAGACACCCTTAAAACAATGGATATTATTATTTCATGTCAAGGTGGTGACTACACTGATCGTGTTTTTGGACCTCTGCGTAAGGCGGGTTGGAAGGGTTACTGGATTGATGCAGCGTCTAGCTTAAGGATGCAAGATGACAGTGTCATTGTATTAGATCCAGTTAACCGTAATGTTATTGATCAGGCCTTGGCTCAAGGTAAAACCGAATTTATTGGTGGCAATTGCACTGTAAGCTTAATGATGATGGCCTTGGGTGGGCTGTTTGCAGCTGATCAAATTGAGTGGATGTCTGCAATGACCTATCAATCAGCTTCTGGCGGGGGTGCTCGGCACATGCGAGAGTTGTTGAAGCAAATGGGGTACGTCAGCGCCGCTGTTTCTGATGAGTTAGCAGACCCTGCTTCGGCAATTTTAGAAATTGATCGCAAGGTGTCTCTAGCCATTAACGCTAGCGATAATGATGCTAGCCAATTTGGTGCACCGTTGGCTGGCAGTTTGATTCCTTGGATAGACTCTCAGTTAGATAACGGCCAAAGTCGTGAAGAGTGGAAGGCTCAAGCTGAGACTAATAAGATTCTAGGTCGTACTAAAGATATTATCCCGGTCGATGGTTTGTGTGTTCGTGTGGGCGCAATGCGCTGCCACAGCCAAGCATTAACTATTAAAATGAAGCAAAATGTGCCGCTAGATGAAATTGAAGGTATGCTTGCTGCGGCCAATGATTGGGTTAAGGTGATCCCTAATGATCGTCACCTTACTATGGCAGAACTCACACCAGCTAAAATTACAGGCACTATGACAGTGCCTGTGGGCCGTTTACGTAAGCTCAACATGGGGCCTGAATACTTGTCAGCCTTTACTGTTGGTGACCAGCTCTTGTGGGGTGCAGCTGAGCCTTTACGTCGCATGTTACGGATTTTGTTAGAAGCCTAAGTAGAGAAATCTGTGAAAAGGCGCCTAGGCGCCTTTTTTTGTGGCCCTCAGGCTGCGACAATAACAATTCACCTAGTTGGAGTAGCATTACATATGATAGCCACAAAAATGAAACCGTTTTTATTTCTTCTTGGCTTCACAAGTATTTTGTTAAGTGCAAACGCCCAGTCTATTGCTCTTGGACAAATATACCTTGATTCAACCGTGTTACAGCCTTTGAAATTACATGTTGAATTAACTGAAGTAGAAGGTATTGTGCCAGGTTCTATGGTGGCTAGTATGGCAGGTAAGGCTCAATTTCGAGCAGCCGGTTTAACTTATCAAGATTGGTATTCTGAGTTAGAGATCAACATTGTTAATGATGCAGGCAACTATCTAGTGCAGGTTATAGGGCAGCAGCCTGTAGAACAAAGCCAGTTAAGTTTTATCTTTGAAGTTGATCATTTAGGTGACAGGTTGTTAGCAGAGTACGCCATCAAGTTACCTAGTTTTGTAGCACCCCAGCAGGTGGCAGAGAAAGCCGAACAGGAGCAAGGTCCGTTAAAGCCAATTAACCTAAGCGTTTCAGCATCGGGGGTTCTAGTGCAGGCGATCGAGGCAGAAATAGTAGTGGAAGAAGCGCTAGTTCAGTTGGTAGCCTCTAAAACAGGTGCTATTACAAAAGACCCCGTTCTTCAAGCGCCAGTCTGGGTAGTCGTTAAGCCAGGTCAAAATTTGTGGCGAATTGCAGTCAACAATAGCCCAAAAGGTATCAGCCCTTGGCAGACATTAATTAGCCTCTATAGAGGTAATCCAACTGCCTATAGGAATGGTGATATTCGCCAAGTAATGGCCAACAGTAAGCTGCTTTTGCCTACTTTAAATGAACTAAACTCGCTTACAGCTAAACAAGCCAAAGCTGCTTATGATGTTTTGGTTCCTGCTCCAGTAGAGCTGGCGCAGAAAAAACTGACAAATAACCAGCCTAAGGCCCCTAAGGTAGAGCAAGAAAATGTAAAAGGTGTTGAGCAGCAAGTGCAAAATCAGCAGAACAAGCTTAATAGTTTGGCGAGTCAGTCACAAATTCTACAAGCCGAAGTGGAAGGCCTCCAAGTCAATCACACTCTGGCATTATCACAACAAGAGTTGCTTGCCAAAACGAGTGAAAATCTAGCTCAGGGCTTAGCTGTTCAGCAGCAGGATATTAAAAGCCTGAGCCAGCAGAAGGATCAAATTGAGGCCAGTATGTTAGCGCTAGATATAAAGTTTGAAACAAAACAAGCAGACCTTAATCAAACAGAACAGGATTTAGCGCAGGCTAAGCAGGCCTTAGCTAAAACAGAAACGACTATCGCTTCTGTCGTGCAAGCCAATGACGTGAATGAAAAAAGTGTACAGACATCACAGTGGCGCAGTATTGTGCAAGTGTTAGGGTTTTTGTTACTACCAGTATTGTTTATAGCTGGAATTATTTGGTGGATTATAAGTCGCGGTAGGAGGGGGTTTCCAGAGGGTCGAATCCACTCAAAAGTTATTGAAGAGCAGTCAACTGCCCATCAGCCAGTGGCTGATTACACCACTAACCTAGGTACGCAAACTGACAATATGGACCAAGGTGTAAAAAAAGTGCGAGGTGGCATGCCAGAACGTAGCTTTATTGAAGAATTGTTGCAGCAACAAGAGCAAGACGAAACCCAGGCAATGGACGAAGGCTTAAATACTAAAATTCAGGATGATCAATTGCACTTGTCTGCTGACGTAGAGGCGATGTTGACCGGCCAAAAGCTAATGCATAACCAAGCTGATGAGCCTGTGGATTACTTGTCTCATGATGAAGAGATGAATACCAAATTAGATCTTGCCTTAAGTTATCGTGATATGGGAGACCTGCAAAAAGCCCAAGCAATGTTGCGCCAAGTGCTCAACCAAGGTGATGCAAAACAGCAAGCTAAAGCCAGTGCTTTATTATCTAACATTAACGAGGTCTAAGGTTATATGGCCACAACATTTAAAGCAGACGCGTCTGAATTTTTGGCTGAGGGCACGCAGCGTATTGCTCTAGGTATTGCTTACAATGGACGCCACTATCATGGTTGGCAGCGCCAGCCCAGTGGGCACATCAGTGTCCAAGAAAAGCTAGAGGATGCCCTCAGTATTGTGGCTAACGAGCCGATAAAGGTGATGTGTGCAGGGCGCACAGACGCTGGGGTCCATGCTAGCGCTCAAGTTGTGCATTTTGATACTGTGGCGCAAAGGCCCCTACGCGCATGGACACATGGTGGCAATATGAATTTACCAGATGACGTTGCTATTCAATGGGCACAGCCGGTAGATGAAAAGTTCCATGCACGTTTCAGTGCTACCGCCCGTCGGTACCGTTATGTGATTTATAACCATGCCCTGAGGCCAGCGTTGATGGATAAGGAGGTGACTTGGAACTACCGCCCTCTGGATATGGTAAGCATGCAAAAGGCTGCTGATCACCTAGTAGGCACCCACGACTTCAGTTCATTTCGCGCAGCTGCTTGCCAGGCCAATAGTCCCATACGTACTATGCACCATCTAAACGTTATAGCTGCAGGAGATTATATTGTGTTAGATGTGCGTGCTAATGCATTCTTGCATCACATGATTCGCAATCTTGCAGGATTATTGATGAAAATTGGTGCTGGTGAAGCACCTCCAGAGTGGGCAATGGAAGTGCTAATTGCAAGGGATCGGCGGGTAAGTGCAGCAACGGCAAAACCTTATGGCTTGTACTTTGTAGATGCCGAGTATGATGATGTTTTTAATTTGCCGCAGACCTCTCTAGGGCCACATTTTTTGGCGCCTTGGATAAATGTGTAAAAGAGTGGGTTAATAAGCTTATATAGTGCGCCACAAGGCTGAATTATCTGCTACCATTGAGGCGTGGATTTTACTCCTTTAGCGATCACTAACAGCGGTTCATTGTGACACAACCTCGCGTAAAAATATGTGGCCTTCGCCAAGCAAATGATGCAGTTTTTGCTGCACAAGCTGGGGCGGACGCTATTGGTTTAGTTTTTTACCCACCAAGTCCTCGAGCGGTTGATATTGCCACTGCCGCAGAGATCGCTTGTGCCTTGCCGCCCTTTGTTTCTTGCGTAGGTTTGTTTGTCGATGCTACGGCTGCAGAAATAGACCACATCCTTTCTCAAGTGCCACTTTCTCTCTTGCAGTTTCATGGTGAAGAATCAGCGCAGTTTTGCGATCAGTTTCAGCTGCCTTGGATTAAGGCTGTGAGAATGCGCCCAAACATTAACCTACATCAGCAAAGGCAATGTTATAGTCGTGCCCAAGGCTTATTGCTAGACGCCTATAAGGCGGGTGTACCTGGTGGTACAGGCGACCAGTTTGATTGGCATCGCATCCCTGAAGATATCGCTGCAGATGTGGTGCTGGCAGGTGGTATTGATGTCCAAAACGTGCAACTGGCGATCGAGCAAGTTAATCCCTGGGCAATTGACGTCAGCGGCGGTGTTGAAAGCCACAAAGGCGTTAAAGATCATGCTAAGATTGCCGCATTTATGCGCCAAGCAAAACCCTATTTATCGTATTTACCTTCACAATTATCAAACCATATTGAAATAAAAGGAACATCTAGTGACTAAAGCATCAGTATTGCCAGACGCTAATGGCCATTTCGGGCCCTATGGCGGACGTTTTGTATCAGAAACTCTATTTGCAGCATTAGATGAACTTAGTGATACCTATGATCTTTTGTGGCAAGACCCTGCGTTTCAGGCTGAATTTGATTTAGACATGGCTCACTACGTGGGTCGGCCGTCGCCGCTTTACCATGCTAAACGGTTAACAAAGACCTATGGCGGGGCGCAAATCTACCTGAAGCGGGAAGACCTGAATCATACAGGTGCCCACAAGATTAATAACACCATTGGCCAAGCTCTGCTAGCGAAACATATGGGTAAGCCCCGGATTATTGCAGAAACAGGTGCAGGTCAGCATGGTGTTGCCAGTGCCACTGTGGCTGCTCGTCTCGGTTTAGAGTGTGTGGTTTATATGGGCG
>DCAT01000184.1:0-185 GCA_002312935.1 Oceanospirillaceae bacterium UBA1126 | reverse complement strand
ACTTCGGGTACCCAAACCCTAAAAGACGCCTTGAACGAGGCAATGCGCGATTGGGTCACTAATGTTGATAATACGTATTACATTATTGGTTCTGCTGCAGGCCCGCACCCTTACCCCAAAATAGTAAGGGACTTCCAAAGTATTATGGGTCGCGAAGCGCGTCGCCAAACCCTTGAACGAACAGG
>DCAT01000068.1:8058-14146 GCA_002312935.1 Oceanospirillaceae bacterium UBA1126 | reverse complement strand
CCCGACATCCTGCTCCCAAAGCAGGCGCGCTACCAGACTGCGCTATACCCCGACATCCTCTACAACGCTACTGCCTAGTGGCTCATGCCGTTGAAGAGGTGCGTATATTAAAGCCGCTGCTCTGTTTCGTCAAGCTTATTGTATGGTTTTTTTCTCAATAAAACCAAACTGTTAAAATAAACTTCAATTCTAGACTTCACGCTTCCAGCCAGTACCATCTTTACTGTCTGCTAATACTACACCCGCTTCTTTGAGTTGGTCACGGATTTGATCTGACAGCGCAAAATTCCGGTCTATCTTTGCTTGGTGGCGCTGTGCAACCAGTACATTTATGTCTGCATCAGCTAGGTCACCCTCACCTGCCTGACCTTTTAAGTAGGCATGTGGTTCTAACGCTAACAGACCTAAGATATTACCCAGGCCACGCATCTGACTGGCTAGCAAGGCTGCTGAGGGGTCTAGATCACGCTTAAGGCGATTTACCTCACGTGCCATTTCAAACAATACAACAATGGCTTCACGGGTATTGAAATCATCATCCATAGCAACATTAAAGCGATCTAAATAAGGGCCTTCAAGTGGCACATCTGTTAGCTCAAGCTGATCCATTGCGGTGTAAAGGCGGTCCAGTGCCCGTTGAGCTTCAACCAAAGCATCCTCTGCATAATCTATTTGGCTGCGATAATGACTTGCTGTAAGCAAATAGCGCACGATTTCTGCAGGGTATTTAGCTAATACCTCACGGATGGTGAAGAAATTGCCCAACGACTTTGACATTTTTTCTTTATTAACTCGAACTGCACCCGCATGTAACCAATAGTTAACAAAGGTTTCGCCATTAGCGGCTTCAGACTGAGCTATTTCGTTTTCATGGTGTGGAAAAGGCAAGTCTGGCCCACCGCCATGAATATCAAAGTGGTTACCTAAGCAACATTTAGTCATGGCCGAACATTCAATGTGCCAACCAGGACGCCCATTTCCCCATGGCGAAGCCCAAGACACTTCGCCAACTTTTGCGGCTTTCCACAAAACAAAATCAAAGGGATTTTCTTTAACGTCGTTAACATCAACCCGAGCGCCTGCCCTCATGTCTTCAAGTTTACGGTTGGTGAGCGCGCCATATGATTCAAATTTATCAACACGATAATAGACGTCGCCATTACTTGCTGCATACGCGTAGTTTTTAGCAATAAGTATGTTCACCATATCAATAATAGCGGGTATATGGCCTGTTGCACGAGGTTCTTGGCTAGGTGGTAATACGCTTAGTGCCCGCTCATCTTCATGCATCGCATCAATAAAGCGATTCGTTAGCTGATCACAAGACTCACCATTTTCTGCTGCACGCTTAATGATTTTGTCATCAACATCAGTAATATTTCGCACGTATTCAACTTGGTAGCCCGCATGCCTTAAGTAACGAGTAATGACGTCAAATGACACCATCACGCGAGCATGACCAATATGGCAATAGTCATAAACCGTCATGCCACAAACGTACAAGCGTATTTTACCTTTCTCAATGGGCGTAAACGGGACTTTACTATTACTCAACGTATTGTGAAGCTGCAGCATAATTAACTTTTCCGTTAGCCCTTCTTGGCCCAAGAGTCACGTAAAGTGACTGTGCGATTAAATACTAAGCGGTCTGTTGTGGAGTCTTTATCAACACAAAAGTAACCTTCACGCTCAAACTGAAACCGCTCTCCATCAATTGCTAGCGCTAAAGAAGGCTCTGCCATAGCGCCTTCAATTAATCGCAGGTTGTCTGGGTTTACGTAGGTCATAAAGTCAATATCTTTGTCACCATCTGGATTCGCGTGGCTAAACAGGCGATCATATAAACGTACGTTAACCAATTCATGATGGCTGGCGCTCACCCAATGAACTACGCCATTCACCTTGTACCCTTCTGGTTTTTTACCTAAGGTATTTTCATCATAGCGGCACAGTAGCTCAGTCACTTTGCCATCAGCATTCTTAATAACTTCTTCGCAAGTAATAATGTAACCACCACGCAGGCGCACGGACTGCTCTGGCGCCAAGCGCTTCCACTTACCCTCTGGATGCTCAGAAAAATCTGCTTGATCGATATAGACCTGCTTAGACATCACTAGTTGCCGTTCGCCCATGGCTTCGTCTTTAGGGTGCTTTGGCACTAATAGGGTCTCTGTGGTGTCTTGGACCCAATTAGAAATAGTGACTTTTAACGGCTGAAGCACACACATGGCCCGAGATACTGTTGAGTCCAGATCATCTCTAACACTAGATTCTAAACGCCCAAAATCTGTAATTCCCTTACTGCGAGCAACCGGCGTTGCTGCACAGAAATTACGTAACGATTCGGGTGTATAACCTCGCCGACGCATCCCTGAGATTGTGGGCATGCGCGGGTCATCCCACGCGGTAACAGTATGGCTATCTACGAGTTGTTTCAGCTTACGCTTACTCGTAATTGTGTAGTTAAGCTCCAGACGAGCAAACTCATACTGGCGTGGACGACGCGGTCCACTTGGCAAGGTGACATGGTCTATAAACCAGTCGTATAAGGGCCTATGATCTTCAAATTCGAGGGTACAGATAGAGTGCGTTACTTGTTCTAATGCATCAGATAACCCATGGGTAAAATCGTACATAGGGTAGATGCACCATTTATTGCCTGTCTGATGATGCTCAATATGCCTAATGCGGTAGATGATTGGATCACGCATGTTCATATTAGGTGATTGATTATCAATTTTGGCACGTAATACTCGCTTGCCATCAGCAAATTCACCTGCCCGCATGCGGGCAAAAAGGTCTAAATTTTCTTCAATGCTGCGCTCACGGTAAGGGCTATCCTTACCTACTTTAGTAAGATTGCCACGGTATTCTCGCGCTTGGTCCGGACTTAAGTCACAGACATAAGCCAAACCAGTGTTAATCAGCTCAAGTGCAAAAGTGTGCAGCTGTTCGAAGTAGTTAGATGCATAAAACTCTTCTTGGCCCCAATCAAACCCTAACCATTCCACATCTCGCTTGATAGCCTGAATGTATTCATCACTTTCTTTTTCTGGGTTAGTGTCATCGAAACGTAAGTTACAGCGCCCCTCAAACTCATGTGCCATGCCAAAATTTAAGTGCATCGAAGTAGCATGACCCACATGCAAGTAGCCATTAGGTTCAGGTGGAAAACGAGTCACGACTTGGCCATCACTTTTGCCCTTTCTCACATCTTTAGCGATGATATTACGAACAAAGTTTGACGCCTGTACGACGGTTTTTTCGGCCACGAATGGATCTCCTTAAGGCTTGCAGTGAAAAACCAATAATTATATGTCTTTTGCAGCCTGCCTTGCTAGCTAAATTCGTGAGAATTTAAATGCCAAACTGAGCTCAGCGATTGCATCCATAGGCTGTGAGCTTCATAATACACCCTCTTTATTAACAACTACTTCCTAAGGCTGCCGCATGTCAAATGTATTAATGCACACCAACTTTGGTGACATCACCATTGAACTTAACTATGAAAAAGCACCTATTACAGCTGCTAACTTTGAACAATACGTACGTGACGGCTTTTACGATGGTGTCATTTTTCACCGCGTTATAGACGGCTTTATGGTACAAGGCGGCGGTTTTGACGTGAGCATGGATCAAAAAGAAACCCGCGCCAACATTGAGAACGAAGCAGACAACGGCCTAACTAATGATGAAGGCACATTAGCCATGGCTCGCACTATGGACCCACATTCTGCATCTGCACAATTCTTTATTAACGTTGGTGACAACGCTTTTCTTAACCACTCAGGCAAAAATTCGCAGGGCTGGGGCTATGCTGTATTTGGCAAAGTAGTTGAAGGTATGGACGTGGTTAACACCATTAAAAAAGTGTCTACCACCTCTAAGTCTGGCCACCAAGATGTACCGGCAGATCCAGTCGTTATTGAATCTGCCACCATAATAGAAGGCTAACGCCTTGCGTCGCCTACTCATTGCCGACTTACACCTGCACCCGGCTCGGCCGGAACTTAGTCGTGCACTAATTGATTTTTGTCAGCAACGAATTAATGCCGATGACGAACTTTACATATTAGGCGACCTATTTGAAGCTTGGATAGGCGATGATTTAGGCCTAGTCACTTATGCCGATACCATTGCCTGTTTAAAGCAGCTTACCCTTAAAGGCACTAAAGTGTTTTTCATGGCGGGTAATCGGGACTTTTTAATTGGCCCACAGTTTAGCTTAGCTACAGGTGTGCAAATTTTGGATGATCCTACAGTGGTCGTCTTTGATGGTCAAAATGTTTTGCTCATGCATGGTGACACCCTATGCACAGACGATATAGGCTATCAGGACTTCCGTTCGCTTGTGAGAGACCCTAGCTGGCAAAACGACTTTTTAGCTATGGCCCCTGCATTGCGTATGCAACAAGCTGATGACTATCGACAGCAAAGCCAAGCGTTAACTGCAATGAAGCCTAATGACATTATGGACGTTAACGATGAAGCTGTTAACCATGTTATGGATCAGTATCAGGTGAGGTTGCTTATTCATGGCCACACTCATCGCCCACAGGTGCACCACTTAAATAATGGAGACCGTGTTGTTTTAGGTGACTGGGGGGGGCATTTTGATTACTTAAGCTGGCCACAGGGCCAGGCCTGGCACCTTATTAGAGAGTCAATTTGACCCTTATGTCAGTTTTTTTTAGCGTTTATTCGGGTTTTTTATTTTTTGGCTCCAGATAAAAAAATGTTTGGTTCTATTTCAGGCATCGACATCCACTCTAATATCGTTCCCTAGTTGGGTAAACATGAGCCACCACTGACATGTCCAGCTTACCGAACCTTTATGACAGGTCTAAGATCTGTACTAATAATTACAATATCGGTCCAATACCACACGGTAAAAGGACAACAAAAGGAACAGGGTTATGAAAACTTTATTAAAAACATCAACTGCAGCCATTGCGCTTGCTTTAGCGGGTAATGCAGTTGCAGATGTAAATGTAGCGTACTTTCTAGAGTGGGCCACACCAAACCAAATCGCCAAGGTAGAAAAAGCATACGACGACGCTATGGGCGAAACTGTTAACTGGACTAACTTTGGCTCAGGCGTAGGCATGACTGAAGCGATGCTTTCAGGAGATATCGATATCTCTTACTCACAAGGTCTTACACCTTTCGCCAACGCTGTTAATGCAAACGCACCTATTAAGATGATCGCTATCGCTGTAGCTTACGGTGCTGCCGATGATTGTATCGTTCGTAGTGACTCTGGCATTACAAAAGATAACGCTTCAGAACTTGAAGGCCAAACTGTTGCAGTTCCACTAAACACAATGGCTGACTTTGGTTTCCGTATGACCATGTCTAACCTAGGTGTTGATGTGTCTCAACTAACAATCGTTGACCAAGAACCAGCAGATGCAGCAGTTTCTTTGGCTGATGGCGCTGTTGTAATGGCCTGCGCTTATGGTGCTAACTCACTTGCTAAAATGAAAGAAGTTGGCGCACCTATGCTTACTCCTTCAGAAAAAGCGGCAGCTGGAATTAGTAGTTTCGACATTATTTCTGTCACTGAGACTTTTGCGCAAGAACAACCTGATTTAGTTCGCACATTTGTTGAAATTACTCATGAAGCAAACGCCGCTTGGGCTGCAGACCAGTCTAAGCTAAGTGTTATTGCTAAAGATGCGGGCATGACTGAAGAAGCAACGACTTCTCAAATGTCTGGCTTTACTTTCCCAACAGTAGCTGAGCAAAAACGTGATTACTTTGGTCCTGACGGTATCGCTCGCAGCATGGTAGCCTTTATGGGTAACATGTTCGCAACCAGCGACACTCCGGCTCTTGCCGATTACAACGTGACTATCGATACGTCTTTCCTAGACTAAGATCGTTTTAGTAACACGCGGTATCCTCTAGGGTGCCGCGTTTCTTGCTCCCTACAGTGGAATTAGCACTGACTTGTTGTGAGCTCAGCGTTCGATCCCGATTCCCACAAAATATACCTATAAGAGTTACCCATTATGAGTGACCTAGTTTCAGATAACCTAAATATGCAGTTCACTACGCCTTCTGGGTTAGTTGTCCATGCCCTAAA
>DCAT01000068.1:0-7668 GCA_002312935.1 Oceanospirillaceae bacterium UBA1126 | reverse complement strand
GGCTGTGGTAAAACAACCCTACTTAACATTGTCGCAGGCTTTCTTAACCCCACCAGCGGTTCAGTAGAGCTTGATGGTAAGGAAATACAGGGCCCTGGAGTGGATCGAGGTATGGTATTTCAGCAAGGTGCCTTATTTGAATGGCTCACTGTGGCTCAAAACGTAGACTTTGGATTACGCATGAAAGGTGCAGATCCAACTGAAACAGCGAAAAAAGTAGACGAATGGTTAGAAATTGTAGGCCTAGCAGGCTTTGGTGACACACCCACTTACCAACTTTCTGGCGGTATGCAACAGCGTATTGCCTTGGCTCGTTGTTTGATTAACGATCCAGATCTTATCCTTATGGATGAACCTTTAGGCGCTCTAGATGCCCTTACCCGTGAAAAAATGCAGTCACTAGTATTAAAAATCTGGAAAGAAACTGGCAAGACCATCATGATCATTACCCATTCTGTAGAAGAAGCGCTGATGTTAGGCGAGCGTTTATTTGTAATGGCACCTCGCCCAGGTAGATTGCACAAAGAATACCGCTTACCATTTGCAGAAATGGGTTTAACCCAAGACCCTCGCGATATTAAAAAAACGCAACATTTCAGCGAAACCCGAGAAGAAATTCTGTCCATGATTTGGGATATGGAAGAAGAAATCATGGGTGGGGGGTCACTATAATGAGCGAATTCCTATTTGAACAACGTAACACTATTGTTGCTTTTCTTATCATCGGTTTAATCATCTCTCTGGCTTTATCTATTGTTAAAGGCCGCCGGGTTATGGCCACAGAGAGAACTGACCTAGTATTTGGTAATCCTGCTAAAGCCCTTGGCGGCTGGTACTGGATCATTACCGGTATGTCCTTTGTAATGCTTATCTGGTTCTACTTTTCTTGGGACGCTGCACGAGCGTATAACCCAAAAGCGGCTAACGAATTATGCCAAGTCGCTAAGGTAGAAAGCGCCATTAAACCCATGCGGTCTCAATTCCCACTTGATAAACAAAACTTGCGTGGCACAGACCTTATTGCACGAGATAGTGCTCAACTTGAGCGTATCAATAACAACCTAAAGACACTGGCCCTAAAGCATTCTGTAGAAGTGGAAGCTGCTGCCATACTCACTAGTTTACATAGTGCTTTAGTTGACCAAGCTAATCCAGTATATATAAAAACTAGCTTGGCAACAGAGTTTAAAACTATCGCTGAGCGTATTGACAGGCTAACAGCCAACTTCAATGATCCAGACTTTCCTGGTCCACCTACAGTTTCTCAGCAGGCTGCTGCAGACGCCCAACCGGGTTGGGGTGATACAGGAAAGGAAATTCCTGTATTGGCAACTACCCCACTTGGCTATCGCTATGCGGCCGTCGCTGCCGAAATACGACTTATTGCTAAAGACTTTGTAAAGCTTCGTAACACTAGCCCTCACTTATTAGCGCAAGTGGCTGACATCAACTCACGCATTAAAGACGCTAAAGCTCGTTCTAAAGAAGACCTCAATTTGTCTATCGAAGAACAAGAAGCTCATACTAAGCTATATAGCCAACTAAATAAGATGCTTAAGCGTATTGATGATGGTGCAATCTACCCACCCAATAGCTTAGATGAAATTCAATCTTCCTTAGTGGCTTTTGATAAAACTCATATCGCACAGCAAGGCGGTCTAAGAGCATTCGATGCTTGGATGATGCCTGGTGGTCGAATTATGGCCGGTAATAGTGCTTGCAGTGAACAAGGGTCAGGTCGTTGGTTACCAAAACCCTCGGACACCTTAGGCACCTTAATGCGTATTGCTGATCCAGATATCGGATTTAAAGACATCCCACTACTTTGGTATCGTTGGCAACCTGTAGGTGGCATGATCGCCTTCCTATTGCCAGACTGGATTGCCGAGCTAGTACCTGGTGATTATCCACGTCACACCCAAAATGGTGAGATTAAAAGCAACTTCAAATCTAACGTGCAAGACTTTGTTACTGGCAACTACGACTCCTTTTCTATTCCTGTACCTATGGGGCACATGTGGGACTCCATTATTAGAGTAGTGATTGGCTTATTTTTTGGCATTATTTTAGGTGTTCCACTTGGGTTATTTATGGGTTTAAGCCGCTTTGCAAAAGGCTTTTTTGATCCTATGGTAGAGCTATACCGACCTGTTCCACCTTTAGCATGGGCTCCATTAATCTTAACTATTTTTGGCATTCAGGACGACGGCAAAATCTTCCTACTGTTTATGGTGGCTTTCGCCATTATGGTTATATCAGCTCGCACAGGCGCCACGGGGACACAGCTTTCTAAAATACATGCAGCGCACTCTTTAGGTGCTAGTCACCGCCAAATCCTCAGGCGCGTTATCTTACCAAACTCTCTACCCGAGATTCTTACTGGCATTCGTATTTCCATAGGCGTGTGTTGGGGTACCTTGGTGGCAGCAGAAATGTTGGCAGGAACTACAGGTATTGGTTTTGTAGAAAACGTTGCGCGCAAGCAATCAGATTACGAAGTAATCTGGGTGACGATTATAATCCTAGGTGTACTTGGTCTTCTGTTTGATCTCATTATGCGCGCCGTTATAACCCGCACTATTCCATGGCGTGGTAAAGGCTAAGTGTTAGCTTGAACCAAAGTTAAATAAAAGGGTACTCCATAATGGGCTACCCTTTTTTTGTCGTACAATAGCTTCTTGAACCTTATTAGCGGTTAGGGAGTTGCAGTTTTATAGTGATGAAAATGGCATGCAAATAAACGCGAACTTTAATCTTCGTGTACTCGTCCACTCGGATAACGAACCATGGCTGGAGTCTCCAATGCCTGGCGTAGAAAGGCGGATGTTAGATCGAATAGGAGGCGAGATAGCGCGGGCAACAACAATAGTGCGCTACGCAGCCAACAGCCACTTTTCGGAGCATTGCCATACGGGAGGAGAGGAATTTATTGTTCTTGAGGGTATCTTTCAAGACGAGAATGGTAACTACCCCGCTGGCACCTACGTGCGCAATCCACCCACCACAAATCACTCACCAAAGTCAGATCAAGGCTGCACTATATTTGTAAAGCTATGGCAGTTTGACATGCAGGATCGCATGCAATTCCAGCTAACTATGCCTGAGGCTTCTGCCACAACAAAGGGTGCTATAAAAACTGCAATTCTTCACCAACACAGGTACGAAACTGTAAAGTATATAGAGGTTCAGGCCGGTGCCAATTTAACCTTAGATGCCAGTGGGGGCGTTGAAATACTAGTGCTCAGCGGCACTATAGCTGAAAGTGGTGATGTACTGCGTCAAGGCTCTTGGTTACGCTGCCCAAGCCAAGTAAAAATTACTTCTATAGCGGGTAACCATGGGGCAAAGGTATGGGTGAAATTGGGCCACCTAACTAATGCCAAAGCACCTATAAACTGAGGTGTGGCTTTAAAAAAGTGGCATTAAAAATAACACACTCGGCAAGTTAAAACGCATGCAATTATGTAACTGAAAATAAGACCACACTTTGAGTTCAGATGATGGTGAACCATGCGTTAGAGTGGACCTAAATAAAGGTAGTTGTTTATCATTTTTATTCAGCACACCACCGTTTTACTTTGAAACTGCTGGCCGTCAAAGTGATGCAGGTGATAAATGGGCCTTAACTCTGCTCCATCAGGAACATTACCAAATCGCAGATCAACAGCCACACTAGGTACTGTACTGGCTGGGATGCCAACGATTTGACCATTTGAATTACGGTGTGTATGGCCACAGAAAAGTTGTTTTACTTGGCTGTTTTGCGCCAATACATGGGACAAGTGATCCACTGTATTCCAATGTTCAAACTGAAATGGATATTTAGAGTCAATGACTTCAAACGGTGGGTGGTGCATGAAGAGTACAGTCGGTTTCTGTGGCTCCTGGGCTAGCATCCAGCTAAGGTGATTAGCGCGTCCCTGGCAATAATCACCCATGTTAGTGCTCGTAGACAAAGTATCTAATGCAATCAAACGCACTGGATAATTATTTATACTATATTGCAGAAACTCTAAATCAGGGTTAATAACCAAGCCCGTATGGAAGTTTTTAGCAATTAGCGTTCGGTCATCTCGGTTGCCTGCACAAACATACATTGGCACGGTAATATCTTCTAGGATAGTCAACGCCAGGGTGTATTTTTCTTGGGAACCGTTGTGTGCAACATCACCAGTATGAATAACTAAGTCAGGGCTAGGATTTAGGTTATTAATGTTATCAACCACACACAGAAGATTGTTAAGTCGATCTTTGAGCTTATCAGATTTTGGATCTATGTGGCTGTCAGAAATGTGGGCTATGATCATTACATACTCGCTCTTAAAGCAGTTTTACCCCCGTTAGCTTGGCCATTTATTGGGGTATTATGAGTATTGATTAAACTTGGCTATCATAAAATTTTCGCAATACAGTAACAACTTCTGGCCGTGCGAATTTAGTGGAAATTTCTTCACCGTTGGACAGCATTTGACGTTGCCGTGTGCCAGACACATTAATTCTAAATTTTTCATTATGAGGGCATGTTTTTGCAGTCGCCATGCCATCACAAACTTCACAATAAAATGTAATGTCAATTTTTAATGGCTGAGTGACCAAGGCACCTTCCCACAAAGTATCAAAAATATGGTGCGCATCAAAGGGCCCATAAAAATCATCAACACCAGCATGATCTCTTCCAACAATTAAATGGGAACACCCGAAGTTTTGTCGTATCAGCGCATGAAAAAGAGCCTCTCTAGGCCCAGCGTAACGCATTTCAATGGGATACCCAGCCTGAACAGCTATATTATCTTTAAAATATTTATCTACCATGACTTTAATGGCTTCAACTCGCACCGGTGCTGGAATATCACCGGGTTTTAATTTGCCTAACACTTGGTGAATAAACACACCATCAGTGACATCAATAGCAATTTTCACCAGAAATTCGTGGCTACGATGCATTGGGTTTCGAGTTTGAAATGCGGCTACTTTTGACCAACCCATTTGGTTAAATAAATCTCGACTCTCTTCAGGACGAATATAAAGATCACCAAATTCATGTGGAAACCAGCCTTCCTCAATAACTTTTATGGAGCCACCGAGGTTGACTGATGGTTGAGCCATCACTTTAGCAACACCTGGGTGGCTTTTATCCTTGGTGCCAAAAACTTTATCACATTGCAGAGCAAGGTCGGGGATGTATTTATCCTGAACCATTAAGATACCCATAATTTGCTGGGTTTCACCATCAATTAATGCCACTTCCTGACCAATTTCTATCTCATTAGCTAGCGTTTTATTAGCTGAAAGTGTAACTGGAATGGGCCAAAATAAGCCATCAGCTAGCCTCATATCTTCGCAAACACCGCGCCAATCAGCTTGTTTCATAAAACCATCAAGCGGTGTGTAGGCGCCCATTGACAACAACAATAGGTCACATACCTCACAACTACTCATTGGGATTTTTACTAAGCTTTCAGCTCTAGACATTTGTTGAGATCTAAGGTCTTCTGAAATAAGCAGAGGCTTTAAAACTCCAGCACCATGAGGTGGGACTAAATTAGTCATTATTTTCTCCTTCCTTATGCAAATAATTTTTTTCTAGTACTGAAGATGATTCTCCTCCAAAGACCCACATCAAAACCTGTGGCTAATCATGGCTTTTTCGGCGTAGTGTATTCCACCACTTTATGGAACGGTTCCCAGACAGCCTCGTATCCAACGAAACCTGTCTTACTTGGTTCTTTTCTGCGGGTAGTCATAAATCTAGACTTACCATCTGGAACCGGTGGTTTTTCTTTGGGTAGATCACTCATGATTTTCACCTTTATGCATTTAATTCAATAATTAAGGATTAAAGTAAATATTTTAAATAATAATAAATGGGAACCATTTTAATGAATTGGCACCGTTAGCGCTTCGGGAATGTCTGGCCCTTTTTCAATTGAACCACCCGCTTCTATTTCTTCTTCAACTGCATCACGAACACCAAGAATTTCTAAGTTGAAGTTAACCATCCTCCCGCAAAGTGGGTTGTTGCCATCAACAGTCAATGTTTCGTCTTCAATTCTGGTAACAATAAAGCTCTGCTTTTCTCCCTTATCATTCTCAGAATGGAGAGTAGTGCCAACTTCTCTATATTCTTTAGGAACATTTTCTAACCGATCTGTGAACACTAGAGATTCGTCTCGGGGGCCATAAAGTTGGTTACAATCAATGGGTACTTCAATGACGTCACCAGCAGACTTACCTTCTAGTTCTTTTGTAACTGCAGGTGCAAGAATATCGTTCACACCATGGACGTAGCCAATTGGAAATTCAACAGCAACAAGAACCTCGCCCGATTTTTGATCGACTACCGTATAAGCCAGTTCCACATACTTTGTATTTTGAATTGTGTTATTCATATCAAATTCATTTCTAATAATTAAAAGATGGATGCTCCAAAAATCTTAATTTCTTCGTCTTCGTATCCTAAAACAAGTCTACCAAGCCACTCCCCTTCTTTTTTTGTACTGCGTTGTCTATAAAGTACGGTTACATGCACTCCGCGGCGGATGGTCCCTATAAATTCAATCGACTCAGATAGATTTCTGGTCAATTCGCTATTTGCAAATTGCTTGCCTACCTCGATTTCGTTCAATCCACGCACTAGGTTTTCAGAAAAATACTTTACAAACTCGCCGTATTGCCCGGTGTTGGAGGCATGTAAAAGGTGACTCCACAGTGGGTTAGCTATGGCAAGAATTTCGTCATCTGTTTTATCGGTGACGCTCCGAGTATTTGTTGATGCAATTATGCTCATTGGCAGTTCTTTATCCTAGTTAATCATCAATCACAAAAGGCCTACAAAAAAAGGCCACCACGCACTATGCTAATCCCTTTGGTTAAACCAAACAGAGGGATTAACCTAAACCCCTCTGTTGGCATTACATATTACTCACTATCCTTAACGAGGTGATAAACAGGGGCCTTTTCCATGGTGTACTCACCCGTGTTAGGGTCACGTCGCGAGACAGTTAACACATGCCAATTTTCATCATCTAGCTTCATAGCATCACCACGATAGTAGTAGCCAGGCCAGCGGGTTTCTTTGCGGAACATTGTATGCTGCGTCACACACTCTGCCGTTCGGTGACGATGCATTAGCTCCCAAGCCCTCAGTAACTCATGAAAATCTGAAGCTGCAAGCTTCTCAAGGTCCTCTTCCATAACCTTGAGCTTTTTAAGACCAATGCTCAGCAATTTCTCGTTGGTCATGTAACTCACGGTTGCACCACCACAGTACTCATCCATCAGTTTCTGCAAACGGTCCAGACCCTGCCGTGGATTGATATAATTAGGATTAACATCACCAGCAACAACTTCGTTGCGGTAAATTTTGTAATGCTCCATTGGCTTATAGATTTTTTCTTTAAGCTCGTTGATCCGTTTGTCCGAGACCACAATACCCTCACCCTTACCATCATCAATATAGCGACAGGCGGCCTTAGCTGAGAGACGTCCCTCGGTGAATGATCCTGACGAGAACGCATGGGGCGTTCCGCCGACGGCGTCACCGGCACCAAACAAGCCTTCAATGGTCATCATACGGTTGTAACCCCAAAAATATTCGGGTGGAGAAACATCCTCAGGACCAGAGCACCAAGCACCACTACCGGTAGCATGGGAACCCATGACGTATGG
>DCAT01000067.1 GCA_002312935.1 Oceanospirillaceae bacterium UBA1126 | reverse complement strand
GTCGATTTTTTACCTAAAGTGAAAATTGAAGCGGCCGTAGATGATGATCTGGTTGATCAAGTTATAGAGGCTATTAGCAATTCTGCCAATACGGGAAAAATTGGTGATGGCAAAATTTTTGTAGTCAACCTTGAACAAGCTATTCGTATTCGCACAGGCGAAACAGGCTCAGAAGCGCTATAAAAGGTATTTTATTGCGCTAAAACCCTTATGTTTTTCATTATTTATAGCGCTTAAAAGTGTGCAGGGTTTAATGACGCCTATTTATCTTGTATATTAACTTATTAAACTTGTGGCAGATTGAAGTGTATTCACCTGAATTAGCTTTGGAAAACATTAGACAATAACGTAGGATCAGCCACAACATAACAAGAGTTGACGAATCATCATGAAATACGCTGGTTTCCGAGGGGAGTTTATCCTTGGCTTAGTCGCTTGTGCGGCAGTCTTAGGTGTTGCTTTATATATGGAATTTGCCATGGGCTTAGACCCATGCATGCTGTGCATGAGTCAACGTTTCGTCTACTTGGCCATTGCCTTTGTTTTCATGATGGCAGCCTTGCATAACCCCTATTTTGGTGGTCACAAGCGTTACGGTTTTTTACTTTTTCTACTTACTTTAGTGGGCATGGCGCTCGCAACTCGGCAACTTTACTTACAAAGCCTGCCAGCAGATCTGGTTCCCGCATGTGGCCCAGGCTTTAGTTATATGATTGATGCATTTCCATTTACTGAAGTTTTAATCACCATGATTAAAGGTTCAGGTTCTTGTGCAGAAGTACAGTGGAGCTTTTTAGGGTTATCCATTGCGGGATGGAGCTTGGTATTATTTGCTGTGCTAGCACTGTATTGCTTGCGCTTGACCATAGTTCGTACAAAAATCTTACTGGTTTAAAGCCACCATGCCAAGCCTTGTAGAACCAAGGCTGCCATTATCCCAGCAATCACATCGTCTAGCATAATGCCAAAGCCGCCTGATATTTTTTTGTCTATCCAATTAATAGGCCATGGCTTAATAATGTCGAAAAAACGAAACAGCACAAAGCCAACTAACACCCATATCCAGCCTACTGGTGCTGCGATCATGGTGATCCAAAAACCTACAAACTCATCCCAAACAATGCCGCCATGATCATGCACGCCTAGATCTTCTGCTGTTTTACCACATAGGTAAATACCCATGACACTGGTGACTAAAATCATCAGTAAATAGTAATCCAAACTTAATTGCGATAAGGGCCAATAAAATAAAACGGCGGCTATAGTACCAAAGGTACCCGGGGCTTTTGGTGCAGCACCACTGCCAAAACCAAAGGCTAACAAATGCACTGGGTTTAGCCAATTGGGCTTTACATTAACTGCTTTCATGGCACGATTCCTTAAAAGTGTTGGTAGCCTTTAGGGGGCGTAAACGGGCCTTGGTCGCCATGCCAGACCCTACAACCCAACTCAGCACTAGTGTGGCCTATTGCTGTAAGAGGAAGGCTCTGAGACTTTGAGTAGGCTTGTGCTTCGTCGATAAGATACGCTGGTAAGGTAAAGCAAAGCTCAAAATCCTCTCCCCCATTAAGCGCATAGTCACGGGCCTGACTTGCTGAAACATGGGCAAGTAATTCATCAGACAAAGGCAAGTGTTGCATATGTAGGTCTGCACCACAGCCACTGGCTGTAAGAATATGGCCTAAGTCCTGCACTAGGCCATCCGAGATGTCTAAACAGGCCGTTGCCTTGCCCCTTAACCACTGACCAAGTGCTATGCGGGGAGTTGGGTTCCAAAAACGCTTACTTAAAGGGTCTACCGCATTACGCTGCCCCTGCATCACCTGCAATCCAGCTGCTGAGTCACCCAAGCTACCAGACACCATAATAACATCGCCTATTTGAGCGCCACTGCGGGTTATGGCCTGACCAACAGGCACATAACCCATTGCATGGATACTAATACTTAACGGCCCTTGGGTCGTGTCACCACCGGCTAAACTAATAGCACATGACTGGGCTTGGGCAGCCAAACCTTCGCTAAAACTGTTAACCCACAATGTATTTGCACTAGGCATAGTGAGGCACAAATTGAACCATGCAGGGGTAGCTCCCATTGCAGCCAAATCGCTCACACTGGCAGCCAAACACCGCTGTGCTATTTGATTAGCAGCCATGTCCGCAAAAAAATGTACGCCCGAAACAAAGGTGTCACTGCTAATGGCTAATTGGTGTTTAAAAGGGATTTGGAGTAAGGCACAATCATCTCCTGGACCGAGGGCCATGGCCAGCCCAGGTCTAAGCTCTGGGCGGTCAAAGTAGCGTTTGATCAGATCAAATTCGCCCATGGTCGTCATAGACTGTAACTAGCGGGCGCTAGAATTTTGTTTTGCGGCAATTTCTACCGAACGATGGTTTAGTGCAACCTTGTCTAAAATGCTATTAACGTACTTGTGGCCATCGGTGGCGCCAAATACTTTACCCAGCTCAATGCATTCGTTGATGACAACGCGGTAAGGCACAGCCACTGAATCACTTAATTCATAAGCTCCCATGCGCAATACGTTAAGCTCAATTGGGTCTAGGTCGCTTAGCTTACGGTCTAAGAATTCTTCAATCATCGCATCAAGGCTTTCTCGTTGTGCAGCAACACCACGCAAAAGTTGTCCGAACATGCGTTTGTCTGCATGCTTAAAATCCTGGTCAACTAAAAATTCAGCCTGCACATCCACAGCGCTCGCACCACTCATATGCATTTGATACAGGGCCTGGAGGGCTAATTCTCTGGCTGCACGACGACGGTCTGGACGACCTTTATTGGCGCTCATTTATGCCTCTAACTGACGTAACAAGCTAACCATTTCAAGAGCAGACATCGCCGCTTCTTCGCCTTTGTTGCCCGCTTTTGTGCCACAACGCTCAATAGCTTGCTCTATAGAGTTAACCGTTAAGACACCGTTTGCAACAGGGATACCATGATCCATAGCTACCTTGGAAATACCAGAAGAGGCTTCCCCAGACACGTATTCAAAATGAGGCGTGCCGCCACGGATCACTGCACCAAGAGCAATAATCGCGTCGTCTTTACCTTGTTGGGCAATCTTTTGTGCCACAAGTGGAATTTCAAAAGCACCAGGCACTCGCACAACACGGATATTATCAGCGTCAACACCATGGCGCTTTAGCGTGTCTAGAGCACCTTCAACAAGGCTCTCTACTACAAATGCATTGAAACGGCCTACAACAAGAGTGTAGTGGCCATTGGCATCGTTAAAACGACCTTCAATGTGAGTTACAGACATATATTTTCCTTACAATTATCGTGCAGCAACCACTTATTGATTGCAGTCGATGTATTCTTCAATTTCTAAATCAAAACCAGAAATGGCATTAAATTTCATTTCTTGGCTCAAAAGACGCATTTTACCAACCCCTAAGTCGCGTAAAATTTGTGACCCAGTTCCTACGTTTAAGTATGCACCAGAGCCGTCTGTATTGAACTGCCTAGGAACAGCCGTTTCAAAAAAAGCATCTATGCTGCCCTGCAGATTACGATCATCGGCCTGACCCAACAACACCAAAACACCTTGGCCCTCTTCGGCAATGCGCTCAAGGCAAGAATCAATGGTCCACTTCGGTGTAGACGGCACTGCGCCCACTAGGTCTCGCAACACATCTGCCATATGCACGCGAACAATGGTAGAGTCTTGAGGCGTAATTTTACCCATGGTCAGTGCAACATGGGTGCCACCATAAATACTGTCTTCATATGTGTGTAGGCTAAACTCGCCATGGCGAGTAGGCAAAGTGTGGTGGCTTACTTTGGTAATCGTCTTTTCATTTAAATTACGAAAATGAATTAGGTCTGCAATAGTGCCAATTTTTAAATCATGTTGCGCTGCAAATTTCATCAAATCATCACGGCGCGCCATAGTGCCATCATCGTTCATAATTTCAACGATAGTAGCTGCTGGGCTATAACCAGCAAGGCGAGCTAGGTCACACCCGGCTTCTGTATGACCTGCGCGGGTTAAAACACCACCTTCTTTCGCCATTAATGGAAACACATGCCCCGGTTGAACAATGTCTTCTGGCTTAACATCTCCTGCCACCGCTGTACGTATAGTGTAGGCTCGGTCTGCAGCAGAAATACCGGTGGTCACCCCTTCGGCAGCTTCAATAGACACTGTAAAGTTGGTTTCGTAGGCAGCACCATTACTCTTAACCATCAAGGGTAAATCAAGTTTTTCGCAATGCTCTCGAGATAAAGTGAGGCAAATAAGACCACGGGCATGCTTGGCCATAAAGTTAATATCTTCTGGCCGAACCTGCTCCGCCACCATAACAAGGTCACCTTCGTTTTCACGATCTTCATCATCCATAAGGATAATCATTTTGCCTTGCCGTAGGTCTTCGATGAGTTCAACTGAGGTGTTCATGTTCATGTGATAACCCATGCTTAAATACAAGGCCTACGCAAAGGAGCTGTGGGTAGGCAATTTAGCGAGCTATTGTGCCAGATTTCGTTGGCAGTGGCTAGCTATCGGGGCGTTTTGGGGCAGCATCGATACGCCAATCACACCCCACTTGTGAGATCTGTTTAATATCTAGGTCATAGGCTTGAGCCATTTTGTCTAAGGGCAGGTCAAATAGGCCTTTGGCCTTATTGCCCAATAGCTTAGGCGCCATAAACACCACCAAATGGTCTGTCAGCCCAGCCTGAAGAAAAGCGCCACTTAAGCCTGCCCCAGCTTCTACCAGCACCTGATTACAGTAACGCTGGCCCAGTAACACCAGCACTGCTGCCAAATCTACTTTGCTGTTATCATCTGCAGCACAAACCACTACCTCTATGCCGGCATCCACTAGGCGTTGATGCTGCTTTGG
>DCAT01000142.1:12440-15055 GCA_002312935.1 Oceanospirillaceae bacterium UBA1126 | reverse complement strand
ACATTTTAGCCAACTACAATTTTCCCCTTAACAGGGCGTTAAACACTAAAAGGAAGAAGCCATCAGCTACTGCGATGTTTGCATCAATACACAAAGGAAAGCCACTTTTAAAGCACTATGATTAAACCACTCAACATACATCCACTAACAGTCACACTGTTAGTTGCACTGGCTATATACGCAACCACAAGGCTATTTGCCCTCACATATAGTGAGCCATTTCAAATGATTAATAATACCCAGCAATATGGTTTTGAGCCTGTAAAATGCTGGTTTGGTGAGGCGTCTGCATTACCTGCTGCAGAATGCTATTACATGCATGTGCCGGAAGATCACGCTCAGCCAAATGATACGGTCATTGCATTTCCTGTGGTGGTTTTTCGAAGTGGCTCTATATTTTCCAACAAAGCCCCTGTTCTTCATCTCGGCGCTGGGGGACCAGGTGTCCCGATGTATCTTGAATCCATTGAGAGTGTCAAAAGAATCTGGGAATATCATGACGAGCTATCTATTGATCAAGGCCGAGACTTGTTTGTAATAGACCCAAGAGGCACAGGGCTTTCGAAGCCGCTACTCACGTGTGATACTTTTGTTGAAAACGAAGCAAAGCGATTAAAGGATAACCTTTCGTTCACTGGGCAGTGGGAGGAAGCACACAAAGATTATAATGCGTGTATTGATAAATTTAAAAATCAGGAGGTAAATCTATCTACATATAATAGCTTGTCGATAGCCAATGATATTGAAATGATGCGCATTGCAGGCAATATAGATGAATGGGTGTTAGTAGGCGTTTCATATGCTGCAACATACGCACAGATCATTGCCACTCAATATCCAGAGTCTGTAGAATCTATGGTTTTGGACAGTGCAACCTTCCCAAATGTGAAGCCGCATGATGGTTTTTTAGATAAGATGACGGCAAGATACTCAGCACTCTACAACCACTGTAGCTTAACGTCAGATTGTACGACATCACCTAAAATTATTGAAGATAGGATTTGGAGTCTGCATAAAGCACTTAATCTAAACCCCATTAAGTTACAATTAGATCACCCCTATAAGAACAATAAAATCGATGTGCTTCTCAATGGCGAACGATTTATATCGGCATTATTTAATGGGACATATGGCGAAAAAATATTTGTTGATCTCCGTAATATTATACCTCAGCTGGAGAGGCGCCGCGCTCTTACAATCACCCCATACCTTGAGAACCATATCGCCTATTTATTAGACCTTACTTATGGAGATGTTAGTGCGATCAGTCATTATTGTTACGAAGACAAGCCGTACACTGATTTTGAATCAATGAGGATGCAGGCAGATAAATTACCCAAAGGATATATACGTAATACCGCGTTACTCTCAATAGATTTTCCTGATTATTGTAATGAGATACTTATTGGGGCCGGTGATCCAGTTGTTTCAATGGCTACAAAAACGGACATACCTACGCTATTTCTACATGGAGAACTTGATACGATTACACCTTTAAGTGATGTTATTGAACAACGAAAGTCGTTTACGAAAAGTTGCTTAGTTACATACAAATTGTCACATGGTGTGCTCAGTAGTAGTAATTATGCAGAAAGAGCAGCAGCTAAGTTTATTAGTAATGCCGCAACAGACGCGATGAAACTAGACTGTAATGCAATGGAGAGTGACAAGGCTGCGGCAGTGGTAACTAGCAACGAATGAAATGATGGCCCTCACGATAAACTATCAACCGATACGCACCCATGCAACCCTGCAATATTCACTCTGAGTGGCTCCACTCTATTAACGCAGTGACGCAGTGCAGCTCTTATAACTGCCCACCATCAGCCAGCATTAAGTCAGCCAAGCTGAGTGGTGCAACGCGTCCTCGCGCCATCAATTCCATCCAGCCTGCTGGTTAGCCAAAGTCACAAGTTTTGTTAATTTGGTGTCGTAAAAGGGTGCTTAAACATTTTTTAAAAAACCATGCAGGTTCCTATCTTACTGCTATCTTTAATTCTAAGATGGCATAAAAGTGTTGGTAAGTATTACCAAAGTGCTAGGCGTTTCAGAGCTGTGTAAAGATTTCAAGGTGGCTAAACCGTACTTTTTGATTGGGCAAGCAATTTGAAAAAAGAGCATCTATACTTTCAGTATGCTGTGAACAAAGACTACTGCAAGAAAAATAATAGAGCGGCTCACCATTAATTATTATGAGTGCCGGTAGGCCTCATAAATTTATTGTTATATGCATCAAATAAGGAAGCATAAATGGAAGATGTTGAATACGCAGGGTTTTGGATAAGGCTTGGAGCGGTTCTGATCGACTTAATGGTAATGGGAGTCGTATTATATATCCCCTCAACTGTCATATATGGCTCTGAATATTGGGTTGGTGGTCAGTTTTTCTATGGGTTTTGGGATTTAATATTTAGTTATGTTCTTCCGCTTGTGGGCACAATATGGTTTTGGTTGCGATTTTCTGGTACGCCAGGAAAAATGGCTCTTAAGCTAAAGATTGTTGATGCAGGCACCGGAAATAAATTGACTTTTGGGCAAGCCATTGGAAGATATTTTGCATACATACTGTCAGCTATACCATTCTTTCTGGGTTATATCTGGGTTGGTTTTGACAA
>DCAT01000142.1:9282-12043 GCA_002312935.1 Oceanospirillaceae bacterium UBA1126 | reverse complement strand
GGGTAATTCTGAGTAAAATGCCTAACAAGTCAAAGCAGCACTGCCACGTGGTGGCTGGACGCGCTTGAGGAGTTGGAATTATTAAAGAACAATGGATATGCGTCTAAAGAAATGGACAGACAACGAAAAAGAGATTCTAAAAGTGCTGTGTCACCACTTGGCGTGTTGACTTTTTGGATGGCCAGTTGGAGACTTATCGTGGCTGCCTTACTGCGGCTAACGCCAAGTTCGATCAATTGACATTCAAGCATCGAGTGTTGATAAATAGTCAGTTTGAGATGACAAAGCAAATGAATGGCTTGATTGTAATAAAAGGTAAACTTCAGAAAAAAATTGTTAAAACATAGGAAAATAGAACCGAGTTTTAATGAACTATACTATAGCGCAAGACGCAGGGGATGATAGCCATTAGTGTGGGTGTGATTGTTTCTTTAACCAATTGGTTAATAATGTAACCGTCGTCATCATTCGTTCACCCAACCACGTATGGGTGGAGGATTTTGTTAAAAAAGCTACTGTGGTTAATCCACTGGAGTTGTGCACACGACTAACGGGTATATACTGAAATTTTAAAATGCAGGTAATGGTCTAACAGGATATTATTTTTATTATGGGTCAACTTATTACAGAAACCGTGACTGATGTACATCACTGGAATGAAACGCTGTTTAGTTTCAAAACCACCCGTGGTGCAGGATTTAGGTTTAAGAATGGTCATTTTGTTATGGTTGGCTTGGAGCATGAGTCTAAGCCTTTGATGCGGGCATATAGCATTGCCAGTGCAAACCATGAAGATCACCTCGAGTTCTTCAGTATTAAGGTTGAAAATGGACCACTGACTTCTAAACTGCAGCATTTAAAGGTAGGTGATGAAATTCTCATTGGGAAAAAACCCACGGGAACACTAATTACAGACCGCATGCTGCCTGGTAAAAATTTGTATCTCATTGGCACAGGTACAGGTTTGGCACCCTTCATGAGCATTATTAAAGATCCCGAAATTTATGACCAGTTTGATAAGGTTATTCTTGTTCATGGCGTGCGGTATGTTTCTGAACTGGCTTACAGTGACTACATTAAGAATGAGCTACCAGAGCATGAGTATCTAGGTGACTTGTTAAAAGAAAAACTCGTTTACTACCCTTTAGTTACGCGAGAACCATATCAAAATAACGGCAGAGTTACTGATGTATTGACCAGTGGAAAATTATTTCTAGACCTGGATATGGCCCATCCCAGCAAGAAAGATGACCGGTTTATGCTCTGTGGAAGCCCAAGCATGCTCACGGATATGTGTAAAATATTAGAGGATAGAGGTTTTTCTGAGGCGAAAAATAGTCATATGGGAGAGTACGTTGTAGAGCGAGCTTTTGTGGAGAGGTGATTACGCATTAAGCAAAATAAAATAGTAGGAACGGCCTCACCAAGAATGGTGTACCAAGTGAAACCTGAGATCATATTGGAACAACTTACGCTGGATCATGCTCAAGAATTGTATGACTTAACGGAAGCTAATAGAGAACATCTAAGGCAGTGGCTTGCGTGGCTAGATTTTATTAAAACGAGCAATGACACAAAGGTGTTCATCGAATCTACTATCGCTGAGTCATTGACGGGCGGCGCGCCAAAAAGCTAAAAGGTGGTGCAAACTAGGCTTCCTTGGTTTGTACATTTCTTAGTCTTCAAAAGCCCTTGGTTTTATTTGGGGCATAAATCAGCTTACTGATGGCGTACCGTCGTTAAACAGACTAATAGGTTGTTCAGCAGTGACCACATTATCTTCAACACGAACGCCTCCTAAGGGCCTCAATTGGTCTATAGCCGAATTGTTCAGCAAATGCCCAAAGCCATTATCACGCCATTTTTGTAACAAGCTATCAATCACATAAAGCCCTGGTTCTATGGTAACCACCATGTTTGTTTCTAAGGCTTTGGTACAGCGTAAAAAGGGGTGGTCTTTAGGGGGTTGCTGCATAGTGCCCACTTCGTCTTGCTGCCAACCGCCAATATCGTGCACCTGCAAACCTAACAAGTGGCCCAAGCCATGGGGGAAAAAAGCGCTGCTAATACGGCTTGCTATTAGCTCGTCTGCAGAACCTTGCACCAATTTAAACTCTATTAGCAGATCTAGCACCAAGCTGTGCATTTGGTGGTGCAAGTCGGCAAAGTTTACCCCAGGCTTTACCATGGCGCACACACTGAGCTGGGCTTTAGTCATGGCGTCTATTAGGCGTTGATAAAGCGCGCTGCCACGGCTGTGGCAGCGGGTAATATCAGCGGCATAGCCATTGCATGGGGCGCCTGCGTCGATTAAAAAGCTCTGCGGCTGTTTCATGTTTTGGGGGCTGTGGTCATAGTGCTGATAATGCAACACGGCACTGTGAGCGCCAAAACCAATAATATTTCGATAGGGCATTTCTACGGGGTCTAATTGCACTGCAGCAAGGTAGGCTAGCTGTGTTTCAAATTCACTTTTGCCTGCCATAAAGGCTTGTTTTGCTGCTTTGTGCCCAGCTAAAGCAATGACGTTGGCTTGGGTTAAACAGGCAATTTCATAGTGGCTTTTAACCGCTCTGCCGTAGTGTAATCGATGCATTAAACCCTCTGAATTTGAGGTGTTAATGCCCAACTCTTTTGCAAGTTCGGTGTCTTCGCCAACCCATGCTCTGTGGGTACTTGTGCTTTGGTACTGGCTTAGTTTTTGTTTTACTTGGGCCAAATCAGCGCATAAATGAATGTCAAAATAATCACACCAAAACCC
>DCAT01000142.1:0-8872 GCA_002312935.1 Oceanospirillaceae bacterium UBA1126 | reverse complement strand
AAATAGCAGTGTGGGCTTTGGGTAATGGGCAACCACCACACAAAATGAGGGTTGGCTTTAAAGGGGCTGTGGTAATCGTCTAGAAAGTGTAGTTTTGGGGAGCCACTGTGGATCAATATGCTGTCACACTGCTGGGCATACATGGCTTTTTCTGCAATCTCAGTTAAACGTTGCAGATGACTTGGGTATAAAGTGGCAAACTGGGGTAGCATGAATGGTGATCTACACAAAGGTAAAGTACCGTCATTATGATGATGTTGAGCAGAGTTAGCAAGTGCCCACTTTAGGCTAATTAACTAACCTATATCATTGTTATATATAGTAAATTATTGCCTGGATAAAAAATAATAAGTTTCTATATGTGGTTTTTTAACCATGTCTATCACCACAATAAACCCGAAGGGGTAGCACAAAAACCTTTTTTTACAATTTTTTATATTTAGGCATTTTTATTGCTGCAACAAACACTAAAGCGTACAGTGGTGTCGTCTTTACGACTTTTTATATGTAACCCATAGGAAATAATAATGAAAAAAACACTATTGGCACTTAGCCTTGGGCTAGGACTTGCAGTATCAGGAGCGGCGCAGGCCAAAACCTTGGTATTCTGCTCAGAGGGCAGCCCAGAGGGCTTTAACCCTTCGCTTTATTCTGCAGGCACTACCTTTGATGCGTCATCACAAACCATATTTAACCGCTTAGTTCAGTTTGAACCAGGCTCAACGAAAGTTGTTCCTGGCTTAGCTGAATCTTGGACGGCTTCGGCCGATGGCTTGGAATATACCTTTAACCTGCGTAAGGGTGTTAAATACCATACCACTAAAGATTTCACGCCTACGCGTGATTTTAATGCCGACGACATTTTGTTCACCTTCAATCGTATGTGGAAAGAAGACCACCCCTACCATGATGTTTCAGGCGGAGACTACAAGTACTTCGGTTGGATGAGTATGGGAGACCTGCTTAAGTCTATTGAAAAAGTGGATGATTACACGGTTAAATTCACTCTAAATTACGCTGAAGCGCCGTTCGTTTCTAACATGGCTATGGACTTTGCATCTGTATTGTCTGCTGAATATGGTGATGAACTAGCAGCAGCCGGTAACAAAGCAGACATTGACCACAAGCCTGTAGGTACGGGTCCGTTTGTATTTAAGTCTTACCAAAAAGACGCCATGATCCGTTATACGGCTCATGATGACTATTGGAATGGCCGTTCAAATATCGACAAGTTGGTATTTGCCATCACTACTGATGCCAACGTTCGTTATCAAAAGCTTAAGGCTGGCGAATGTCATGTAATGCCTTATCCAAACCCTGCCGATGTGGCCGCAATGGATAAAGACCCAGACATTAACCTACTGCGTCAAGAAGGTTTGAACGTTGGTTATTTAGCGTTTAACACCGAAAAGCCACCATTTGATCAAAAGCTTGTGCGCCAAGCGTTGAACATGGCTATCGATAAGCAGTCTATCTTGGATGTGGTATTTAAAGGTGCAGGTTCTATTGCTAAGAACCCAATTCCGCCTACTATCTGGTCTTACAACGATGACGTGAAAGACTACGACTACAATCCAGAAAAAGCCAAAGCAATGCTTGCAGAAGCCGGTGTGTCTGGTTTGAAGACCAACATTTGGGCTATGCCAGTGCAGCGTCCATACAACCCTAACGCTCGCCGGATGGCAGAACTAATCCAAGCGGATTGGGCTAAAGTAGGTGTTGAAGCAGAGATTGTTACCTTTGAATGGGGCGAGTACTTGAAGCGTTCTAAGAATGGCGAGCATGACACTGTGCTACTAGGTTGGACGGGTGACAATGGTGACCCAGATAACTTCATGTACGTGTTGCTAGGTTGTGATGCAGCTAAAGATGGTGGTAACCGAGCTCGCTGGTGTAACAAAGAGTTCGACAGCACCTTGCGTGAAGCTAAGCAAGTGACTGACCAAGCTGAACGTACTGCGCTATATGAGCATGCTCAGGTTATCTTCAAAGAAGAAGCGCCTTGGGTAACTATTGCTCACTCTGTCGTGTTCAAGCCTGTACGTAAGGAAGTGACTGGCTTTAAGGTTCACCCTTTAGGAAGCCACATTTTCTACGATGGTGTTGATCTTAAATAGTCTCTTAATTAAACTCATTATGAGTTGCTAGACCCAATGGTTGCGATGGCCTAAAGCTTTCGTAACCATTTAGCCTAGCCTCTTTTATTGCCCTTACACCGCCTCCTATCTTTGAGTTATCTCTATGTTTAAGTTTTTCTTCAAACGCCTACTGGTGCTAGTGCCGGTATTTTTTGGCGTGACCCTAGTGGCTTTTGGATTTATCAGAGCGCTACCGGGTGACCCTATAGAAGTATTAGCAGGAGAGAGAGGCGTGTCGCCAGAACGACATGCTGAGCTGATGGCCCAATTGGGGTTAGATAAGCCGCTTTGGCAGCAATACCTTTCCTATGTGGGTGATGTATTGCAAGGCGATTTAGGCACCTCATTGATTACTAACAGGCCTGTTGCAGAGGAGTTTTTTGAGCTCTTTCCTGCCACTGCAGAATTGGCCATTTGTGCCATGTTATTCGCTATCATCATTGGTATTCCTGCAGGCATTGTTGCAGCTGTTAAGCGGGGTACCTTGGTCGATCAAGGTATTATGAGCCTTTCATTGGCGGGTTACTCCATGCCCATATTTTGGTGGGGTTTGCTGCTCATTATTCTATTTTCTAACACCTTAAACCTCACGCCTGTTTCTGGGCGACTATCGTTTTTGTTTGAGGTGGAGCCGGTCACCGGCTTTATGCTAATTGATAGTCTACTTAGTGATGAAAAAGGGGCGTTTAAATCGGCGCTGCATCACTTGGTGCTGCCCACCATTGTTTTGGGCACTATTCCTTTAGCCGTAATTGCACGCCAAACCCGCTCAGCGATGTTGGAAGTGCTAAGTGAAGACTATGTGCGCACCGCCAAGGCCAAAGGCCTTTCGCCGTTACGGGTTATTTCAGTGCATGCATTGCGCAATGCCATGATCACTGTGGTCACAGTAATAGGCCTTCAAGTGGCGGTATTGCTTGCTGGTGCCATTCTTACCGAAACGATATTTAGTTGGCCAGGCATTGGAAAATGGATCATTTTCTCTGTATTTAGCCGTGATTATTATGCAGTGCAGGGTGGATTATTACTTATTGCAGCGTGTGTGATGGTGGTTAACCTCATCGTAGATCTGCTTTACGGCCTTATCAACCCTCGTATTGTGCACTGAGAATTAGAAACATGACCTCTTTAACAACAACTACTTCATACTCTGTGCGCAGTCAGCAATGGCGTGAGTTTTGGTTTTATTTTAGTGTAAGTAAAACGGCCGTCGCCGGTTTGGTGTTTCTTATTGGCATGGTGATCATGGCATTATTTGCTGATTTAATAAGCCCCCACTTGCCCACAGAACAATACCGAGAATTCGCTGAAATTCCTCCAGCGTGGATGGAAGGCGGGCAGATGCGTTTCTTTTTAGGCACAGACTATGCTGGCCGAGACATGCTCTCGCGTATCATTCATGGTGCCCGTTTGTCCCTTATTGCGGGCTGCATTGTAGTGTTGATGTCAGCCTCTATTGGTATTTTTTTGGGTTTGGTCGCAGGCTATAGAGGCGGTTGGGTAGAAACTATCATAATGCGTATCATGGATACCATTATGGCGGTGCCGGGTTTACTAATGGCATTGGTTTTGGTGGCTGTTTTAGGGCCAGGCTTACTCAACGCCATGGTTGCCATTGCCATTACCTACACGCCCTCGTTTGTGCGCTTAACCCGCGCATCCACCTTGTCTGAAATTAATAAAGATTATGTCACCGCTAGCAAAGTGGCTGGGGCTGGGCCAATACGGTTGATGTTTATTAGTATTTTGCCCAACTGCATGGCGCCACTTATTGTGCAGGGCACCTTGAGCTTTTCCACTGCTATTTTAGATACCGCAGCCTTAGGTTTTTTAGGCATGGGTGCCCAAGCGCCCCAACCTGAATGGGGCACATTAATTGCAGAAAATAGAGACCTCATGTTAAGTGCCCCGTGGACGGTTACCTTTCCTGGTATTGCCATATTATTGGCTGTTTTAGCCATTAATTTAATGGGTGATGGTTTGCGTGATGCCCTAGATCCCAAGTTGAAGAGGTCTTAACCATGGCCCTGTTAGAGATTACCAATTTAACGGTTGAGTTTGCCACCGCCCATGGATCACTAAGGGCTGTGGATCGAGTGAGCTTAAGTTTGGATGCAGGCGATATTGTCGCCATAGTGGGTGAATCTGGCTCTGGAAAATCTGTCGCCATGTTGGCCCTTATGGGGTTATTGCCATGGACTGCCACCATCACTGCGGACCGAATGAGTTTTGATGGCAAAGACTTGCTGACCATGAATCCTAAGCAGCGAAGGGCTATTATTGGCAAAGATATCAGTATGATCTTTCAAGAACCTATGACTAGCCTAAACCCGTGTTTTAATGTGGAGTACCAGATCAGCGAAGTGCTGGCCCAGCACTTTGGTGGTAAGCGCCGTAGTTATAAACCTCGGGTAATAGAGTTACTGAAGAAAGTAGGCATTCCTGCGCCAGAAACGCGACTTAAAGCATACCCACACCAGCTCTCTGGTGGCATGAGCCAACGGGTGATGATTGCTATGATGATTGCATGCGAACCTAAGTTACTTATTGCTGACGAACCCACCACAGCCTTAGATGTCACCATACAGGCCCAGATTTTAGAACTGCTGGTAGAGTTACAAAAAGCCAATGGTATGGCCTTGGTCCTTATTACGCATGACATGGCTGTAGTGGCAGAAACTGCAGACCGCGTGGTTGTGCAGTATGCTGGGCAACAGGTAGAGCAGCGCTCGGTCATCGAACTATTTAACAACCCACGCCACCCTTATACCGAAGCACTACTGAGTGCACTACCTGAATATGCTAAAGAAAAAACCCTCAATGCTATTCCAGGTGTAGTGCCTGGGCAGCTGGATCGCCCTGTGGGGTGTTTGTTTAACCCGCGCTGTGAGTATGCTCAAGACCTATGTCGACAGCAACCACCACAAAAAAGTGAAGGGGTTCTGTGTCACTATCCATTGCCTTTAAAGGCCGGCTCTAACAGCCACACCGAGGTGATATTATGAGCCCACAGGCCCTAATTGAAGCACGAGGTTTGCACAAATATTACACCATAAAAACGGGTATGTTTGAGCCTAATCAGAGCCTCCAAGCATTGTCTGGGGCAAGCTTTGATTTGTATGCAGGCCAAACATTAGCAGTGGTGGGGGAGTCTGGCTGTGGTAAATCTACGCTGGCCCGCTTGCTTACAATGATTGAGCAACCTACCGCAGGGCAGCTAAGTTTAGATGGCATAGATTTAGGCAGTGCGAATCAAAAAGAGGTTGCAAAAAAACTACGCCAAACCATACAGATGGTTTTTCAAGATCCGTTTGGCTCGTTAAACCCACGACAAAAAGTAGGCGATATTCTCCAAGAACCCCTCATTATAAATACTGATCTAAATGCTAGCCAAAGGCGTGATCGGGTATTGGAATTAATGCGGCGAGTGGGTTTGTTAGATGAACACATTCATCGTTATCCACATATGTTTTCGGGTGGCCAGCGCCAGCGTATCGCAATCGCGCGGGCACTTATTCTAAAGCCAAAAATTGTCGTGTTAGATGAGCCAGTATCAGCGCTGGACGTGTCTATTCAGGCACAAGTACTGAACCTGCTTATAGAGTTGCAACAAGACTTAGGGCTAGCCTATGTGTTTATCTCTCATGATTTAAGTGTAGTGCGCCATATTGCCGATCAAGTGCTAGTAATGTACTTAGGTAAGCCGGTAGAACAAGGTATGAGCGAAGCGGTCTTTAGCAACCCTCAGCACCCCTACACGCAAGCGCTGCTGTCTGCTACGCCCCAAGCTAATACAGATCGTAAACGCAAGCGTATAAGGCTTACTGGAGAGCTTCCATCCCCTTTAAATCCTCCCACTGGCTGCAGCTTCCATCCTCGCTGCCAAAACGCAGTTGCACAGTGTAAAACCACTGCGCCTGTTATGGCGCAATACGAAGACGTAAGCGTGGCATGTTTATTGGTTAACTAACGTTAACTGTGCCAGTATTGCGCATACCAAGGGGATCAAGCTACCCTGATTTTATTATTGTTTAACAGGTATAGAGAAATATTATGAAAATAGAAGGTGGGTGTTATTGTGGTGATCTTAGGTATCTATCAGACGGTGAGCCTGAGGCTTCAGTTCAATGTCATTGTAGGGAATGTCAGTACATTACTGGTGGTAACCCCAATGTAATAATGGTGATGCCGTTAAAGGGATTTGACTTTGTAAAAGGTGAACCTAAAGAATTTAAAAGAGATGATATAGACAAAGCGGTAACTCGGCTATTTTGTAATAATTGTGGCACTGGCATTGGCACAAAAAATCCCAACAGGCCTAATTCAATTATATTAAAAGTGGGTACGTTTGATGACCCCTCAATTTTCACGCCTGCGGTCGCTATTTTTACCATCGACAAACAAAAGTTTCATCACATCGACGCTAGTGTTAAGGCATTTGATAAAAGGCCTTAACACTGAATTTACAGCCAGTAAATGTGACTATTTTGGGTGCTCACTAGCCCCCCCATTTCAGTATCAAACGTTGGCTGGTTAAAGCACTTTATGCGAGCTTGTAATAGTGCTTCTTTATAGGTAGCCAAGGCCTCTATGTTAGGGCAAGCTAATAGGGTGGGGTGTCCAGCTTCAGAGCACACTTCACTTTTTTGAAGAAAGATTATTTTTGACACCGATGGGAGATGATAACAATTGAACCAATTAACTGAGCAATCTATAGGATGCCCCTACTGTGGTGAGACGATTGACGTTTTAATAGATTCATCTGACGCCGAACAACAGTACATTGAAGATTGCCAAGTATGTTGTAAACCCATAAATTTCCTTGTTTCTGAAAGTATTAATGGCGATGTTACAGTGAATGTTTTTAGTGAAGATGAAGGGTTTTAATAGGTAGGTTAGGCTTAATGATGCCTTCATTATAGAGATGATTTTGTTGTTATTTGAAAAATAAATTGACAACGAAAACGGCTTCTTTCATATAAAATGAAATGTGAAATGGCCCATTAACTAACCAAGGATAAGGCCGCTTTGAGCTAGCAATTGGTCTCAGTATATTTCGCCATGCAATGCTAATTGAGTTAAATACAGGCGCATATCAAATTCAAGCTGATGATAGTCACTAGCCATATGACAGCAAAGTTTATAAAAAGCTTTGTTATGGTCCTTTTCTTTTAAGTGGGCCAGCTCATGCACAACAATCATCTTCAGAAACGCTTCTGGGGATTTCCTAAAAACATCACTAATCCTGATTTCGTTTTTACTCTTCAGTTTATTCCCCTGAACCCGAGATACAAAGGTGTGTAACCCAAGGGCATTATTAATCACGTGAATCTTAGGGTCATACATCACCTGACTTAACGGTGCAGACTTTTTAATATATTGATTTTTGATTGATACTGCATACTCTCGTAAAGATTTGTCATTCACAAACTGATGGGTTGTGGGGTACTTATTCAGTAAATAATCTGACAGGTTATCCTGCTCAATCAGTCGCAGGGCTTGGTCTTTAACTTGCTGAGAGTAGTTTGAAAGATACCTTAAAGTAGACATGGGCTAGGGTTCTGGGTTGATTAAACTAAGCGCTGCTTCACACAGAAAATTACGGTAGCCAGTATATGCTCGAATAATGCCTCAATCTAGCGGTCTATAAAGTATTTAGCGGGCCTATTAGGCATTATTCTTAAAGCGCGTTAATTATTGAGTGATAGGCTAAGGCCACAATCAAAGCGCCTTGATAACTTTGTCATTGGATCAATAAATTGAAGCTGCTTTGCCAGCAACTGCAATGGGGCTGAGTAGTTATCTTTCGATAGCGGCTGCAATTGTGGGTAGTATTTGTCATTCAGTATAGGCCAACCCAGTGTTTGCATATGAAGACGTAATTGATGAGTTTTTCCAGTGATGGGGTTTAATTCAAATAGCGCCTGCTTAGCAGATTGTTGTACGCATCGAATGACCGAATGGCTATTGGCGTTGCCTGTGGCCACCTGCATGCGAAACCGAGGCTCACCCTGCGCTATGCGATTTTTAATGTCCCACTCCTGCCCTATAAGCGTTTCATTATGACTAATATTGGCGATTGCCTGGTAGGTTTTATGTATTTTGCGGGTCTGAAATAAATTATGGTAATGATGGCGTGTACTTGGGTTAATAGAGAATATAACCAAACCAGCAGTGACTCTATCCAAACGGTGCAGTGCTTGTAGGGTGTTAATACCTGTGCGTTTTCGTAACCGATGTTGCAGACACTCATTCACGTAGATGCCTCCTGGAGTGACTGCTAAAAAATGGGGCTTATAGGCCACTAAAACATGCTCATCCTGAAATATAATCTCTTCCTTAAAGGGGATTATTGGTTCACTTTCAACTTCTCTATAATAATAGATTCGCTGCTGGGCTTGAAACAAAGAGTGCGGTGTGACCAATGCGCCATCGTGGTAATGAACCTTGCCACGGGCAATGCGTTGTTGCCATATTGGGGCATCAATGTAAGGAAATTTAATGATCAGGTATTCCAGCACAGTGGTTACGCCAGGGTTAGTCTGGGGTAAGCTTAAATGGGATGGATAGTCAGATATTGCCATTAAATAACCCAAATTTTTACTATAGCACGAGTTTAATAATGCCATCGTTTAAGGCGGTATAGTGGGCGCTCTTATGTGGCTTGGAACTTAACATTTTATCAGCTTAAAATAGGTGACAATAAACGTTCGATGCAGCATGATATGCCTAAA
>DCAT01000018.1:2462-4029 GCA_002312935.1 Oceanospirillaceae bacterium UBA1126 | reverse complement strand
CCCAAATTTAGCACTCAGCCATTTAGACGGAGGCTACATACGGCTAAACACGATGTCGCCATAGTAAGATTCGGCCGATTGCTTACTATTGTCTGTGTCCGTCATAATGGCGATTACATCAATGTATTGATACGCTTTTAGGTTGGCGCGCTCACTGCCTTTGTCACCGAAAACGTCAATTAAGTCTTGGTATAGGTTACGTTTTTCTTGGTACCACTGGCCAATTTTAGATTCTGTGCCTCTTATGGACATCATTTTTACACGTGAGCCTGCAAAAGCGTTGTTCCACACCTTGCCTGCACTTTGATTGCTAGACCAAACATAGTTTAGTGATTTGGTTTTCCAAACGAGTAACCCACCATCAATAACCAAATAAATTCTAGCCGCAAAGTCATCACCATTTTTACTGCGTTCATCTAGCTCAAGCAGCTTGTTTTCTATTAACCAACTCCAACTTAAGTAAGGTGTTTTATTAAGATCAACTTTCTGTGTTAACACTAACCCAGAGGCCGACTTATCACTTATCGCCTGCAGTGCCAACCGCCCTTTATGTTGGCCTAGGGTATAGCTTGACGCACCTGAAAACACTTTGGGTGTCCAACGTTGAATGCCATTATCTTCTAACTGAGTGACATTGTTTGACGCACTCACCCCAAAAGCCACCACAAAACTAAGCAGTAAAAAAAAAGCTCGTAACATGTGTTACTCCTAAGTATTTAATACGCTATACACTCAACCTTAGTGCACCGCACCCTAACCCCTCTACCTTAGGCGTGTGCTAATCACTATAAGGCCAGAATAACGTATAGAAAATCTGCTAGAAAATTAACTAACAACCACCTTTGGTGCAGAAAATTCGGTTTGATTGGCTATAAGCCATATATTATCTAAAGTAACACCTTCCACAGTGAGTAGGAGTGCATTAATCAATAGCGCTAATTAAAAATTTATCCTTGTCATTATGATAATTGTATTCTTTCTTGGCACCTGACTTAAATTGGCTTCAAACTGGGGTGTTGTCATGTTAACAATTGGTGCTATTCTTGCCCAGCTTTTTGAACATTTCCCATGGCGCTGCGTGTTTGGTCAAGGTTAAACGATAGACGTATTTTAGGCCTAGGTTTTACGGCATTTGTGGTAGCTTTGAGCGATCGGTTTACCAGTGTGTTTAGTATTTTTAATAAAGGTGGCTTGTGTTGTTAGAAAAATTTACCCCCGCAACCCGTGGCGCACTACTGCTTATCACTGGAATCTCTATTTTTGGTTTTTCTGACAATCTAACTATGCTTGTATCTGACCAGGTGAGCGTGGGGCAATTTCACTTCAGCCGTTCACTTATTGCCATGTTTATGGTCTTTGGGCTTGGCAGAGCATTTGGGCTTTCTGTCATCCCAAAATACTGGAAACCCATACTCATAAGAACATTTTTTATGGTGACATCAATGCTTCTTTATTTTGGTGTTATGCCCATGATGCCCATCGCAGAAGCAGGCGCAGGCCTTTTCACTTCACCCATTTTTGTTTTAATATTTTCAACAATTTTTTTTAAAGAGCGCATTGGTTGGCG
>DCAT01000018.1:0-2127 GCA_002312935.1 Oceanospirillaceae bacterium UBA1126 | reverse complement strand
GTTGCTGTGATTATTGGCAGCTGCGGTGTTTTATTGGTTTTGCAGCCTGGTGCCAATGGTTTCACTGTTTATCAAATAATGCCCATGATGGCGGGTGCATGCTATGCACTTGGTTCAATCATCACTTATCGCTATCTGCGTGAAGAAAGCCCGTTAGCCATTCTTATGAGCTTTATAGTAAGTATAGGGTTATGTGGGTTTTTAATTACCACATTGCTCACCGTTTTCCCTATTGCACCTGGTTTAATCGAACAGGCTCCATTTCTGTTTAAGGGTTGGCAAAGTGTTGACGGCTCATTTTGGCTTTGGATGTTTATCATCGCTGCGTTAGCGACCACTGCGTTATCTTTAATGACCCGCGCATACCAATTAACTCAAACAAGCTATGCCGCAATTTTCGAATATGCTTACCTAATTTCAGTTGGGCTGTTTAGCTGGCTATTCTGGGGCATTATTCCCAATTACTTGAGTGCTGTTGGCATTTTTCTCATTATTTTTGCTGGGGTTATTATTGTACTGGCGCCCCAAAAGCCCATCGAAGAGCCACTCTATACGGCTATTTAAAAGCAGTACTCATTCATATTTCACTGTATTTTGGTCACGTTTTAAGTATATGGAAAAGCGTAATGAGTGTTGATTGGATTGTTCTCAAAAGAGAAAGAGTCTTTTTAAAAACACCCTGTTTATCAACTAATTGGCAATGATCATACTAACTCTCAATGTTACAGAACGGTTTTGCACAAAATAGTCTGTTTAAATACATTTTTGAAATAAGCGATAGGAAGAGCATATTATGACCAAACAACTATTAAGAATTGATGCCAGTATGCGCAAAGACGGCTCATACAGCCGTAAACTTAGTGATCGCCTTATTGATCAACTTCATACGCAACAGCCGCATACATTAACAAGCCGGGATTTGGCTGAGGGTGTACCCCATATTAATGAAGCATGGATAAACGCCAACTTCACCAATGTAAGCGAACGCAGCCCAGAACAGCAGGTGGCTTTATCCTATTCTGATGTGCTGGTCAGCGAACTAGAAAAGGCTGATGTGGTCGTGATTGGTTTACCCATATACAACTTTGGTGTGCCGGCAGCATTTAAGGCTTGGATTGATCAAGTAGTCAGAGCTAAGCTCACCTTCCGCTACGGTGAAACCGGCCCTGAGGGTTTGTTGAAAAATAAAATGGCGTATATTATTTTGAGTTCTGGCGGCACTGAATTAGGCAGTGATATTGATTTTGTGTCCAGTTATATCCGCCATGTATTGGGGTTTATTGGGATTGACGACGTGACTTTTATTGATAGCAGCGGCATTGGCAAGGATGAAGAAAAGGTTTTGGCCAATGCCCATACCGCCATTGATGGGATTAGAACGGTCGCTTAGCTTCTATTATAGTTTTGTATCAATTAGCCTAAAACATAACGCCTGAAGAACTGGCGGCACAGCTGTGCAGTGACTTTACTTGTTATGTTTTTATATATTTCGAGCATCATAAGCCCAGTGAAGCAATGCCTGTCTTTGCTTTTTTCTGCATTGATGGTCGTATGGTTCGCAATACTTTTTTATTGCACCCGCGTGACGCCTAAAGGCTCTCCATCGTTTTATTTGCCTTTGATCCTCAATGGGTGTCCGTCTACCTAGAAAATACCTGCAATACCACTGAAACCAGCCTCGTGGATCTTGTGAATTAATCCAACCCTTGTTTACCCATTCGCTTAAGGGCTGAGAAGCATCTACTGAAAAATAATTGAGACTCTTATCTTTAATTTCACTTAGCTTTGCATTTAAAAACCAATCGGCTGGAAATTCGTTTTTACAGTCATTTAAATATTTTCCACCAAATATACCTAGTTCAAGCAGTTCTTTAGGCGATAATTCTGGTGTAAATAGAGGGTCAAAATCTTCTCCAATAGGTACGGCCAACTCATAAAAGTACCCGCTTTGCATCTTGTCATTTACGCTAATTTTCTGCATGGGTGCCTACTATTATATTTGTGGATAACACGGGAAAATAACACCCAATTAATGGGCTAAAATGGTTGGCTAAAATTGCAAGGAACGAAGCTAGCCAACTGTTTTTTTATCCTTTTAAGTGCCCTGTTAGTTGCCCAAGGATTTAA
>DCAT01000047.1 GCA_002312935.1 Oceanospirillaceae bacterium UBA1126 | reverse complement strand
GAACAATACCCAATTATTTTCTCTACGGCGTATTTATATCAGTTAAACAATGGTTAGTGTCTGATGCTAACTCAATAGACTTTACCGTTACTGCAGAATTTATCCTTCAGCACCTGCACATACTTGAGTTTGCTATGGCTGGAAATGTATCGATGGCAATATTCTACTGGTATCGTAACAAATTTACTGGGGTATTTAACCCCATACTTGGCGCTATTGCAGTTATTGGACAGCTGAGTTGCCTTTATGTTTGGCCAGATAACTTGATACCAGTTTTGTTAGTCATGACCATTTCAGTTTATTATCTGGGCTTACGCGGCATCGCTATTCCCGGTTTAATTGTGTCCCTGTCCCTGCCTTTTATTGCCTACAACAATGGTACGCTACTAGACTATGTTAACGAGCTAAATTATGGGATTATAATTTTATTTTATGGACTCCTGGGCGTCATATTGTCTAGCGTTGCTGAAGCAGCAAAAAAAGGTGAACCGTACCGAGTTATGCTTTCAAAAGCCAACCTAACTGGTTTTATCATTGCACCACTGGAGGTTTATACATTACGATCTCAACTCAAAGAAAAGACCGAACAAGTTAGCCAAGCTTATATTGAACTGGCACAAACTTATGCTGACGTAGAGGCAAAGAACAATCATTTGAATGAGCTTTCCACATCACTAGAGACTCAAAAACAAGCTTACAAAAACTTGGCAGAAATAGACCAACTTACTCGGCTAAAATCTCGCCATTACTTCTACAACTCTTTAGCCAATGGCAGTCGTAAACAATCATATTCGTTAATATTAATTGATTTAGATAACTTTAAAAGAATCAATGATTATTATGGCCATAATTCTGGAGATCAACTACTTAAACAGTGTGCTAACGTTTTAAGTGAAATGGTACCCAAGGATAGTTTCACTGCTCGCATTGGAGGAGAAGAGTTTTGTATTGCCTTAGCAAATAAAAATATTTATGAAGCAAAAAAAGTTGCAGATCTTTTAAGGCATCACATACGTAATACCAGGACTAAAGTGTCAGGTAGGGACATTTACTGCACTGCAAGCGTAGGTGTGGCCGAACTGGCCATAGACTCTGCACTTAAGGAGGTAATGAACATTGCTGACAAAGCCCTTTATCAATCAAAAACTGAGGGTAAAAATAGAACCACTTTAGCCAATGAATTATTTATTCAACGATTCAAGAAAGACGAAACTAAACCTAACTTAAACACTGTGATTGAAGGCCTAAAAGCGGGTGAATTTGAGCTTTATATTCAACCTATTTGCAATAATAACACCCAAAAAGCGGTGGGCTTTGAAAGCTTAATGCGTTGGCACCGAGCAGATGGTTCAGTACTTTTGCCTAATCATTTTTTAGACCTTGCCCTATCACCTGAAGCTTACCCACTTTTTAAAGCGATTGCCCTGGGTCAATTGGCACTCATCCTTAAAGATTTAAACGACCGTGATGCAGACTATTATTTATGCTTTAACACAGACAACACATTTATCAATTCCACAGAGTTTGTTACTGACTTAATTAACCAATTTAAGCTTGCCCAATTGAATTTGCATCGTTTGGTACTTGAACTTCCAGAAAAAACAGCCTTAGTCAACATGCAGCAGGCATTAAGCAATATTGACTTATTACAAAAAAGTGGCATTGTAATCGCCTTAGATGACTTTGGTATGGAACACTCAAACATGGACCGTATACGTGACGTTCCAGCTGATATTATAAAAATAGATCGCAGTTTCATTACAAAAATGGAAGGTAACCCCCGTAGCTTAGCCATTATAAAGGCGTTGGTTACTATGGCTAAAGAACTTCACTTTGAGATTATTGCAGAGGGCATTGAAACCCGAGCCCAGGCAATAATAATCTCACAAGCTGGTATTACTAGAGCGCAAGGTTACTTCTATGGCCATCCAAAGCCCGTGGCCTATTGGCTAAAGCAGATTGACCGTGGACGCATTTAATTTCTCTTGGCCAGTGCATATTTTATTTCATAGTCTATAGTTATAGGGATGACAAGAAACCCCAGCACTCCTGCCTTAAAAGAGTTAGAAAACCACTATTACAATGCGACAAAATACTCCCTTAATCGCTAAAAACACCAAGGTGTACTCTTATCTTGGGTTACTTTTAGCAGTCGCTGTTGTTAATTACTATACTTTTTTTATCAATGAGCTGTCTAACCAACACGCTCAAACTTGGGAGGTTGTTTGCTTCACTAGCATTCTTTATCTGGCCCCTATAAGGCACTGGAAAAAGGCTATTTTCACACTAGTCATAAGCCATATTTTTTGGCAACTATTAATTTTTGGAAGCAACATAAATTGGCCCTTATTAGCTTTTAAATTGGTTGCAGGCGCATGTATTGCTTTTCCTGCTAAGTATTTTGGCAGTATGTGGACACCCTCTGATTTCACTGGTAACGCATTTACTTATTTACCCGGGTTACTGCCAACTTTTTTGATATATTTTGCAACTTCGGTACTGCAGCATGAGTTTGTATCTGACCAACAACAATTACCATTAACGTTTGACTTGCAATTTTTAAGGGCGCATTTACACCTGTTAGAGTTCGCTGTAACGGGTAGCGTCACGTTTTTAATACTGCAATGGTATCGTCGTCAGTTTACTTGGCCAAAAAAGTCCTACTATGCGTTGGCTGCCATTACAGCGCATTTAGCCTGCCTGTGTATTTGGCCAACAAATTTAGCACCACTGGCTGCTGTTTTGGCTTTTTCAGTATTTTACACTGGCCTGCAAGGGACTGCTCTTGCCAGCCTCATTTCGGTGCTGGCCTTACCTTTTTTAATGTATGAAGGGGCAACCCTACAAGGTCAAATTGACCAGTTCAATTATGCATTACTCATTCTTGTGTCAGCGGTAATGGGCCTAATCCGTGACGGTTTTATTGCTGCAGCAAAAAAAGGGGAGCCTTATAAGGTTCTGATTTCAAAATCAGGGGCTGTGGGTTTAACAATGTCATCACCAGAAGTTAACGCATTGCAGTTGCAGCTAGCAGAAAAAAATCGACAAATTAGTCAAACGTATATTAAATTAGAGCAAAAAAATGATGCCTTGCGAAGGCTCACAAGCACTTTAGAAGCCCAAAAAGAAACCTATAAAAGTTTAGTAGAAGTTGACGAACTTACTGGGCTTAAATCGCGACGTTACTTTTCAACCTACCTAGCGGATGGTGTGCGCAAATGTCCATACACACTGTTGATGATCGATTTAGATGATTTTAAAGGCGTTAACGATATCTACGGACACCATGCAGGAGATAACCTACTTAAAGCTTACGCTCAAGTCATGACTCAAACAGCAAACAACTTCGGTTTTACTGCCCGCCT
>DCAT01000145.1:7160-14976 GCA_002312935.1 Oceanospirillaceae bacterium UBA1126 | reverse complement strand
TAGAAGAGCACGGCGCTATGGCTCATACCATCGTTGTAAACGCGGGCGCTGCAGACTCAGCCGCTTTGCAGTTCTTATCACCATACTCTGGCTGTACGATGGGTGAATACTTCCGCGATCGTGGTGAAGACGCTTTAATTGTATTTGATGACTTAACCAAGCAAGCTTGGGCGTATCGCCAAATCTCTTTGCTACTTCGCCGACCTCCAGGCCGTGAAGCTTATCCTGGCGATGTATTCTATTTGCACTCTCGCCTACTTGAGCGCGCATCTCGAGTGAACGCAGAGTATGTAGAAGCATTTACTAACGGTGAAGTAAAAGGTAAGACTGGTTCTTTAACTGCATTACCTATTATCGAAACCCAAGGTGGTGACGTATCGGCTTTTGTACCGACCAACGTAATCTCTATTACTGATGGCCAAATTTTCTTAGAGACTGACTTGTTTAACGCAGGCGTTCGCCCAGCCATCAATGCTGGTTTGTCTGTGTCTCGTGTAGGTGGTGCAGCACAAACTAAAATCATCAAGAAGTTAGGTGGTGGTATTCGTTTGGCACTGGCACAATATAGGGAATTGGCAGCGTTCTCTCAGTTTGCATCTGACTTAGATGACGCAACACGCGCCCAGTTAGAGCATGGTCAAAGTGTGACCGAGCTGATGAAGCAGCACCAGTACTCGCCAATGAGTGTTGCCGACATGGCAATCAGCTTATTTGCAGCTAACGAAGGCTTCCTCACTGATGTTGCTCTTCCGAAGGTTGGCAGCTTTGAAGCCGCTCTCATTGCTTATATGAACAGCGAACACAGTGCCGTAATGAACCAGGTAAATGAGTCTGGGGATTTCAACGGCGACATCGCTGCGAACTTTAAGTCTGCGCTAGAGCAGTTTAAGGCAACTCAAACCTGGTAGTAGCGTTTAGCCCCAAGTAATTTTGGGGCGATGCTAATGTTCAGGTTAGTGACTTTATAGATAGGTAAGCATATGGCAGTCGGAAAAGAAATAAAGACCCAGATTGCAAGTATCAAGGGTACGCAAAAAATCACTAGCGCCATGGAAATGGTTGCGGCGAGTAAAATGCGTAAAGCACAAGACCGCATGAACCAGAGCCGTCCTTACGCAGATAAAATGCGTGAAGTCATCGCTCACCTTGCAAGGTCTAACCCTGAGTACAAGCATTTGTATCTGCAACAGCGAGAGCTTAAGCGGGTGGGTTACATTGTAGTTTCTTCCGATCGTGGTCTGTGTGGTGGTTTAAACATTAACGTGTTTAAGAAAACTGTACAGAGCATGGCTGAACATGACCAAAATGGCATTGAGATCGACATCTGTGCCATTGGTGCTAAATCAGCAACCTTTTTTAATAACTTCGGCGGTAACGTCGTATCAAGCAAGTCTCAACTGGGTGAGAAGGCAGAAATTGCTGAACTCATCGGTGCAGTGAAGATAATGCTTGATGGTTATGACGAAGGACGGTTGGACGCTGTGTACGTGGTTTACAATAATTTTGTAAACACCATGACCCAACAACCCAATGTAGTACAACTTTTGCCGTTGCAGGCAGACCCGAATGATGACGGCATGAGCCAACATTGGGACTACCTATACGAGCCAGATGCCCGTGAATTACTCACAGGCCTTTTGACCCGTTATGTAGAATCTTTAGTGTATCAAGCTGTGGTAGAGAATAACGCTTGTGAGCAGGCCGCGCGGATGATCGCTATGAAAAGCGCTACCGATAACGCGGGTGATCTGATTGATGACCTTCAGATGATTTACAACAAGGCTCGTCAGTCTGCGATTACTCAGGAAATTTCTGAGATCGTAAGTGGCGCAGCAGCGGTTTAACCTGAGCTACAAGCAGTAGTTTTCGATAGAGGATAAAATTATGAGTAGCGGACGTATAGTACAGATTATCGGTGCTGTAATCGATGTGGAATTCCCACGTGATTCTGTGCCAAAAATATATGACGCACTAACTGTAGATACTAAGGGCACAACCTTAGAAGTTCAACAGCAGTTGGGTGACGGCGTAGTACGCACTATAGCCATGGGCCAGACCGAAGGTCTAAGCCGTGGTCTAGACGTATCTAACACCGGTGGCGCCATCAAAGTACCTGTGGGAACAGCCACTCTTGGCCGCATTATGGATGTATTGGGTAACCCAATCGACCAGTGTGGACCCATTGGTGAAGAAATTCGTATGCCAATTCATCGTAAAGCCCCGTCTTACGCTGAGCAGTCAGCTAGTAATGAGTTGCTGGAGACAGGCATTAAAGTAATCGACTTAGTTTGTCCTTTCGCCAAAGGCGGTAAGGTTGGACTATTTGGTGGTGCCGGTGTAGGCAAAACCGTAAACATGATGGAGCTTATCCGTAACATCGCTATTGAGCACAGTGGTTATTCTGTGTTCGCAGGTGTTGGAGAGCGTACTCGTGAAGGCAACGATTTTTACTACGAGATGAAAGAGTCCAATGTATTGGACAAAGTTTCTCTAGTGTATGGCCAAATGAATGAGCCCCCAGGAAACCGTCTACGTGTGGCCCTAACTGGCCTTACTATGGCTGAGCAGTTCCGTGATGAAGGCCGTGACGTGTTGTTGTTTGTTGATAACATATACCGTTATACATTGGCGGGAACTGAAGTATCTGCATTATTGGGTCGTATGCCCTCTGCAGTAGGTTACCAGCCAACACTAGCCTCTGAAATGGGTGTGTTGCAGGAGCGTATCACCTCCACTAAGACTGGCTCGATCACTTCCATCCAAGCGGTATACGTACCTGCTGATGACTTGACTGACCCATCTCCAGCAACTACGTTCTCTCACTTGGATGCTACCGTGGTATTGTCTCGTCAGATTGCAGAATTGGGTATTTACCCAGCTATCGATCCGCTAGATTCAAGCTCACGTCAGCTAGACCCACTAGTGATTGGCCAAGAGCACTACGACATTGCTCGCGGCGTTCAGGGCATACTTCAGCGTTACAAAGAGCTTAAAGACATTATTGCGATCTTAGGTATGGATGAGCTTTCTGATGAAGACAAGCAAGCAGTAACGCGTGCTCGTAAGATCCAGCGTTTCTTGTCTCAGCCATTCTTTGTTGCTGAAGTATTTACTGGAGCCTCTGGTAAATACGTATCACTTAAAGATACCATTGCTGCCTTTAAGGGCATTTTGGCTGGTGAATACGACGATCTTCCAGAGCAAGCCTTCTATATGGTTGGCGGCATTGAAGAAGTAGTAGAAAAAGCCAAGAGCATGTAATTGTTTGGGCTTAATATTATTGGCTGAGGTTGATAATATAAGCCCTGCTTAAGAGGATAATCATATGGCTACCAGTGTACATTGTGACATCGTTAGTGCAGAAGAGTCCGTCTTTTCAGGTAAGGTACAGTTTATTTCGCTTACAGGTTCGTTGGGTGAACTCGGTATTTCTCCGGGCCACACACCGTTACTAAGTGAAGTTAAGCCGGGTCCAGTGCACATGCGCATGGAGTCTGGTGAAGAAGACGTATTTTATGTGTCAGGTGGTTTTTTGGAAGTTCAGCCGCACAAGGTTATCTTGTTGGCTGATACAGCACTGCGTGCAGCAGATTTAGATGAAGCTGCTGCAGAAGAAGCTAGTCGTCATGCCGAGCAGGCCATGGCTGACAAAACGTCTGAGTTTGAATACTCACGTGCAGCTGGCCAATTGGCAGAAGCTGCGGCCCAATTACGTACTTTGCGTCAGATTCGTCAGAAACTGGGCAAGTAAGTCGTTTATAGTGAACCATCCAAAAGGCAGCCTAGGCTGCCTTTTTTGTGCCTATAAATAGGCTGTTGGATTTTGGTATTCATAAAGCTACAATTGAACGAACACGTATTCATTACAATAAATTAAACTTTGATGAACTTTAATCACATAAAACGTCTAAACTAGGGTCTAGAATTTATTACAGTTACACAAGGACCGTTAATGTCGTTAGAAGTCATTATTCTCGCTGCAGGCAAAGGCACACGAATGTGCTCTGATAGACCCAAAGTGCTTCATCAATTGGCAGGCAAGCCAATGCTGGTGCATGCCATTAACCAGGCGCAAATGCTTCAGCCTATATGCACCCACGTTATTGTAGGCCATGGCGCAGACGAAGTAGAGACGGTTGTTAAGCCTCTTGGTGTACGGTGTGTGACCCAGGTTGAGCAACTAGGCACTGGGCATGCAGTGGCGCAAGCGATGCCTCAGGTGGATGAAAATGCCTTAGTGCTAGTGTTGTATGGGGATGTGCCCTTGGTGCCTGCAGCTTTAATGCAGCAGCTAGTTCTGCAAGCCATTCAAGGTGACTTAGCCATCCTAACAGTGACACTAGATGATGCCGCTGGTTACGGACGTATAGTGCGTAATAGTAAAGGCCATATTCAAGCTATTGTGGAGCATAAAGACGCCAATGCCGAACAGTTACAAATAAAAGAGATTAATACTGGTATTTTGGCAGCTAAGGCAAGTTTGTTGAATGACTGGTTACCGCGCATTAAAGGTAATAATGCCCAAGGCGAAATATACCTTACAGATATTGTTGCGATGGCGGTTGCGGACGACATCGGTATCAGTCACCTGCAGCCCGACTTCCCACAACAAACCCAAGGTGTCAATGACCGGCTTCAGTTAGCCCAATTGGAGCGCTGGTATCAGCAGCAGCAAGCTAATCAATTATTGCGTGATGGTGTGCAATTAGCAGACCCCACACGATTCGATTTGCGTGGTGAACTCTTTGCAGGCAAAGACATATACATCGACATCAATGTCATCATGGAAGGACAGGTGTACCTAGGTGACAGCGTGCATATTGGCCCCAACTGCCACATTAAAGACGCTCATATTGGTGCTGGCACGCAGATTTTAGCAAATAGCGTCATTGACCAAGCTCAAGTTGCAGAACAATGTAGTATTGGGCCTTTTGCACGACTTAGGCCAGGCACCATACTGCATGACAATAGTAAGGTCGGCAATTTTGTTGAGACCAAAAAGACCACCCTGGGCAAAGGCTCTAAGGCTAATCACTTCACTTACCTTGGTGATGCGACTGTGGGTGAGAACGTAAATATTGGTGCGGGAACCATCACCTGTAATTATGATGGGGTGAATAAATTTAAAACTAACATTGCTAATGGGGCCTTTATTGGCTCAAATACCTCAATTGTTGCGCCTGTGAATATTGGCGCTGGCGCAACCGTTGGTGCGGGCTCTACCATTACTAAAGACATCCCCGAGAACAACCTAGCCATCGGTCGTGGCAAGCAGCGCAATTTAGCCAGCTGGGCTAAACCAGTAAAAACTTAACCAAGGAAGAACAGCCATGTGCGGAATAGTGGGCGCAATCGCTCAGCGAAATATTAGTAGCATTTTAGTAGAAGGTCTAAAGCGTTTGGAGTACCGTGGCTACGATTCTTCTGGTGTTGCTATTTTGAGTGATCAGGGGTTGCAACGCACTCGCCGCGTGGGCAAGGTGGCCAGCCTAGATTCTGCCCTAACGGCGGAACCATTGAAAGGTAACTTAGGCATTGCCCACACACGCTGGGCAACGCATGGCATTCCTAATGAAATTAACGCTCACCCCCATTGGTCTCACAGTAGTTTAGCGGTGGTTCACAATGGCATTATTGATAACTTTGAGTCGATTAAAACCGACCTACTAGCCACAGGGTATGGCTTTGAAAGTGATACCGACACCGAAGTTATTGCTCACTTAATTCACCGTAACCGCAAGCAGGGAATGTCCCTTACAGAAGCAGTGCGCGATGCTGCAGGCCAATGTGAGGGTGCTTATGCCCTAGGAGTGGTAGATGAAACCCAGCCAGGTTTGTTGTTGGCCGCACGTAAAGGTAGCCCACTAGTAATAGGCCTTGGCAGTGATGAAAATTACATCGCATCTGACCAACTAGCGTTGTTGCAGGTGACCGACAACTTTATGTTTTTAGAAGACGGTGATATCGCTGAAATTAGTTGTACCCAAGTTACGGTTACTGATGGCAGTGGTGCAACTGTAGAGCGACCAAGCCACAGGTATGAACATAGGGAAGAAAGTAGCGACAAAGGGGCTTATAAGCACTACATGCTAAAAGAGATTAATGAGCAACCTAAAGTGGTGGCCAATCTCATTTCCCAGCAGATTATTGCGGGCCAGCTGCAAAATATTCTCGATGACAGTGCCATTGAAGCCTTATCAAAGGCTAAAAATGTACAAATTATTGCATGTGGCACGAGTTACCTTGCAGGTATGGTAGCAAAGTATTGGATCGAAAATTTAGCCGGTCTTGCGTGTCAAATAGAAGTGGCCAGCGAGTATCGTTACCGCCAGGCTGTAGTCCCCGAAGACACGCTGCTCATCACCTTGTCTCAGTCTGGCGAAACAGCAGACAGTCTGGCTGCTCTGCGGCACATCGACAAAACCAAGCTGGCCGCTAGCCTAGCCATTTGTAATGTGGCATCAAGCAGTCTAGTGCGCGAATCAGATATGGTGCTGTTAACACAAGCTGGCCCCGAGATCAGTGTTGCCTCTACTAAAGCGTTTACCACTCAGCTAGTTACCTTACTGCACCTCACTTTGTTATTAGCTAAGCAGCGTTCTGACATAGATATTCAGCCTATCATCCATGCCATGGAGACACTGCCTAGGGTGCTGCAACAATGTTTACAAATGGAAACAGATATTCAAGCGTTAGCACAACGATTCGCGGATAAACACCATACATTATTCCTTGGTCGAGGCAGCATGTTCCCAATCGCCTCAGAAGGGGCTCTAAAGCTAAAAGAAATCTCCTACATTCATGCTGAGGCCTATCCTGCTGGCGAGCTCAAACATGGACCTCTGGCCCTTGTTGATGCAAATATGCCGGTTGTTGTGGTTGCGCCTAAAGATGACATGCTCGATAAGCTTAAAGCTAACATGCAGGAAGTGCGCGCCCGCGGAGGGGAGCTGTTTGTCTTTGCTGACGCTCACGCTAAGATGGCGGAAGACGACGCCACCCATGTCATTGTTGTGCCAGAAGTGCATGAACTACTGGCGCCAATTGTCTATGCTATTCCTATGCAACTGCTGTCTTACCACGTGGCTATTATTAAGGGTACTGACGTAGACCAGCCGCGTAATTTAGCTAAATCAGTGACTGTGGAATAGTTTTACTTAAATAGACTTTTATGACTGTGAGTGTTCATTCCACATGACCCAATTTCACCGGTGGATTAACTACTAAAAACAATCAATAGATAAAACGTGATTAAAATAATTAAATATCTCAATAATTACAGGGCCCTATGTTTTGCTTTCGGATCTACGTTTGTGATGGTTCTTTATGCAACATTCATTCTAGCTGATGTTAGTCACTGCTACAGGCTAGATGTTGGGTCAAATTCATTAGGGCTTTCTTTTTTTTATACTCAAGAAATGGTTGAAAATTTCTTTGAATCCAGAACAAAAGAGCAACTCCTTTGTTATAGCCGGTTCCTGAAAATCTGGGACGTGGTTTTTGCTTTAATTTATACCTTAATGTACGTCTCTTGGACTTTACTGCTTTTTAGTAACAAGCGTTTATTTTTGGCCGTTCCTATTCTATGTATGTTTGCTGATTGGGCGGAGAATTACCTTGAGCTATTGATGCTGGAAACCTATCTAAACTCAGGCCTAATATCTGAGCTAATAGTGGCATTTGGATCTGGCATTAATTCGTTAAAATTGACATTATCCTACCTTACTATTTTGATTGTACTCGTTGGAATAGTGATGGCATTGAAGGTGTTCTTTACAAAACCTAAAGTGGCATAAAAGGGATGCAGTAAACAGTG
>DCAT01000145.1:0-6813 GCA_002312935.1 Oceanospirillaceae bacterium UBA1126 | reverse complement strand
AGCTGGCGCCCACTGGCAAAATAAAACGATTTTCAGACACAAGGATTTATCTGTGAAAAAAATTAGTCAATTGGATTATTTATTACTTCCCTCGACTCTGATACGTCTGTTGCTATGGCTCTTGAGCCTAGTGTTGGTGCTAGCCTCAATAGGTATCTGGGTGATTAACAGCCAGCGAATAACCTTTGATATTGACTCAAATGATGCGATGTATAATATCAACGAGCAGCTTCTAATCAATGATGCGGCTTTGGCTGGGTTTGGAAGCATACTCGCCAGTGTAGGGCCCAATAACTTGGATCCAGCACGCAATTTTACCAAGCACATGCGTGATACTTACCCACATATTTATATGTTTGAAGCGCTAATTAGCATCGATCCAGGGAATAAAACTAAACACGAAGTACAGATGCGTGGCTTGGGTTATCCAGGGTACAAAGTGACACGCTATGTCTCTAAGAAGAACCCCTCAGGTAAGGCTGTGAATCTGGTCAATGGGGTGCCCATGCACTTCCCTATTTTTTTTATAGACCCCTATCTTGAATCGGTTAAAGGCCTCATGGGTTTTGACATGATGTCTGTACGCAATATGCGAGAGCCCCTTTTGTCATCTTTGGTTTCGGGCGATCCAGCTGCTTCTCAGCCTTACAAGCTGAGAGAGGGGGGGCGTGGTTACAGCTTAATTAAGGTATTAGACACCACAGCTGAGATGACTGCGTTAGGGTATTTAAACGGTGGCTTGGCAGTAATGTTGATCATAAAAACAGATACTATGCTGGCACCCGTGGCTGATATTTTACCAGGCGCAACAGTTCAGTTACTTTATGGTGAGGAGCGGCAATTAGCGGCAGATGAAATATTGCCACAAGTAACTTATTTGCCCGTGTTTGAGACAGATATCTTTCTCAAAGAACGCAGTTTAGACCACTTGGGGCAGCCTTTTACCCTTTCGATACAGCAACCGGCAGGGCTATATGCTCACCATTTAAAATTTATGGGCGTTGTTTTGTTAGCGATGTGTATTGCTTTTGGTGCCTACTACCGTAGATTAAATGAGGAATACGGCCTTAAACTTCAACGGGACGATGCGTTGGTAGAGCTGAATCAGCAGCACGCTACTTTAGAACGCATGGTCGTAGAACGAACCAAAGAACTTGAGAAAAAGAGTAACGAGAATACAAGTTTGGCTCAACAGCTGATCCGGGTGCAGGAAGACCAAATTCTTCACATTGCTAGGGAACTGCATGATGAGTTTGGTCAAACCCTCACCGCCATTAAAATTAACGCCCATATACTAGAAAGTGCAAAAAGCATAAACGAGGTGGCAACCTACGCCCAAGACATTACCTCTCAAGCAGATGCGCTGTATGAGACCATGCGTGATATGATTCAACGGCTAAGACCAGAGGCATTAGACATGTTTGGCTTAAAGGTAGCCGTTGAGCAGTGTATTCTAGCCTTCCATCTTGATGAGCAAGATATTGAACTAGACCTTAATATTGATGATTCGGTAAATGGTATGGAGGAAATATATACCATTGCAAGCTATCGTATAGTGCAAGAATTAGTCAACAATGCAGTGAAACACGCTAAGCGAATAACCAAACTGAAAGTGCATTTAGCGGTGTATGAACAACACATGGCGATTAGTGTCAAAGATAATGGTATTGGTTTTGATCAACAAAAGAATAAATGGGGTTTTGGTTTGTCTGGAGTAGATGAGCGTGCGCGATCTTTAGGTGGTACCCTTGACGTAACTACGTCAGTTAACAAAGGTGTAGAGGTTAGTGTACGCATTCCCTTACTGACAAGTTAGACTACACAAGCAGATGGAGGAAGAGTCTTGGATTTAGGTGTCAGATTAAAAACCATTCGTAAGCGCCTAGGGCTTTCGCAACGCGAGTTGGCTAAGCGTGCAGGGGTGACTAATAGCACTATCTCCATGATTGAAAAAAATACCGTGAGCCCTTCTTTTAGCTCTCTGCTTAAGGTACTCAAAGGTTTCCCTATGGGGGTGGAGGAGTTTTTCACCACCGACCTAGTGATGAGTAATCAAGTTGTTTTCAAGGCGGGTGAACAAGCAGATATGAGTGCCCAAGGGGTAGCTATAAAGCTTATTGGCCACAGCGTCGCAGATCGCAACATTTCTATGCTCAGCGAAACGTATCCGCCTGGCGCTGATACGGGTGAAGATATGATCAAGTACGATGGTGAGGAAGCTGGCATTGTTGTGCAAGGTGAAATCGAGCTCACTGTAGATCAGAAAGTTTATCAATTAGTTACCGGAGACGGTTACTTTTTTCACACCCACCTTCCGCATCGTTTTCGTAACCTAGGCGAGGTAACAGCTAAAGTCGTTAGTGCCAACAATGGTAACGTATCTCACTAACCCAACAGTGACTAAAGCATATCCCGTAAACGATACCAAGCCATAGCCAAAATAAGGGCTGGCGTCTTAAATAATGTACCACCAGGAAAGGGCAAGTGGCTAATTTCATCAAACAAATCGAACCGTTCAGTTTGTCCTGCCACCGCTTCAGCTAGCAGCTTCCCAGCTAAACCTGTTGCAGCAATACCATGGCCAGAAAAACCTTGAGCAAAATATAAGTCTTTGCCCAGGCGACCAAAGTGAGGCCCACGATTCATGGTAATGGCAACGTTACCACCCCAAGAATAGGCCATGTTAACGTCTGCTAATTGTGGGAACACCCCTAACATACGCTGGCGCATAGAGTTTGCTAGGTTCGGGGGTGCTAAAGTGGAGTAGCTAACTCGGCCACCAAATAGCATCCGATAATCAGCAGACATACGGAAATAATCCAAAACAAAATTAATGTCAGCAACAGCCATGTTATTGTTTATCAGGGCTTGCGCCCGTGCCTTTCCAAGCGGTTCTGTAGCGCCAATGTATGTGCCAACTGGCATTATTTTGCTACTAATTTCAGGCACTAACTTGCCCATATAGGCGTTACCACAAAAAAGCACCTGCTCAGCAGTAACTTGCCCCTGCATAGTATGGCAAATATTGGCCTTAGATTTTCTGGTGACCTTAGTGACGGCAGAAGCTGTGTAAATGCTAACGCCTGCATCTAATGCTGCTTTGGCTAAGCCTAAGGTGTAGTTGAGGGGGTGAATATGACCTGAGTTAGCATCATAAAGTCCACCTATGTAGCGCTCACTTGCCATTTTTGACTGCACTTGCTGCTTACTCCAAAGACTTAAGCTGGCATAGTCATACTGTCGTTCCAAAGAGCCCTGCCATTCTTCAAGTTCCCGCATTTGCCTTGGTTTTATTGCAGCATGCAGGTGGCCTTGTTGGAGATCACATTGAATTTGATGCTGGTCCACACGCTGTCGCAGTATATCAATAGCCTCTACGGACATATCCCACATCGCTTTAGCTGCGATTTTTCCTGCTGATTTTTCGATCACTGACATATCGCAACCAAACCCAAAAATCATTTGTCCACCACTACGTCCAGACGCACCCCAACCTATTAAATTGGCTTCCAAAACAGCCACTTTGTAACCTCTTTCAGCCAAATTTAGCGCGGCGCTAAGCCCAGTAATACCGGCACCCACAACGCATATGTCAGCGGTATGGTTACCTTGCAATGTGGGGCAGTTAATCTGTTGGTTAGCGCTGGCAGCGTAGTAAGAGTGAGTGTGTGCTTGGCTCATAAAAATCCTGCAATTTAAAGGGTGCGTTGATACCAGTCTATTTCTAAGCTGCTGACATGGCGATTAAATTCGGCATATTCTTGCTGCTGAACTTGAGTGTATACCCGCAAGAAGTCAGCACCAAAGGCGTTTGCAGCAAATTCACTGTTACCTAAAATACCGTAGGCATCTACCCAATTCAATGGCAAGCTTGGCGCTACTTTTTCTGCGCCATTACCCGTCGTTCGTGGGCCTAATATTAGCTCATTATCAATGCCATGAAGAGCACCTGAAAGCAGTGCGGCCATGGCCAAATAAGGGTTTGCATCAGCACCAGCAACCCTGTGTTCAATGCGTGTTGCAGAAATACAACCATTAGGGATTCGCAAAGCAACGGTGCGGTTGTCTACCCCCCATGTAGGTGCCATGGCCACAAAGAAGTCAGGCTGAAAGCGACGGTATGAATTAACCTTGGGGCACAGTAGGGCCATGGTTTCAGCCATGGTAACCTGCAAGCCCGCTAAGGCGTGGCTCAACATAGCATTAGGTTGCTGCTGATCACAGGCAAATACATTTTTTGTGGCATCGTCTAGTAAACTCATATGAATGTGCATACCACTGCCAGCCTGATCGGCATAGGGTTTCGCCATAAAAGTGGCACCAAAACCATGCTGTCGGCTCACACTTTTGATAATGCGTTTTAGCAGTATGGCTTGGTCGCATGCCAATACTGGGTCTGCAACGTGTTGCAGGTTTATTTCAAACTGCCCAGGCGCATATTCTGCCACCGCTGTAGATGCGGGTATGTTTTGAGCTTGTGCAGCCATCATAATGTCATCTATGAGTGCGCTGTAATCATCTAAATTGTCTACCGCATACACTTGAGTATCAGCCTCACGAAGGCCAGTTATGGGCGCTATTGGGGGCTGTAACAGGCCTGATCTAAGGCGTTTGGTGTCGGTGAGGTAAAACTCCAGCTCAACCGCAACTACGGGGGTTAAGCCTTGGGTTTGATAGCGATCACATATTTGATCTAAAACGTGCCGTGGATTGGCAAAATAGGCCTCACCAGGGCTTTGTTCCATAGTGATCAAACATTGCGCCATAGATTTGGTTTGCCACGGCACTAAGGTTAAGGTGTTTGGAATGACTCTGCAGGGCTGGTCACAATCACCTGTATCAAACCCAATGCCAGTGCTTTCTACAGTGTTCCCATTAATATCAAGCGCGAACACCGAGCCAGGTAAATAGAGGCCCTGCTCATAAACCTTAAGTAATTCTTGTGCAGGAATACGTTTGCCACGCAAAGCCCCGTGCTGATCGGGCAGTAATAAATCCACACTCACAAGGTCTGGGTGAGTGGCAAGAAACGCTTCAGCTTCGCTACGTGATGCGATGGCATGGGACATGGGCTAAACTCTCGTTAAGGGGGCTATGTAAGATGGTAGCAGAAAGGCAGGGATAGACAAGCTTCGAATAGTGAATGTGTGGAATAATATGATTATTTATTAAAAAATAATTGTAAAAATATCTATATAACATTCATTTTTAATTTATTTATTGATATAAAACATAATGTTAGTGAGTATTTTTTCACCTGTAAGTCGTTTGGCCTGAGTGTTCATAATAACATACGCTTTACTTGAAGGTTAAAACTGCTTTATGCTACTGTCAAAGGCTTCATACTATGTTTCTTTATTACTACTTACGTCTGCTTAATTATGTCTAAACCTCTTATTGGTCTTGTGTGTGAAGTGAACCAAGATGGCTTACACCCTTATCACCGTGTGAGTGAGAAATATGCTCGTGCTGTGGTTGATGCAATGGGCGCGGTACCGGTGTTAATCCCAGCCTTATCTAATGGTGATAACCAAGTTGATATGGATCTAGATGCTCTGTTAGGCCACCTTCATGGCGTATTATTACCGGGTGGTTATAGCAATGTAGAGCCATGCCACTATGGAGAAACCAGTCGTAAAGGCACCCAACATGATAAAGCCAGAGATAGCCTAGCATTGGCGTTAATTCCTGCGGCTATAAAGTGGGGGGTGCCCTTACTTGCTATTTGTCGAGGTTTTCAAGAAATGAACGTGGCCTATGGTGGTAGCTTACACCAGCATGTGGAAGAGCTAGGCGATTATAATGACCATCGGGAAAATAAAGCAGACGCTATAGAAATACAGTATAGCCATAGCCACAGCATTACCTTAGCCACTAATGGAGTGCTGGAGCAGTTGTATGGTAAGCCAAAAGCACAAGTAAACTCATTACATGGCCAAGGTGTTAATAGGGTTGGCAAAGGCTTAAGGGTTGAAGCAACCTCTGAGGATGGTTTAGTTGAAGCCTTTACAGACCCCAATGGCCAAAGCTTTAACTTAGCAGTTCAATGGCATCCAGAGTACCAAGTGACTAAGGATGATCTCTATCAATCTATTTTTTCTGCCTTTGCTAGCGCCTGTAATACGCGCCTACAAAGCCAAGGTAGTCGGTGACCTATGACTAATTTTAATGGCCTAAAAACATGGCTAAAAGAACACAAAATAACAGAAGTAGAATGCATTGTTAGCGATCTCACAGGCATTGCCCGCGGTAAAATTATGCCTGCGTCTAAGTTTTGTGATGACGCTGGCATTCGTTTGCCAGAAGGTGTTTTGGTCGCCACTGTTACGGGGGATTATCTAGATGACTATAGTATGATCGATCCAGCCGAAATTGATGTCTACCTAAAGCCAGATCCTAATGCAGCACACTTATTGCCCTGGGCCACAGAGCCAACAGCCCAAATTATTCATGATTGTTATGATATTCATGGTGAGCTGGTTGATCTGGCGCCCCGAACGATATTGCGCAAGGTGCTTAAGTTATATGCAGATATGGGACTTACGCCCATTGTGGCCCCAGAGGCTGAATTTTACCTTACCCAAAAGAGCTTAAACCCAGATTCGCCGTTGCAGCCGCCTGTAGGTAGAACGGGCCGGGCCGAAACTGGCCGCCAGTCGTATAGTATCGATGCTGTCAATGAATTTGATCCGTTATTTGAGGATGTTTATGACTATTGTGAGGCCCAGAACCTTGATGTAGAGACCCTCATTCATGAAGAAGGTTTAGGGCAGATGGAAATTAACTTCCGCCATGGCGAAGCTTTATCTCTTG
>DCAT01000117.1:4513-4710 GCA_002312935.1 Oceanospirillaceae bacterium UBA1126 | reverse complement strand
GTGGTGTTGCTAGTAAGCTTAGCCTGTGCCTGGGTGTCCTACGCCTATTTAGAAACTGCTGATGAAATATGTGAAGAGTATTATATATTGCTGTCTCTGGCGGCTTTAGGTGCGTGCGTGTTAGTCGCAAGTAATCATTTTGCTAGCATGTTTATTGGCCTAGAGCTTATGAGCGTGTCTTTGTTTGCCATGGTGGG
>DCAT01000117.1:3931-4188 GCA_002312935.1 Oceanospirillaceae bacterium UBA1126 | reverse complement strand
TATATGGCTCACAGTAAACAGCAGATCAATATGACCCTTGAAGCTGGAGTTAAGTACATGGTGCTCTCTGGCGTATCCTCAAGTTTCTTACTTTTTGGAGTGGCATTAGTATACGCTTATGCAGGCACCCTAACGATTGACCTGCAAGTAGTTGCAGGTGGGCCACACTTGCAGTCAGGGTACTTAGTCGTTGGCTCTGCCCTGATGCTCGTAGGTGTAGCTTTTAAGATGTCTTGGGTACCCTTTCATATGTGGAC
>DCAT01000117.1:0-3754 GCA_002312935.1 Oceanospirillaceae bacterium UBA1126 | reverse complement strand
TGTTCTCTTATTTATGGATTTACTGGTTCTACGAATTTTGAAATCATTTCAGCAAATTTAGATAAAGCAAATACAGGAGCTGTATTTGGGATTGTTTTTATCATTGTTGGTTTAGCTTTTAAAGTATCAGCTGTGCCCTTTCATATGTGGACACCAGATGTTTACCAAGGCGCACCAGCCCCCGTTACTGGCTTCTTGGCAGCAGCTGTTAAAGTGGCTGTATTCGCCTTCGTTATGCGCTGGTTGATGATGGCTCAAGGAGAGTACTTGAACGTGCTACTTTTAGGCTTAACGCTAATGGCGGTCTTGTCCATGGTTATGGGCAACCTATTGGCTTTGCGACAAAACAATTTAAAACGTCTGCTTGGCTACTCCAGTATTGCCCATATGGGATACCTTATTGTAACCCTAGCAGCCACGGCACCCCATGGGGCTGCTGCCTTATCAACCGCACTTGAAGGAGCTGCCATTTATTTAATCACATACGCTTGTATGACCATGCTAGCGTTCGCAGTAATAAGCCAGCTAGCGGCAAAGGATAGACGTTTTGAGAGTGGCACTTTAGTGGATTACGAAGGCCTTCTGTTTCAGCAACCTTTATTAGCAGGCTCGTTAATTCTGGCCATGTTAGCTCTGGCTGGAATGCCTTTAACAGCAGGCTTTATTGGTAAGTATTATTTAGTTCTAGTTGCGGTAGACGCTCAGCTGTGGATGTTACTGGGTTTGCTAGTGCTAGGGAGTAGTCTAGGGCTATATTATTACTTACGGGTAATATTGGTGCTATGCAAACCGCCAGTTAGTGACCACCATTGGGTTCTTGGTGCTAGTGAAAAATTACTGTTAATGCTCTTAGTGTTGGCTACTTTGTGGTTGGGAATATATCCAACACCTTTGATCGAATGGGTTCAGTTTGCCATCGCTTAGCGCTATTAATTTTCTAGGCAACCTTATTGATAGCTGATTAATAGGATGAATAATCAAATAACTAATGTTTATTTTATTAACATAATTTACCCAAGTGTTTCATTTTAAAACATATCCTTTGTATAAAATATTATTGTTTATAATTAATGTAAACCTGTATACATTATTGTCCTAGAGCGACACAAATTAGCTGAAATATATTGTGAAAACGACAAATTAAGATTAATATAGTTTAAATAATACAGACACCACCTGTATTTAAAACATATTTAAATTGGTGAGTTTTTATGCCGCTAGATATAATAAAAAATAAAAATTGGCAGTTAGGCGCATTATTAATACCTGGTTATAACTTGGCTGAAATGAGTCATATTATTGAGCCATTAAAAGTTGCTAATCACCGCCTTGGTGATCCTCTTTATCGATGGAAATTATTTTCATTGAAAGGGGGGGCTGTAATGTCTTCATGCGGTATCCAGATTGATACTCTCCCTTTGACCTCTGACCTAGCTTTAGATCAACTTGACGCATTAGTTATTTGTGCAAGTCAGGATGTTTATCAACTCCCTCTTCAAGGCTTTACTAAGCCCTTAAAGCGTCTAGCAAAAAATGGTACGTTAATGGGTGGTGTCGGCACTGGCCCATACTATCTTTATTGTGCCGGATTATTAGATGATTGTCGCTGGACCATAGATCACCGTCACTTAACTAATCTGCGCCAGCAAGGTGCTACACCAAACCGTGCCATTTTTAATGTCAATAATAATCGCTTTACTTGCCAGGGTGGGAGTACAAGCCTAGATATGATGCTACATATTATTCATCTCCATCATGGTAAATCATTGGCTATTTCCGTAGCAGAAGAGATGAATTGTGGTATGTTGCGCACCCCTAAAGAACATCGTTTAGACAATAAGATTAGCCCTTATAGCTGGCCTAATTCTTTACAACAAGTAGCGTCATTAATGGAAAATAACATTGATGAACCTTTAACTCTTTCTGAAATAAGTGGTTATGCAGGCTTAGGAAAACGTCAAATTCAACGTTTGTTTAAGGTATATATTGGTATTTCTCCAAGTATTTATTATTTAGAAAAACGCCTTAATCATGCTCATAAATTATTATTTGAATCTGAGTTTACAGTTGAAAAAATTGCTATAAATAGTGGCTTCTCTTCTCTACCCAGTTTTTATAAATGTTATAAAAAACGCTTTGGCCTTCCTCCATTAAAAGCCCGTCATCAAAAAGCATTAATGTGGTCTGCTTAATTTATTATATAGCTTCATTCCAATGCTAATAATATCAACTGGCAGCCACAAAAAAGCCCAGCAATAGCTGGGCTTTTTAATGCTGAATTCTTGGGGCTAGCGCCCCAAGGTTTCACTATTAGAACTTTGCGTAAGCTTCACGCAGTTGGACCATAGGGTGATTTTCAGACATTTGGAACTTCACTAACAGTTCACGCGCAATCATATCGCGATCTTGCTGATTGTTTGGAAGATCAATGGTATCGGGAATAGTTACCCAAGCGTTGATATTACGATCGAAAACAGCGGCATGGTCTTCTTCGTAGCCCATGTGAACATCTTCCAACCAGTTAAGGTCAGACCAGTTCATTTTAGCCATGTATTCCGTAAGGTACGGAGTACAGTGATCCATGTCAGGCACTAAGTTAACGTCGTAACGGTAACCAATAGTCTGACCAATCATCTTCTCACGGTCTGTATCTAAGCCGTCTGTCGTTAAATAATGATCTACTTCTTTTGACATTATCATGTCCTCCTAGAAACGCGTCATGTCTGGGCGGCCAACTGTGTGCTGGCTGCCTGCTAATGGTACTTGAGCCATGGCAGACGCTTCCATTGTTAGAGCAGCAATATCTTCTGGTTCTAGAGAATGGATGTTTGTCTTACCACATGCACGTGCCAACAACTGACATTCGATGGTTAGAGTGTGTAGGAAGTTATATACGCGCTCAGAAGCTTCATCTGGGTTTAAACGAGCACGCAGCTTAGGGTCTTGGGTCGCAATACCTACTGGACAACGGCCAGTGTGGCAGTGATAGCAAGAACCCGCTTCTACGCCCATTTCATTAGGGAAGTCAGCTTCGTCTATATCACGGTTACAGTTTAAGGCCATCAACGAAGAGTGACCAATTGCAACTGCGTCAGCACCCAATGCCAAAGCTTTAGCGACGTCACCACCATTACGGATACCACCAGCGTAAACAAGGCTGATTTCGCCAGTCTTACCTACGTCATCTAGGGCATTACGCGCTTGACGAATTGCAGCGATGCCAGGGACACCTGTTTCCTCAGTAGCCACGTGAGGGCCAGCACCAGTACCGCCTTCCATGCCATCGATAAAGATAGAGTCTGGCTCACACTTAGCCGCCATACGCACATCATCATACACACGAGCTGCACCCAGCTTAAGCTGAATAGGAATCTGCCAGTCAGTGGCTTCACGAATTTCTTTGATCTTCAAAGAAAGGTCATCTGGACCCAACCAATCCGGGTGACGAGCAGGTGAACGCTGGTCAATGCCGGCTGGCAGGGAACGCATCTCTGCAACCTGATCAGTTACTTTCTGACCCATCAAGTGACCACCCAAACCAACTTTACAGCCTTGGCCAATAAAGAATTCACACGCATCTGCTAGGCGCAAGTGGTGTGGGTTAAAGCCGTAACGAGACTGAATACACTGATAAAACCACTTCTCAGAGTAGCGGCGCTCATCAGGGATCATGCCGCCTTCACCAGAACAGGTCGCAGTGCCTGCCATGGTTGCGCCACGGGCCAATGCTGTCTTAGCTTCGTAAGACAATGCA
>DCAT01000022.1:39565-40654 GCA_002312935.1 Oceanospirillaceae bacterium UBA1126 | reverse complement strand
TGTTACTGCATTGGTCGCACCGGGACCGGACGTCACAAGCACTACCCATGGCTTACCAGATGCGCGCGCATAGGCGTCTGCCATATGAGTTGCCGCTTGTTCGTGGCGTACTAAAATATGTTTAATTTGCTCTTGTTGAGCCAAGGCATCGTATATATGCAATACAGAACCACCTGGGTAGCCATATATATACTCTATTTTTTGATCCTGTAGGCTGCGGATCACCATTTCTGCGCCGGAAAGCATTTCCACTGTATTATCCTCTCACCGCATTCTAAACGAAGCGATTATTATTTGTCTGAGATTTATCTCATGTAACCATCGAAGAATCACGGACAGCGCTTGTAGCCAGACCGCAATATCGTGCAGGCACCAATGTGCCTATAGTGGTGACGCTCGGAGATCAGGCATTGTCGGGTTGCAACGTGCGTAGAACTCAGGGCAGACAAGCGAAAGGGTACTGCTTACCGTATCACAAACGCCAGGGATCACCTGGGCGACATGTGCATCAACCTGAAGAAAGAATTTTCACACGCTGAGGCCCGTAATTCAATAGCTTAAGCACAAAACAGGGGTTAATTTATTATAAATTGACAAAATTCTTCGGTACTTTTTCAAACCTGATACAAACGTTTGGTGGTATAGTAATTGAGAAATAGCAAAACGTTTTAGCTTGGGGTGTGTTTATGTCTAATTTAGAGTTACGAAATCGTGAGCGCGTGATTGAGGAGCTGCGTATTTTTCTAAAAAAAATCTTTGTTGAGCCCGATATTATTCCTCACTCTTTAGCAATCGCGCGCGAATTAATTGATGAAGATAATGCAGATGCTATTATCGCTCAAAAAATATCAGACACCACCAACGTGAAAATTTATGCCGAGCATAGTGATGCAGACCGGCTATTTTTACAAGTTTTGCGAGAAGTTGTTAGGGATGAAAAGGCACTTTATTAAACCATACCTTTTGAATAATTAGCCACCAATTAAGGTGGCAAGACTAGTGCTTGGTAGGCAACCCAAAGGTCAACTTTGAACCTTTTACATCAACCAAAATAATTTGCCCGGGCAAAAAATTGCCAGCTAACAACTC
>DCAT01000022.1:33192-39185 GCA_002312935.1 Oceanospirillaceae bacterium UBA1126 | reverse complement strand
GCTCCATATACCGGATCAAAACCCTCTTCCACCAGCAGATTTTTAGCCGCAGCTGTTAGCTGGAGGCTTAACTCGTGCTCCTGTAACCGTTCATGCAGCCTCAATAACTGGATATCTGCTATTTCTCGGACATGCTCTTTTCCTAAGGGATGGAACACCACCAGCTCATCAATACGGTTGAGTAATTCTGGTCTAAAGTGAGCGCCCACTATATCTAGCACTGCTGTGCGCATTTCTTCGTACTGACTTTCATCAGGCATGGTTTGGATCACATCCGAACCCATGTTTGAGGTCATCACAATCACTGTATTACGGAAGTCCACAGTACGACCTTGGCCATCCGTAAGCCGGCCATCGTCTAGCACCTGCAACAAAATATTGAACACATCAGGGTGAGCCTTTTCAACTTCATCTAGTAACAACACTGAGTAAGGCCTGCGACGAACCGCCTCTGTTAAATAACCACCTTCTTCATACCCAACATAACCTGGCGGGGCACCAATCAGCCGAGCTATTGAGTGTTTTTCCATAAACTCAGACATATCGATACGCACCATAGCTTGCTCTGTATCAAATAAGAAGGTCGCTAAAGATTTACATAATTCCGTTTTCCCTACACCCGTTGGCCCAAGGAATAGAAAAGACCCATTAGGCCGATTTGGGTCGGCCAAACCAGACCGTGAGCGGCGTACAGCATTGGAAACGCTAGACACGGCTTCAGATTGGCCAATAACTTGATGGTGCAAAGCGTCCTCCATGTTCAAAAGTTTCTCTCGCTCACCTGCCAACATGCGCCTCACAGGGATACCTGTCCACATGCTCACCACTTCAGCAATTTCTTCTTCACCTACCTTGCTGCGCAATAGCGTAGTTTCTAAACCTTCAGCCTCATAAGCTGCTTCTAGTTGTTTTTCTAGATCTGGAATCGTTCCATACTGCAATTCAGACATTCTCCCCAGATTACTATTACGACGGGCGACTTCTAACTCTTGTCGTGCGACTTCTAGTTCTTCCTTAACCTTTTGCACGCCATAGACAGAAGCCTTTTCGGCATTCCAAATTTCAAGTAAGTCAGCAAATTCTTTTTCTTGCTGAGCCAGCTCGTCTTCTAAGCCTTTCAAACGGGCAGTAGCCGCTTTATCTGTTTCTTTTCTTAGTGCTTCACGCTCAATCTTTAATTGAATCATGTGACGCTCAAGCTTATCCATTACTTCAGGTTTGGAGTCCATTTCCATTCGAATACGACTTCCTGCTTCATCGATTAAATCGATGGCTTTATCTGGTAACTGGCGATCAGTAATATAGCGTTGAGACAATCGTGCGGCCGCAATAATGGCAGAATCAGTGATGTCTACACCATGGTGTAATTCATAACGTTCTTTTAACCCACGTAATATTGCAATAGTGGCTTGTTCTGTAGGCTCACCTACAAATACTTTCTGAAAACGACGCTCAAGCGCAGCATCTTTTTCAATGTACTTACGGTATTCATCTAAGGTAGTGGCTCCCAAACAATGCAACTCTCCACGGGCAAGGGCCGGCTTCAGCATGTTGCCTGCATCCATTGCGCCTTCGCCTTTGCCTGCACCTACCATGGTATGAATTTCGTCAATAAACAAGATGACGTTACCTTCTTGTTTGCTCAGCTCATTGAGGACACTCTTAAGGCGCTCTTCAAATTCTCCACGATATTTTGCACCAGCAATAAGTGCACCCATATCCAAGGACAACACTTGTTTACCAATTAAACCTTCTGGCACTTCACCATTGACAATTCGCTGGGCCAAACCTTCTACGATAGCTGTTTTACCTACCCCTGGCTCACCTATTAACACCGGGTTATTTTTAGTTCGACGCTGCAACACTTGAATGGCACGGCGAATCTCATCATCACGACCAATAACAGGGTCTAGCTTGCCAGCTTCAGCACGCTGCGTGAGGTTAATGGTGAATTTATCCAACGCCTGACGCTCCTCTTCTGCACCTTGGCTATCCACTTTGTCACCACCTCGCAGCTTATCTATAGCCTGAGTTAGCTTAATAGCTTTCACACCAGCTTTTGCCAACAAACCACCTACACCGTTTTTGTCTTGCACCAAGGCCACAATCAATTGTTCACTGGAAATAAATTGATCGCCTAGTTTTCCAGCAGCCTTTTCAGCTAAGTTAAAAAGCCGCGACAAGCCATTACCAAAGTGCACGTCACCACTGTCGTTAGCTACTTTGGCCATATTATTTAAGCGCTGACTTAGTTTAGTTTGTAACATGGGCATATCTGCCCCCGCCTGAACTAATAAAGATTGTGCCGAGCCCCCCTGCTGCTGCAGTAAAGCACTGAGCATGTGCTCAGGCTCAATGAATTGGTGGTCTAAAGAAAGGGCCAAAGATTGGGCTTCGCCCATGGCTTCTTGTAAACGATTGGTGAGTTTTTCAAAACGCATAATAAACCTCAATAAAACTCGTCAGCGATAGTCACAGATGTCTGAATAAGGTAACACAGTGAGTAACTTCTTATGGATAAGTGGGGTCTTGGGTCTGCGTTTTCAAGTGACAAGCACTAAAACATTAGGAAAGCCTAAACTATCCAAATAAGACTAGCCATGCGCCCACTTGCTGGGTCACGGCGATGAGAATAGAAACGATCTGAAGCCGACAGGGTGCAATATTCACCGCCAAAGACCTTAGTGACACCCAGCCCCACTAGCTCTTTACGAGCCAAAGCATATAGATTACCTAACCACTTTTGAGGCTTTGCTGGAATGGGCGTGAATTCTTTGCAGCTACTGGAAACATCAGCACCAAAGGCGTGAAGTACATCTGGCCCGACTTCGAAGGCATCTGGGCCAATGGCTGGGCCAAGCCACACTATCACGTCAGTAGGGTCTGGAAACTGCAATACCGCTTTGCTGAGAATACCTTTGGCTAGCCCCTGCCAGCCGGCATGAACCGCAGCAACTTGGGTGCCCTTAGCATTGCATAAAAGCACTGGCAGACAATCGGCACTCATTACTACACATGGCCAGTTTTTGGTTTGCGTAAAACTACCATCACAGTCATACAACCCAGCTTTTGCAGGTAAGCTTAATAGCTTTGAAGAGTGGGTTTGATTAAGCCAAAAAGGTTGGCGCTCTAGGCCAAGGTCTTGCTGTAATTGAAGACGATGCCGCGCCACACGCTGCGGGCAGTCCTGCACGTGCCGTGCCAAATTAAACCCCGCTAAACCAATAACTGGCTCATTGGCCTTTAAATCACGGCAGGTCGATATTGCGCGGATATTTGCTGGCGCAGGCCAGTCCGGTGTTAAGTAACACGAAGGCTGACCCCAGTAATTCATTAAAGACGCGAGTGAGGGTTGAGCTTAGTATCAGTGACAAGGTGCTTCAGTAAGTCGACCATATCATCTGGCAAATCTACTTCCCACTCCATATCTTCATGGGTAATGGGGTGCATTAGCTCTAACCGCTTGGCATGAAGCGCTTGACGCTTGAAAGCACGCAAACTATCCAAAAACTCTTCTTCGCAACCTTTAGGTAACCTCTGCCGGCCGCCATAAAGAGGATCCCCCTGCAATGGGTAGTTAATGTGCGTCATATGTACACGAATTTGGTGTGTCCGACCCGTTTCCAATTTCAAGCGAATATGAGTATGAGCCCGAAAACGACGAAGTACTCTAAAATGAGTAATGGCTTCTTTACCGACTGCCGACACTGCCATTTTTAAACGATTGCGGCTATGGCGCCCCATAGGTTCGTCTACCGTACCACCTCCTGTAAGTACACCTTGAACAACTGCTTCATACTCGCGACCCATGCTGCGATCTTGCAACTGAGCAACCAACGCAGTTTGAGCTGGAAGAGTTTTAGCAACCACCATCAACCCCGTAGTATCTTTGTCTAGGCGATGGACAATACCGGCTCGAGGAACGCCATTAAGCTGCGGACAGTGGTGTAATAAGGCATTTAGCAAGGTGCCACCATGGTGGCCAGCTGCTGGATGGACTACTAGGCCTGCAGCTTTGTTAATGATCAGGATATGATCATCTTCATAAACAATATCAATATCGATAGGTTCTGGCTGCCACCGCTCTTGAATTTCAATTTTACATTCTAAGGTGATCTTTTCACCACCATAGAGTTTTTCTCTAGGCCGAAGCTGCTCGCCATTGACGAGAATATCGCCTTCTTCAATCCACTTTTTTAAGCGTGAGCGCGAGTAATCAGGAAATGCCACTGCGGCAATTTGGTCAACACGCATGCCTGCCCATTCTGGGTCGACTTGCGCTTGGAGGGAAATAGTTTCGTGCATGTTAAGACTTTCGTTGGCGCTAGTTGAACTAGCATATTAAACTAGAGTCTATTGTACAGTATTTCCGAGCAATTACGCTGCTCAATAGACAATGATATACTCCAACCTCTTTGCAACAGGCAACTTAAACACTATGCAACACAAGACTTTAAACCACTTCCTTCATATTCCCTTAATTATACTCATCAGTTTAATGCTTAGCGCATGCTCTAGTACTAGCACTGAGCCAGTTATTGAAGACGTAAAACCAGAAGCAGAACTATATGCAAGCGCTATGGTAAAGCTGGAAGATGGCAACTACCGCCCAGCCATAGCAGATTTAGAAGCGATGGAAGCTCGCTATCCCTATGGGCGTTATTCTGAGCAAGCCCAACTTGAGTTAGTTTACGCTTACTATCGCAGCAGCCAGCCCACAGCTGCAAAAACAGCAGCTGCTCGTTTTATCCGTTTGCATCCAGACCACGAACACGTGGATTATGCATACTATTTAAAGGGCCTAACCGCTTTTGAAGAAAATGCGGGTGCGTTTGATCAGTATCTTGGCACTGACAAGGCGAAAAAAGATCCTGGTGCAGCGCGAGACTCCTTTACTGATTTTTCAACATTACTCAGCCGCTTTCCAAATAGCGAATACGCTGCAGATTCTCGGGTACGGATGGTTTATCTGCGAAACTTACTGGCTAAACACGAAATTCATGTAGCCAACTACTACCTTTCTCGCAATGCCTGGCTAGCGGCGGCAAACCGAGGCAAATATGTGGTGGAAAATTACCAACTTACGCCAGCAGTAGAAGACGCTTTGAAAGTTATGGTGCAGGCGTATACAGAATTGGGGTTATTAGATAATGCCAGCAACGCTCAGCAAGTATTAGAGGCTAACTTTGGTGACCCCAGCTCAGCTAATGAAGCTGCGATAGACGAGTCACAAAACGTCTTCGAGCAACGATCTTGGTTTAAACGGTTAACATTCGACTTATTTGAATAATAGCCCGCTATACATCCCAGTTACAGTAGAGTGTAACTGGCCCTTGTCGTTTATGCTCTGTTTCACGATAGCGCTGCTCTAGTATCTTCTGAGCTTCCTTAGAGATCACCTTTCCTTCTAAATAATCATCTATTTGATCATAAGTAACACCTAACGACTCCTCGTCAGCTTGCTGTGGATTATTTTCTTCTAAATCTGCTGTGGGGACTTTGTACACTAGACAATCAGGCGCACCAAGATGAGCGGCTAAACTGCGAACCTGGCGTTTATTTAAGCCAAACAATGGCGCAATGTCACACGCACCATCACCGTGTTTAGTAAAAAACCCAGTCACGGCCTCAGCACCATGATCAGTGCCAATAACAAGCCCATTGAGCAAGCTTGCTACGTAGTATTGACTACTCATTCTGGCTCGCGCTTTGTTATTGCCCCGAGAGAAATCTAGCTTATTAGCACTTGGCTTAAGCCATTCAATTAACGACTCAGAAGCCAAGTCTAAACCCTTCACCATGGCCTCTATGTTAATTTCCATCCGATGGCTGGGTTGGATAAACTCCAAAGCTAGCTGCGCATCACTTTCATCAGCTTGCACTCCGTAGGGCAAACGCACAGCAACAAATTGATACTCTTGTGTGTGATGCTGCTGGTTTAACTGATCACACGCCATTTGTGCAAGTTTACCTGCCGTAGTTGAGTCAACATT
>DCAT01000022.1:0-32898 GCA_002312935.1 Oceanospirillaceae bacterium UBA1126 | reverse complement strand
CTTTGTGCAAGTTTCCCTGCCGTAGTTGAGTCAACACCGCCCGATAAACCTAACACTAGAGCCTTAGCTCCAGAGGTGGTTAAACTTTGTTTCAGAAACTCAACGCGCTTGGCCACTTCGGCATCAATGTCGATGAAAGGTAGGGTGTGCAGTGCTGCAATAATTTTATGCTGTTGCGACGCGCTCATGAAGTTAGTCCAAGCTGCTAGTAATAAAAAACCATGGTAACCCATATCATCATCAAAGTGCTCACTTGCAGTGCTGGATTCCACCCCCTTTACTAAGACTTTTCATTTCGCCAGTATCTGATAGTGTGAGACGCCAACAGAATTCGTCATGACGTTGCGGCCCATTAGCATTTGCTGTTGCTGAGAGTAAAAAACCTGTTTCTGTGAGCTGCACTTGATAACTATACCGTACCTGCTCAGCAGGCTTGATTGCTAATTTGATGTCTGCAAAATAATCACCGTGTTGAATATGCCACATTTGCTGCTGCAAACTAATGCGCTGCAACTGCAACCAAGCCTGTTGACGGCCTACAGACAACTGATGTTGTCGCCATGAAGGCACTGCTAAGGATAAGATGGTACTGACCAACGCCAATACTAACAACAGTTCCATCAGGCTAAAGCCTTGCATGTTATTGCGCATCAATATACCTCCTGTTATTGAGTAAAGGTGGCCATTGGTTAATCCTCACCTGTAGGGTTTGATGCCCTTGCCTAACACTTCGCAGACTCAACTGCGCTTGGGACATCAACATCACCACACCTAGGGCAATCAGAAATATAACCATCAATACAGCCAACAACAACCACCCCTTTTGACTACTCCTTGGCGTTGGTCGAAAAACCTGGGGCGAACTAGTGCGTTTAGCTACACACATTAACTGCCCGCCAGATAAAGTTAACCACATGCAGCACAACATCATCATCTTGATGCCATAACCACTGACTAGTTTTTCCAGCTCTTAATTGTTTGCTGGCTGGTATTCTTAGCTCCAAGTTAACCCTCACTTGGTGCAATTTAATAAGCTCACTTATTTGGTAGCTTGAGTGCCACTGATCAATCACACAGTCTTGATTAGTATCCACTCCAAAAGAAAGGTGGAATGATTCTACCTGTGCTAAAAAACTGCTGCTGCGACCGCCTGCCCTTCGCCGTGTGAGGCTTTGCCCACCAGCACCATAAGCATAATCATAGTTAACACAACGTCCATGGACTAGGCGCATTATTGAGAGGGTATGAGCTGTACCTGAAATAACACCGGGCCCACATAAATCGCGCCAATCACTGCGCACTTGAGCAACTGCCAGCTGGTCCTGAGATTGAGCTTGAACGACCACTTGAGCCAACAGCTTATGTTGATTGAACTGCAGTAAACTGGCGGTTATGGCAAGCATTATTAAGGCAGCAAGGCCGGTACTCAGTAGCATTTCTAATAGTGTAAAGCCTGATTGTTTGCCAACAGCTCTTAAAGCCCTATTTCGAGGTATATGCATGCCGTCCCCTGTTTACAAAGGTCTGTGGAGGCAACCAAATTTTGCGACCAACGCAACCAAACAGTTAACGTATCACCAGGCACACAGCCACTGTTACACAACATGTTAAGTTCCGCGTTAGGCAGTTGCTTCTCTAGCTCTGCCTGCCAATGTGCCGCCCACATTTGCGTCATAGCCACTGGGTTACAGTAGTGACCATTAAAGCAACTTATGTCTCCATTTGGTGATGCAGCGAGAAGTGATTGATAATGCTCCGGGTAGGCCCACATTTGGCTTGCAACTTGATCTAATAAGCGGCTGGCAAAGTGCAGCTGTTGACTATAAATGAGCACCTTTTGACTATGGCTCTGAGCCGTAAAAAGCACTAGAAACATCATACTAGACAAGCCTAAGCTTAATAAAACTTCTATTAGAGCTAACCCTTTTTGGTCTACTATGTTTTGGCATGGTCGGCACGTTATGGGCATGGTGCTTTTGCCTCGCGCAAGCGTCCACTTGAGGAGAGCACTAGCGCATGACCTAACTTCTCACTATTCACCACTGCCGAGGTGCTGCTAGGGCTACACAAAACCATCGTTCCAGATTGAGCCGTATTGCCAGCACTATTAAAGCTAATTTGTGGGTCACGGTTAAAGTGAAAGAACACACCTTTTCTGATCTGCCATTGAGAGAGCACTAGTTCTGTATGCTGCCAATAACTATCGTTATTTTTATCGAGGTAGGTTAAAAAACCTATTGACGCACCGCAAGCACTAGACCAACAGATACTCACTTTGGCATTTTTTTGTATGCTAGTAAATCGGGCAAAACGAATTTGCTGGGCCAATCTTTGTCTTTCGTCATACAAAGACTGAAGCTGCCACGTTGCATAGATTGGCGGGGCAGCCAAAGAGGCTACAATAGCCACAAGGGCTAAAACAATGAGGAGTTCCAGCAAGCTCCAACCAAAACAAGCTCGGAACACATTTAGATTATGAACAAGAGAGTGCATGACAACATCCTTATTGGCTGCTGTCTAAGTGTAGCTCAGTTTTGTAGATTATTTGGCAAGGCCCAACGTAAATATAAAATGTTCAAAGAAGTTGGCTAAACCGAGTGATATCTTATTAACTGACCGCTAAAATTTCCACTTCAAATTTAAGCTCAACACCCGCTAAAGGGTGATTAAAATCCATCACAACATCATCTCCATCAATTGTTTTTACTACCCCTGGAAGTTCAGTATTAGCGGCATCAGAAAAACTAACGACTAAACCTTGCTCAAGTACCATGTCAGAACCAAACTGGTGACGCTTGAGGGTTTGAAGATTGGCTGGATTGTGCTGCCCAAAGCCGTTTTCTGGAGTCACTGTAAATGTTTGATGCTCACCGACCACCAAACCCATAAGGCAGGATTCAAACCCAGCCATTAAGTTACCATCACCTATAGTGAGCTCTACCGCACCTTTATCAAAGGTGCTATCTATAGTTTCGCCACTGGCATGATATAGGGCGAAGTTTAACCTCACATGGGAAGATGTATTAATGCTCTGAGTCACGCTTTGCTGCCTTTTCTGTTTGCCAAAAATCAATAAATAAACCCACCACACCGATGAAGATCAAGCTATCAGCTAAATTAAAAGCGGGAAAATAGTAAGGTGGGTAATACACCAATAGGTAATCGATGACGTAGCCATTAATTACTCGGTCAACCAAATTGCCTAGAGCACCCGCTAATACCAAACTTAAGCTTAGCCCTAACAGGGTCTGAGTACTTGGCGTGCGCTTTAACCACAAGATGAGCCACACACTGATGCCTAACGCAGTGACTGAAAAAAACCATCGTTGCCAACCTGGCTGTGACGCTAAAAAACTAAACGCTGCGCCTTTGTTGTGAACCAGCATAAGGTCAAAGAAGGGCATAATATTCAGCCTTTCTGCATAGTTAAATTGCTGCGTGACTACCCACTTAATACCCAGATCGAGCGCCCACAGCAGCACAATAAAAACCACAAAGCGTCTCAAAGCTGATGTTTCTATCAGGCTAGGCAAACCGACGAACCTCACCAGAACCACTAACGTTATCAATACAACGCCCACATAGCTCTGGGTCTGCATCAACAACACCTACATCTTCTCGATGATGCCAGCACCGCTCGCACTTGGTATGTTCTGAGGCGTGAATGTCTACACGTAAGCCCACCAACTCTGTCTCAGAACCGCCATCTTCGCTAGCCACCAAAGAAGCCTTTGATGTGAGCAAAACAAAACGTAACTCATCACCCAACTGCTGCAATTGCGCGTGCAACTCTGGCACTGCATACAAGGTAATCTCCGCACTTAAAGAACCACCAATCACGCCCTGGTTACGCTGAGTTTCTAAACTTTTATTAATCGCCTGCTTTACATCCATGATTTGCGTCCAGTAGCCCGCAGTCATGCTTGTAGCCTTGGCTAGAGGTATAGCGTACCAAAGGTCCAACTGCACAGATTCAGCACGGTTGCCGGGTATATGCTCCCACAACTCATCTGCCGTATAGCTTAGGATGGGCGCAATCCAACGCGTCATTGTTTCGATCAGATGATACATTGCTGTTTGTGCTGATCTGCGCGCAAGGCTGTCTGCACCGCAGGTGTACTGGCGATCTTTAATAATATCTAAATAGAAACCACCCAAGTCTTGTGAGCAAAAGTGGGTAATTTTTTGGTATACCGCATGGAAGTTATAGCTGTGGTAAGCGGCTTCAATTTCTGTTTGAAGTTCCGCTGCGCGCCCAAGCACCCATTGGTCTAGAGCCAGCATATCATCTATTGCAACCAGGTTATCAGCAGGAGAAAAGCCATTAAGATTAGACAACAAGAAGCGCGCGGTATTGCGAATACGACGATAGGCATCTGCAGTGCGATTGAGGATTTCATCGGACACCGCCATTTCAGCGCTAAAATCTGAAGAGGCCACCCACAGACGAATAATATCTGCACCTAAAGTGTTGCACACTTTTTGGGGTGACATAACGTTGCCAATAGACTTAGACATTTTTCGGCCTTGTCCATCTACGGTAAATCCGTGGGTCAACACGCCTTTGTAAGGCGCTACTCCATGCATAGCTATGGAGGTCTTCAAAGATGACTGGAACCAACCACGGTGCTGGTCTGAACCTTCTAAATAAAGATCAGCAGGAAAGCGCAATTCTGAACGCTGTTCTAATACCGAATAATGTGTGGTACCAGAATCAAACCATACGTCCATCGTGTCAGTGACTTTTTGATAATCCGCAGCCTCTTCCCCTAGAATATCTGTCACATCGAGTTCGAACCATGCATCAATACCATTTGCGGCTACTCTTTGCGCCACTTCTTCAAATAACTCAGCAGTGCGAGGATGTAATTCTTGAGTTTGTCGGTTAACAAACAAAGTGATGGGTACGCCCCAAGTGCGCTGGCGAGACACACACCAATCTGGGCTAGAGGACAGCATGCCAGAGATACGAGCCGCACCCCATTCAGGATGCCAAGATACATTTTTCACTGCATCAAGAGCTTTTTCTAACAAACCGTTTTCTGACATAGAAATAAACCACTGTGGTGTAGCACGGTAGATAAGCGGTGTTTTGGTGCGCCAACAATGGGCATAACTGTGCGTTATTTTAGCTTGGTGCACCAAAGTGCCATGAGCTTCTAGAGCTGCAACAACTTGGTCGTCCACTTTATAAACATGAGCTCCAGCGAATTCGCCAGCTGCGTCTACAAACACCCCGTTATCATCAACCAAATTAAGCGTACCAATACCATAAGCACGGCCTACATTGAAGTCATCAACACCGTGGTCTGGTGAGGTATGCACACTACCTGTACCTGCTTCCGTAGTCACATGGTCACCCAAAATCACTGGCACTTGCAGCTCATCATAAAATGGGTGCTGTAGGGCCAAGTTTTCTAACGCTTGACCCTTAGTTTCTCCTAATACCTTAAAATCATCTATGCCGTATCGTTGCATAGCACTGGCTACAAGGTCCTTAGCAAATACTTGGCACTCATTATTCACTTGAACTAGAACGTAATCAAATTCGGCATGCATACTCACCGCTTGGCTAGATGGTAAAGTCCAAGGCGTTGTTGTCCAAATGATTACCGAAGTTGGCAAATCGGTTGCTGTACCAAAGGCCTGGTTCCATGCTTGCTGATCTAACACGCCATAGCGAACATCGATTGAAAGAGACACCTTGTCCTGGTATTCAACTTCTGCCTCTGCCAAGGCAGAAGCCCCAACAACACTCCAGTAAACTGGCTTATACCCTTTGACCAGGTGGCCATTTTCAACGATTTTTCCTAATGAGCGGATAATATTGGCTTCTGTCTCAAAACGCATCGTTTTATACGGATTCTCCCAGTCTCCAATTACCCCTAAACGAACGAAGTCTGCCATTTGCCCGGCCACTTGCTTTTCTGCATATACTCTACACTTTTCACGAAATATAGCGTGACTCACTTTTTTCCCAGCTTTACCGATCTTTTGCTCTACCTTGTGCTCAATGGGTAGGCCATGACAATCCCAGCCTGGCACATATGGGGCATCAAAACCACTTAACGTCTTAGACTTAACAATGATATCTTTTAGGATTTTATTGACTGCATGGCCAATGTGGATGTCTCCGTTGGCATAAGGGGGGCCATCATGCAAAATGAACTGTTCACGGCCTTTACCCACTGCACGCAATTTATTATACAGATCCATTTGCTGCCACTTTTTGAGTGTTTTAGGCTCACGCTGGGCTAAATTACCACGCATTGGAAAATCTGTTTGAGGTAAATTCAAGGTGGATTTATGGTCGCTCATACTTATGTTCACTTCTTAAATAAATAATTAAGTCTATTGGAATGCAACAGCAAAAAAGTCTTTGGCTGTCTGCATGTCTAGTTCTATTTGTGCTTGCAACTGGGCGAGCCCATCAAATTTTTGTTCACTGCGAATAAACTCGCAAATCTCTACACTAATCGTCTTGCCGTAGAAGTCACCACTGAAATCAAACAGGTGGACTTCTAATTGAGGCTGAACACCTGCAAGCGTGGGGCGGTAGCCTATATTAGCTACGCTGGTGATGGGTTGGTCTAATAACCCATGAACCAAAGTAGCATAAACGCCCTGCAGTGCTGGCCTCGGCTTTTGTAGCCGTATATTAGCCGTAGGCACGCCTAATTTGCGGCCTAGTTGCTGCCCATAAGCCACTTTACCAGTAACGGTAAAAGGGCGGCCTATAAATCGCCTAACAGCCTTTAAATCATGAATCTCTAAGGCATTACGAATGCGAGTACTGGAAACACGCTCACCATCTAATTCACACGTTTCAGTATTCTCAACGGCAAAACCATGGTTCAAGCCTTCAGTTTGTAGTAATGCATAATTTCCTGAGCGGCCTTGGCCAAAACGAAAATCGTCCCCCACTACAAAATGACTCACTGCCAAGCCACTAACTAATAATTGCTGGATAAAATCATGGGCACTAAGGCTTAATAATTTAGCGTCAAACCGCAGGCACAGGACGCGGTCAATGCCATGTTGTTCCAGTAAACGCAATTTTTCCCGTAATCGTGTTATTCGCCGTGGTGCCTGATCCTTAGCGAAATACTCTAGTGGTTGTGGCTCAAACAATACAACCACCGCAGGTAGACCTTGCATGATTGCCTTTAGCTTCACCTGACGCAACACTCGCTGGTGGCCCAAATGAACACCATCGAAATTTCCAATGGTCGCCACACAACCGCGATGTTCCGGCTTGAGGTTATAAAGACCACGAATAAATTCCATAAGCACTCGTTAAATTCGAGGCCACAGCCTCAGCAAAAAGTAAGCCTTGCATTATATACTAGACACGACTCATTTTGCGACTTACAAAACGCTTTATAATGATTGATAGTTGATGCTATTTTGGGCCCTGCAAATGGCCCCACCGAAGGCCAGTAAGGACAAGCCCAATGGCGTACGCAAAAGAACCAAAAATGACAATCATCGTTAGGTGCTCTGCACGCTGCCGCAGGCCCCATGCTAGCCATACTTCAACGGGCTGATAGGTTAGATAAATTACCCCACCTAGGGCCATGCTAGCCAGCAATACACGTAATGAAAACACCCCCCAGCCTATACTAGGGCGCCATATTTTCTGGCGATACAACCCCACGCCCAAAAGTGTGGCATTTAACAAAGCAGACAATGATGTTGCCATCGCCAAACCTACATGGTCAAACTGCCATACTAAAAGCAAATTAAACATCATATTACTAGCCATAGCCCAAATACCAATACGCACAGGGGTCTTCATATCTTGGCGTGCAAAATAACCCGGGGCCAACACTTTAATGAGCATAAAAAACAGCAACCCTAGGGCGTAAGCACGCAAACTGGCGGCGCTAAATAGCACATCCCGATCACCCATAGCCCCATAGTGGAATAAAGTAGTGATGAGCGGCTCAGCTAAAAGTGCCAAAGCAATTGCCGCTGGCACTCCAATTAAGAGGACCATACGCAAAGCCCAATCTAATGTGTCACTGAATGCTTGAGGAGATTTAGTAGCATGCCTTTGGGATAGCCCAGGCAAAATCACCGTGGCAATAGCGATGCCAAATACCCCCAGAGGTAACTCCATTAACCTGTCTGAATAATATAACCAAGACACGCTGCCACTTTGCAGCAAAGACGCCAGCACTGTGTCTAGTAATAAATTAATTTGAGCCACTGACACACCGAACATAGCCGGCAGCATCAGTTTCATCACTTGTTTTACACGCACATCACTAAAGCCAAGCCGCGGCCGCACTAAAAGGCCTAGCTGAGCAACAAAGGGCAGCTGTAAGGCCAATTGCAAAATGCCCGCAGCCAATACCCCCCATGCCAAAGCCATCACCGGTACGGTCATTTGTGGGGCCAACCAAAGGGCTGCAGTTATTAAGCTAAGGTTTAATAACACAGGAGTTAGAGCTGGAATGACAAACCGCTTGGCATGGTTCAATAAACTCCCTAAAAACCCAGTCATGGAGATCAGTAATAAGTAGGGAAAGGTAATGCGTAACATATCCGCGGTAAGGCCGAGTTTATTTCCATCTCCTGAAAAACCTGGCGCAAATACCAAGGCCAAAACTGGCGCAGCAACCAAAGCGATCACAGTAACCAGAGTCAATATTAACAAAAGGCTTCCAGCCACTTTACTAACCGTCGTCTTGAGGAGATCCTTGTTATCCTGCGCACTCATTTCCGCCAACACAGGCACAAACGCCTGATTAAATGCACCTTCAGCAAATAACCTGCGCAAAAAGTTGGGTATTTTAAACGCTACAAAAAAGGCATCGGCGTGGGAACCTGCACCAAATAAAGTTGCTATGACCACATCACGAGCCAAACCTAAGATCCGGGATAACATCGTCATAGTGGCAACAATGACGCTGGAACCCAGCAAGCCTTTGTCACCCTTAGAAGGGTTTGGCGAAGACAGATTAGGTGGCGAAGAAGAACTCATAGATCCCTATAACGCATTAATAACAGAACAAAAACTCGTCATTTTTGTCTACTTACGGATGATTTAACCCATGTTAACGCAAAAACCTTAAAATGAGCTCATATTTATAACAAAAAGACGTAATCTAAGTTGACAAGAGGCGCCCAAACGGGAATAATTTCGCACCTCATAAACACCCTGCTGTACATATTGTGTTTGACACATTATTTAAAGCTTTTAATTATATTTATATAGGAGCCAGATCGTGGCCAATTCCGCTGGATCAAAGAAACGCGCTCGCCAGGCAGAAAAACGTCGCAGTCATAACGCAAGCCTGCGCTCCATGGCACGCACATACTTAAAGAAAGTTATCGCTGCTATTGACGCTGGTGACAAAGAAGCTGCCCAAGCCGCGTATACAACTGCCGTATCTATCATGGACAAGAGTGTCTCTAAAGGCATTTACACCATGAACAAAGCTGCTCGCCATAAGAGCCGTTTAAGTGCAAAAATTAAAGCCCTATAATCCATTGTAGCGCTTATAAAAACCGGCTAAGGCCGGTTTTTTTGTGCCTAGGCCACACGCTGTTATTGGCCCTTGATAGGCTGATAGCCTAAACGAGCTTTAACAGACTGTAGTTGTTGGTTTTTAGATACTGGCTAGAATAATGAGGTAGTAAAAAATGTGCCGTCTTGCAGCTTATATTGGACCAGAAATCCCTCTTGAAAATATTGTCACTGCGCCTAAGCACTCGCTACTTTCCCAAAGTAAAGATGCCTACGAATCTAAAGTGTCTACCAACGGTGATGGATTTGGTATTGCATGGTATGGTACGCAAAGTGAACCTGGTTTATATAGAGATTGCTTGCCAGCTTGGTCTGATGAAAACCTTATAAGTTTATGCCGCCTAGTAAAATCGAAACTTTTTATTGCCCATGTAAGAGCATCAACAACCGGCACGACGATGCGAGCAAATTGCCATCCTTTCGTTTATCAACGCTGGAGTTTTGCGCATAATGGTCAAATTGGTGGGTTTCAAAAAATGCAACGGCGTTTAGAGCAGTTGCTTTCAGATGACTTATATCAGGCAAAGCAGGGCTCTACCGATTCAGAATTATTATTTTTACTTTTACTTCAATCTGGCCTTTCAAGTTCCATAGACGTTGCTTGTGGCAGGGTCATTGGTTTGCTTGAACGCATGCGCAAAGAAATGTCAATTAGTGAGCCTTTGCGCATCGCTTTAGTTATTTCTAACGGCAAAGATTTATTTGGCCTGCGATATGCTTCTGATAAGTTTAGCCCTACCCTCTATCGATCCAAGCTACTTGATAATGGTGGCATCTCGATTGCATCAGAACCACTAGACAGCGTAAGAGATAATTGGGTGCTCATCATGCCATCATCTATTGTAGAAATTGGGGGTGATGGAATGGTGCAAGAGAGAAGGATTATATTGACTTGAAGTTCAGCCACTCAACTAACCATACGGGCTGGGTAGGTTTAATAATTAAATGAGAACAAGGTTATCGCGGTGAATAAGCTCAGGCTCAGCCACATACCCTAGCGTAGATTCAATTGACCCACTAGCCAGGCCTACAATTTTTAAAGCTTCAGTAGCAGAGTAATTGACCAATCCTCGTGCGATAGTTTGACCATGTTCATCTAATATCAACACCATATCGCCACGGGTAAACTCTCCTTTCACAGTACTTACCCCTACTGACAAAAGGCTCTTGCCTTGTTTTGTAAGCACCTTCGCTGCTCCCGCGTCCAAATGCAGTTCACCCTTAGCCTTAAGGTGGCCAGCAAGCCACTGCTTACGAGCTAAAAGGGGCTCTTGGTCAGGGACAAACAGAGTGCCAAGAGCTTCTCCTTGGCGCAAACGTTGTAAAACGCCTACAGTGCGCCCATTCGCTATAATAGTGTTAGCACCAGAGCGAGCTGCAAGCTTTGCAGCCTGTATTTTGGTCAACATTCCACCCCTGCCTAAACCGCCTGCAGATCCACTCGCCATCGGAATCAGCGCGGGGTCTCCAGCATGCACCTGAGACAACAACTTCGCATCGTTATGGTGGCGCGGGTCCTTGTCACACAAACCATCTTGGTCAGTAAGAATCACCAACAAATCTGCTTCTACCAGATTAGCGACCAAAGCACCCAATGTATCGTTATCTCCAAAACGAATTTCGTCGGTAACTACGGTATCGTTTTCATTCACTACAGGAATAACATTGTGGCTTACCAGAGCACGTAAAGTTCCACGGGCGTTAAGGTAGCGTTCGCGGTGGGTAAGATCGTCGTGGGTGAGGAGAATTTGTGCGGTGCGCATACCATGGCGCGAAAAGCTTTCTTCATAACATTGAACCAAACCCATCTGCCCCACAGCTGCGGCAGCTTGAAGGTTATGAATTTCTTTTGGCCGCTGAGCCCAACCCAGGCGAACCATACCTTCAGCAATAGATCCTGAAGAAACTAATACAATTTCCACACCCTGTTGGCGTAGTTTTGCTAACTGGTCTACCCAGCCAGCAATGGCCTGTTTATCAAGCCCCTTGCCATCATCGGTTAGCAGAGCACTCCCTATTTTAACTACCCAACGTTGGCCGCTCACGGCAGCCTGAACGCTAGTCATAGGTGTACTCAACTTCAACGTCGTAGTCGTCGTCATCGTAATCATCATCAAGGTCGTCATTACCTTTGGCGGCTAAACGTTGCTGATGACGGGCTAACTTGAACTGTTGCACTCGCTCACGCGCTTCCTGCTCTAAGCGTAATTTCAACTCTTCTTCTTGAGCAGCGTATTCTGGATCTGCAAGGGCCCGCTCATTTCGCTCTTCTATGAAATCCATAATGTCACCAGCAAGCTTAAGTGTGCCTTGTTTATTAATAGCTGCTATCTCATATACAGGACCTTTCCAATCTAGTGCATCAACAACAGACTGGCAGCGTTCTTTGCGCTCGTCCTCTGGCACCAAGTCAAGCTTATTAAGCACTAACCAACGCTCACGATCTGCTAAGGCGGGGCTAAATTTTTCTAACTCACGTACTATGATTTTAGCCGAGTCTGCTGGAGTAACATCATCCCAAGGCGCCATGTCTACTAGGTGCAGTAACACACTGGTGCGCGACAGATGTTTAAGAAACTGAATACCAAGGCCTGCGCCTTCTGCAGCACCTTCGATAAGGCCTGGAATATCAGCTATGACAAAGCTGCGGTGGCGCTGCATACTCACAACACCAAGGTTAGGCGTAAGAGTAGTAAATGGATAGTTAGCAACTTTAGGCTTGGCGGCAGACACTGCGCGAATAAAGGTAGATTTTCCTGCATTAGGTAAACCCAACAAACCCACATCTGCCAACACTTTAAGTTCAAAACGCAGGTTCCGTTTTTCACCAGGGGACCCATTAGAGGTTTGGCGAGGGGCGCGATTCACACTAGACTTAAAACGAGTGTTGCCTAAACCGTGGAAACCACCTTGAGCTACCTTTACTACTTGACCTGCTTCAGCTAAGTCTGCCAACACTTCGTCTGTGTCACGGTCAACAATAGTAGTGCCAACAGGAACCGTTAAGGTCATGTCCTCACCAGACCCACCCGTACAATCAGCACCCTTGCCAGACTCACCAGATTGAGCTTGGTAGCGGGGCTGAAAGCGATAATCAACCAAGGTATTAAGCGTTTCATCAGCTTCTACATAGATACTACCGCCATCACCACCATCACCACCATCTGGGCCACCACGAGGAATGTACTTCTCACGCCGAAAGCTCAAGCAACCGTTGCCGCCTTTACCTGCTTCCACAATGACGTTACTTTCGTCAACAAATTTCATACATTCTCCGTGCAGCCCAAGCTGCAAGATAAAGGCTCCACGCCTTGATCAGTAATATTTAAATCGCCACACATAATAGCGTACTGCGCTGCGGCATGCCGCTCGTGCTGAGCACAAAAAAGCCCCGCTAGGCGGGGCTCTTTTTAAAGACCCCTAAGGCCTTTTTAGGTTCTTTGCCTTAAGCCGGTACAATAGTAACGAACTTGCGGTTTTTAGGACCTTTAACAACAAACTTAACAGTACCAGTTACGGTCGCAAACAAAGTGTGGTCTTTGCCACAGCCAACGTTTGTACCCGCATGGAAATGAGTTCCACGCTGACGAACTAGAATGTTACCTGCTGCAACGGCCTGACCACCAAAGCGCTTCACGCCTAAGCGTTTCGACTCTGAATCGCGACCGTTATTAGTACTACCACCTGCTTTCTTATGAGCCATGGGTTATCTCCTTACGATTAGGCACTAATGCCAGTAATCTTAACTTCGGTAAACCACTGACGATGACCCATCTGCTTCATGTGGTGCTTACGACGCTTAAACTTCATGATGCGTACTTTCTTACCGCGACCGTGAGATACGATCTCTGCAGAAACTTTCGCACCTTCAACAACAGGAGCACCGATCTTTACATCTTCATCGTTAACTACTAAAAGCACACGATCAAAGTCAACGCTAGCGCCCACTTCAATGTTCAGTTTTTCTAGCTTGAGGGTTTCACCCTCTTCTACACGGTGCTGTTTACCACCGCTTACAATTACTGCATACATACTCTTCTCCAATATGTGCTGATCCGGCTACTAAAAAAAGGCCTGCTGCTAATAGCGCTTTAAGGGCCACAAGTGGTTCTTAAAAGTGCCATATGACAGGGAGCAAGTTGGACCAGTCACAGGGGGCGTAATTTTACGCTAACTTACCCCGCTTCACAAGTATATCTAGGCAGTATCTTAAGGTTTTTAGTGGAAGCACGAAGATACTTAACTTCATGAAAAAACCACCCGCAATACTGCACCTCCCCGTAGCAGTTTCCTTGACACTTGCCCTCTAGCTCACTAGCATGTCGCACTTAACTTTCCAATATTCGATTCCGCATAAACTATGCAGGCTACCGACCTATACACTTCAGTAAAAGACGACTTCACAGCCGTTGATGCTGCCATTATTGAGCATCTTAGCTCTCAAGTTCCGTTAGTGGAAAAAATTGGCCAATACATCATACAAAGTGGCGGGAAGCGTCTGCGGCCATTATTAGTATTACTTGCAGCTCGTGCGTGTGGCTACGAGCAAGATCAACACATTACCCTTGCTGTGGTGGTTGAGTTTATCCATACAGCCACATTGCTCCACGATGATGTGGTAGACACTTCCGACCTGCGAAGAGGCAAACCAACCGCAAATAATAAATGGGGCAATTCTTCAAGCGTACTCGTAGGTGATTTTTTATACTCCCGCGCCTTTCAATTGTTAGTTGCTATTGGCCAAGTAGATGTTATGGACACCTTATCCAACGCAACTAACGTGATCGCAGAGGGCGAAGTTCTGCAACTACTTAACGCCAAAAATCCAGACGTAAGCGAAGCTGACTACTTGCATGTTATTCTCGGTAAAACAGCAATGTTATTCGAGGCAGCAAGCCAAACTGGAGCTCAATTAGCCCACGCTAGCACTGAACAAGTAGACGCCTTGAGACGTTTTGGTCGCCACCTAGGCATTGCATTTCAGCTGATAGATGACCTTATGGATTACGCAGGTAATGAGGCCACTATGGGCAAAAATGTTGGAGATGACCTTGCTGAAGGCAAACCTACCTTACCCCTTATTCATGCCATGGCTTGTGCTACAGATGACGAGCGCATGCTGATTCGTCAATCTATCCGGCAAGGCAGCTGTGAACACATCAATGAGATTCAGGCCATTCTCATCCGCTGTGGGTCGCTAGACTATACCCGAGCGAGGGCCTCACAAGAAACCCAAGACGCCCTTGCCTGCCTTAAAATAATTGAGGACTCTGCGTATAAAAAGTCCTTAATTGATTTATGCACCCTAGCCTTAGCCCGACAAAACTAATAATGGTATAATGTTGCATTAATCAGTTATTATCCTTAGTTACCATATAGTTAGTACCTACAAAGTTACCATACGGAAATATAATCATGAGCAGACCTTCTTCCTTTAACCGTGACGAGCTATTGTCCTGTGGCAATGGCGACATGTTCGGCCTAGGCAACGCACGCCTGCCTGTGGGCAACATGCTTATGATGGATCGCATTACTCACATTTCTGAAACTGGCGGTAGCAACGATAAAGGCCAAATTATTGCAGAATTGGATATTCATCCGGAACTGTGGTTTTTTGACTGCCACTTTCCAACTGACCCAGTGATGCCTGGCTGCCTAGGTTTAGATGCTATGTGGCAAATCGTTGGCTTTTACCTTGGTTGGAAAGGTAACAAAGGCCGTGGCCGAGCACTGGGGTGTGGTGAGGTTAAGTTTTTTGGGCAAGTTTTGCCCACAGCTAAAAAAGTAACTTACAAAATTGATATTACGCGCTGTATTGAGCGAAAATTAGTCATGGGCATTGCCAATGCCAGTATGGAAGTAGATGGCAGAGAAATTTATACCGCTAAAGATTTACGGGTGGGATTGTTTACTAGTACAGACGATTTTTAAGCTATTAATTGCGCCTAAGGCTCATTATTTAACTGCACATTAACGAGGTCTATTATGCGACGTGTTGTCGTTACCGGATTAGGAATTATATCTTGCATTGGACACAATCAAGACGAAGTTTTAGCGTCCCTAGAAGCAGGTAAATCAGGTATCAGTTTTCAGCCTGAATACCAAGAGATGGGTTTTAAAAGCCATATTGCTGGCAGTGTTGAAATAGATTTTGCTAGCTTAATTGACCGCAAGCTTATGCGCTTCATGGGTGACGCTGCCGCTTATGCCTATTTATCTATGCAACAAGCTATAGCTGACTCTGGTTTAACAGAAGACCAGGTATCTAACCCCCGCACGGGTTTAATTGCTGGCTCTGGTGGAGCATCTAATGGCAACGTTGTAGAAGCTGCAGATGGCATGCGCGAAAAAGGCCTCCGTCGCGTTGGTCCTTATCGTGTTACGCGCACTATGGCTAGCACTGTGTCTGCATGCTTGGCGACACCGTTTAAGATTAAAGGCTGTAACTATTCCATTACCTCTGCCTGCTCCACCAGTGCACACTGCATTGGCAATGCTATGGAGCAGATCCAGCTTAATAAACAAGATGTTGTGTTTGCTGGTGGCGGTGAAGAGCTGCACTGGAGCCAAAGTGTGCTGTTTGATGCGATGGGGGCATTATCTAGCAAGTACAACGAAACACCAACAAAAGCATCTCGTGCTTACGACGCAAACCGCGATGGATTCGTCATTGCAGGGGGCGGTGGTATGCTAGTACTAGAGGAGCTCGAGCATGCTAAAGCTCGTGGTGCAAAGATATACGCAGAATTAGTTGGCTATGGCGCCACTTCAGATGGTTACGACATGGTTTCGCCCTCAGGTGAAGGCGCTATGCGCTGCATGCAACAAGCCATGAGCACCATTGATAAGCCTATTGATTACATCAATGCCCATGGTACAAGCACCCCTGCTGGTGACATACAGGAACTCAAGGCGGTTAAGGCTGTATTTGGTGACCAGTGCCCACCGATTACTTCTACCAAATCACTTACAGGCCATTCTTTGGGTGCTGCGGGCGTACAAGAAGCCATCTATAGCCTGTTAATGCAGGCCAACAACTTCATTGCTGCCTCTGCTAACATAGACCAATTAGATGACGGTGCAGATGGTATGCCCGTTGTTACTAAAAAGCAGGACAACGTAAGTTTAACTACAGTGATGTCTAACAGCTTTGGTTTTGGCGGCACTAATGCTAGCTTGGTGTTTACTAAGTACGTGGCCTAACCACCCAAGTTGCCAAGCTCTGCGCTTGCAAAGACTGATTGAATTACCACGCTGCGTGGTAATTCAATGTTATCGAACTAAGAAATCTCTGCTAAATTTTCTGTCATCCAACCAACCATCTGCGCATGCATCTCTTTTGTAGTCACGTCAGCAATGATAGGCTTGCCAATTCTGACATCCACTTTTCCTGCGTGTTTTAGCCATTTGTGGGGTGGGGATAAATGGCCACTATTTTGTACTATAGGTAATATGGGCACACCAGCTTGGTGAGCGAGCATGGCAGCGCCTTTAGTACAGGGGCCTAGTTTCCCCGGAGGGCAGCGTGTGCCTTCAGGAAAAATAAGTACAGAAATACCTGCACCCAAACGTTCACAGCCCTGTTGGGAAAGTTGCTTCAACGCATTGGTTTTGCGTTTACGATCTATGGCAATAGGGTTTAGCATGGCTAATGCCCAGCCAAAAAATGGAATGTACAACAGTTCTCGTTTAAGGACTGTGCTAACCGGCAAACCCATGGTCAGAAGATAAAATGTTTCCCAATCCCCTTGGTGGTTGCAGGCCACAACCAGGGGTTGATCCTTAGGTATATTGTTTAACCCCTTAATTTCGAAGGTCACGCCACAGGTTATTTTCATCCAATGCAATACTGTGCGATTACAATAACCAACGAACTTGAATCTAAAATGACGCTTTACCACTGGGGAGGTAACAACTAACAGCGTTGAAGCCACGATAGAGATAACTCCTAAGCCAATATAAAACAGCACTGCTCTAAGGATTAAAATAGGCTTAGCCTCCTGTTACTGGCGGGAAAAAAGCCACTTCTGAAGACTCTGATACCAACGTACCTGGTTTAGCCATTACTTGATCGACTGCAACCAGAAGGTTTTCATTATTCAGATGTTGAGCCCAATGAGGGTGAATTTGTATGATGTGCTCTAGGAGCTGTGCTACCGTGATGCCGGGCTTTGTATACAATTCAGTGCCAGCTACACCCAATTGTTCTTTAAGTTGTCCAAAAAAAAGCACCTTAATCATGCACTAGCTCCTGCTGGTGTATCCACCAACCAATGGCCACTTTTACCACCTTGTTTTTCCATTACTCTTATGCCAGTAATAGTCATGCCGCGGTCAACCGCTTTACACATATCATAGAGCGTTAGAGCTGCAGTAGATGCGGCACACAAAGCTTCCATTTCAACACCTGTGCGGCCATTGAGCTTGCACATGGTTTCAATACGAACACGGTTTAAGTCTACTTCAGGTGTTAACTCCACGCTGACCTTTGACAGCATAAGAGGGTGGCACAAGGGGATCAAATCGCTACACTTTTTTGCTGCCTGAATACCTGCTATGCGCGCTACTGCTAAAACGTCTCCTTTGTTATGTTTACCTTGAGTAATCAAGGCCAACGTTGCTGGCAGCATTTCCACAAAGCCTTCTGCTCTGGCCACACGGGTAGTAATCTCTTTTTCAGACACATCCACCATGTGGGCATGACCTTCGCTGTTTAAGTGAGTTAATTCTGACATAACGTGACTTATCCTAAATCTACAGAAGCTTCATTAAATTGCTGTTGCCGCAATACTGGGTTGGCATACATCGCTAGGGCATATTCTTGTTGTTTGGCAGTAAGGTCTGCAAAACGCTGCTGTAAGGCATCTTCAGATGGATGAGATTGTCCAACACTCATTGCATGAGCGGCTAGGTTTGTACAATGTAATTGATAGTTCTTAGCGATGCTTGAATCTATGGCGATGGCAATTTCTTCTGGCGTATTAAACTGGCCTTCCAAGAGTTCACCGAAGGTAATGTGCACCTTTCCTTTGTACCCTAAAATGCCCTTAACAATACTTGTCATATCTTCAAATTTAGCTTTAACGTATTCACCACTGCTCGCCAAAGCAGCCAGTTCACATGCTTTAGCTTTGTCACAAGGATCAAATTCATAGGCGATAGACACTGGAACGATGTGCAGGCTATTAATATAATCAGCGTAACTTTGACCTGACTTCTTCTTGCTCATGTAGAGCATTTTCATCACTGCTGCATCGGTGGCGTCAATACCATCCTTGGCACGGCCTTCTCTCTGAGCGATCCAAATGTTGTGACCCGTATGGACAGATTGATCAATATAGGTCGACAAATCCATATAGGCTTTCATTTTTTCACGCACACCAGTGGCTGAACGCTTTACCACAAAACTTTTATTCAAGCGCATAATATCGCTAACATAAGGCTTTTGCAGTAGGTTATCACCAATAGCCACACGAGCAGTCTCTAAGCCTTGTTGATCTAAACCATAACTCACCAAAGCTGCATCTATCGTAATATCACGGTGATTAGAAATAAATAGATAACCTCTACCTGGGTGTAGTTTGTCCAGTCCACTGTAGGTTAGTTCAGAAACACTGCGCTTAAGCATTTTGCCCATATATTTGGAAATCATCTTCTGCCATGACGCAACATCCGTTACATGGCGGAATTCTCGTTTTAGAGCCCACTGGATGAGTGGATTTAAAGTTGGTCCTAAAAAAGCCTTTGCACGAGGAAATTTGAAACGTCCCAAAACGTCTAGTAGCTCTTTATTATTCACAAGGGCATCTATTACCGGCCTAACTTCGTCATCGTTATAGGGTCTGATGTCGTGGAACGGATCAATGTCGTTAGTCATTTTATGTAATTCTTATTATCCGCCAGTGGCGTTCATAAATCGGAGGATTTGCGGTTTCTCGTGCAAATCAAAATAATGTTTTTCTGGCTTTAAAGCCATTGACGCAATGATGGCCTGTTTTAAAGGCTCCACCTCTCCGGGCTGGCCCCGCAAAATAGGCATCAGATCAATGCTGTGTTCGTTACCTAAACATAACAACAAACGCCCCTCTACAGTAACCCTTACACGGTTGCAGTCACCACAAAAATTATGGCTGTGGGGGGAAATGAAGCCAATGCGGGTACCATGGTTCGGCATACTATAATAACGAGAAGGCCCTGCCGTTTTTTTAGGGTGGTGGGTTAATGGATAACGCTGCTCAATGATTTCACGTACATCATCGCTGGAACAATATGTAATAGCGCGATCATGGCTTTTAATTGTGCCTAGTGGCATTTCTTCAATAAAAGCAATATCAATAGCTTTATCTCGAGCGAACTCAACTAAGTCAAGCACTTCATCATCGTTACTACCACGCATCACCACAGCATTAATTTTTATACGTTCAAAACCTTCTTCAATCGCTGCATTAATACCCTGTAATACCTGTGGCAACTTTCCAGTGCGAGTCATGGCTTTAAACTTAGCCTCATCTAAAGAATCCAAACTTACATTTAAACGCTTTACACCCGCATTTTTAAGAGCTTTTGCATGACGGACTAATTGAGACCCATTGGTAGTGATCAGTAATTCATCTAGACCTTTGAGGTTGCCTATATGATGTAAATTATCGACTAAACCTCTACGAACTAGAGGTTCCCCACCAGTTAAACGTATGCGACTCACGCCCAACTCTACAAACGCACGGGCGACCAAATGAATCTCCTCAATGCTCATAATGCTTTCACGGGGCAGAAAAGTCATTTCTTCTGCCATACAATACACACAACGAAAGTCACAGCGATCGGTAACGGATATGCGCACGTAATCGACTTGGCGTCCAAAATCATCTATTAACTGATGTTGCATAAACTCACTCATGGCCATAATGAATGGCCGTTTAAAAAATAATTACAGGCTATTATACCTGCCCTTGCCCATCTCTTCTAACTTAGCGTCAGGTCTTTTTTGATTACCATTAATTTAAGTCGCAGTTGGCGGCTTTTAGAAAAGCTATTTGATTTATTTTACCGGTTTAAACACCTGATCGATTACCTTCACCAGCCCAGAACGCCAAGGCCTTTGACGTATACCAAAAGTGGACAGTATTTTGCTACAGTCCAGCACACTGTATGCAGGCCTGGGAGCGTTAGCAGGCCACTCTAGGCTTGTGACTGCCTCAATAGTTTTAACCTGGGTGACGCCATGTTTTTTTGCTGCAGCAAGAATGGCTTCAGCAAAACCTTTCCAGCTTGTCACTTCTGCACCACTATAATGGTAGGTTCCCCAGACACTAATATCACATCCTAGCTGCTGAATGATTGCAATCAATACGCGAGCCACATCATTGGCGTAAGTAGGGCAGCCCTGTTGGTCTGACACAGCCTTCACATGATGATGTTCTTGTAATTGCCTCAAGGTCCTTAATACAAAGTTATTACCGTAGGCACTAAATATCCACCCCACACGAAGAATAATATGTTTAGCACAGTGTTGCTTTATCGCTTTCTCTGCTGCAAGTTTAGCTTCACCAAAGCGATTTACTGGAGCCGTATGGGCGTCTTCTTTGTAAGGCACGCGCTGTAGGCCATTAAACACATAATCACTGGACAGGTGTAGTAATGGCAAGCCCAATTCATCACACGCTTGGGCCAAAACTAAGGCCGCATCATGGTTAGCAACGTGGGTTTTTTGTGGGTTTTCCTGAGCTAAATCAACCACCGAATAACTTGCAGTATTCACCACATAGTCCGGCTTAGAACTGGAAATAACAGCTTGAATGGATTCTAGCTGCATGCTGTTAAGTAGAGTGTCATCAAAATCAACGACAGTCATCCCAGCATTGACTGCTCTTGCACATAGGGCAGAACCCACTTGACTGGAGGCACCAGTAATCAGAAGTTTTATAGTCTTCATAGTCTACTGGCTGTCCATATAGGCTTGCAGTTGTTGATGTAGTTCTAGCTTTCGTTCTAGGCCACAAAAGCTAGCATCAATCGCATTGCAGGTGAACTGGCCTAATTCTTTTTGACTTAACGTATGAGCGCAGGCTACTGCAGTGAAATTGTCATTCATATAGCCACCAAAATAAGCCGGATCATCCGCATTAATACCCACACTAACACCTTGGCGCAGCAAATCAACAATAGTGTGCTGCTCCATAGACTGAAAAACTTTTAGCTTGGTATTTGATAATGGACAAACAGTTAGATGCACTTTTTCTTCAATCAGCCGAGACACCAATTGAGGGTCATCAACACAACGCACTCCGTGGTCAATACGGCTTACTTGAAGGATATCTAAGGCATCTGTGATATTACTTGATGGCCCTTCTTCTCCAGCATGGGCAACCGCAAGGTAGCCTTGCTTTCGAGCAGCAGCGAATACTCTGGCAAACTTTTCTGGCGGATGTCCCACTTCTGATGAGTCCAGGCCTACAGCAACAATACTGTCTTTCCACAATTGCGCTTGCTGCAGGGTATCAAAAGCACTTGCTTCATCTAGATGCCGCAAAAAACATAGAATAAGTTGGCTACTAATACCCAATTGAGCTTCCGCATCAGCCAAGGCTTCAGTAAGCCCCTTCATCACCGTATCAAAACTTATGCCTCTGGCCGTGTGGGTTTGTGGGTCAAAGAATAACTCAGCATGAAGCACGTTATCGGCCTTGCAACGCAGCATATAGGCCCAGGTTAAATCATAAAAATCCCTTTCTGTAATGAGTACTTGTGCACCCTGATAGTAGATATCTAAAAATGATTGTAAATTAGAAAAATCATAAGCTTCACGAACCTCATCAGGGTTAGCAAATGGGATTTCTATATTATTACGCTGCGCTAGTTTGAACATAAGTTCGGGCTCTAAGCTACCCTCAATGTGCAAGTGTAACTCTACTTTTGGCAAGCCAGTAATAAATTGATACAAGATAGGATTCCAATTAAACGGATATAATATGATTATAATTCTACCATTAATTAATAACCTCAAGGAGTTTCACAAGATATATGACTGCTTTTCAGTTGCCACTGGATTGGTTAAACTGACCGTTGTGAATAAGCGCCAAAAAAACATAATAACAGGCACGAGAAGCAAATTATGAACTCACCGAAGCCTCACCCAAATAGCTATCCCAAAAATGGTGGCTGGAACAGGATGTATACTGCCACCATTTTTTCTCTCAAAGGAATGGTTTATTGTTTTAAAAATGAAGCCGGTATGCGGGAATATACTGCCATCTTTCTGGTGAGCATACCCTGTGCTATTTACCTAGGTGAATCTCCAGTAGAACGAATCCTCATGCTTGGCGCAGGTTTGTTGGTCATGTTAATGGAGTATATTAACTCTGCTTTAGAGGCCACTCTAGATCGCATTAGCACCGAACACCACGATCTTACAGGGGCTGCAAAGGACATGGGATCAGCAGCAGTGTTTGTTGCTGCTTTGTTTTTTGTTTATGTTTGGGGGGAGTTTGTTTATCGCAGTTTTGGTTAATGTTTTATAACTAGGCATAAAAAAGCCCACTTGTACGTGGGCTTTTTTGCTCGCTATTTCAATCCAAACTAGAACCTAAAGTGGTCTTCATTTAAATCTTGTAATGTGCCAGCACCGGCCAGCATGGTAGTGGCATGAGTTTGAGTACGAGGTAACAAACGGGCAAAAAAGAAACGCGCGGTAAATAATTTTGCTTGGTAAAAATCTGTTTCAGAAGTCTTCTCAGCTAACACCTCTTGCGCCACCTTTGCCGCTCGAGCAAAAAAGTATGCTTGAGTAACATAACCTGAATACATTAAGTAATCTACGGAAGCGGCACCTACTTCATTACGATCTTTCATGGCCGCCATGCCCACCTTCATAGTCAGCTCACCCCATTCTTTATTAGCTGCCATCAGTGGCTTGATAAATTCAGCCATAGCTTCATTTTCTGCTTCTGCCTTGCAAAAGCGGTGAATTATTTTAGTGAACACTTTAAGGCTTTCACCCTGAGTCATAAGTACTTTTCGACCTAGAAGATCAAGGGCTTGAATACCAGTAGTGCCTTCATAAATGGTAGCGATACGTGCATCACGTACAATCTGTTCCATGCCATATTCGCGGATATAGCCGTGGCCACCAAAACACTGAAGGCCTAAGTTGGCAGACTCTACTCCCGTTTCAGTAATAAAGGCTTTAGCAATAGGTGTTAATAAAGACAATAACACGTCTGCCTCTTTACCCTCATCACTGTCACCGTTGCGGCTAACCGTATCATTTAACTGAGCTAGAAAATAAACCAGCATACGGCCACCCTCAGCAAAAGATTTAGCTGTTAGCAGCATTCTGCGTACATCTGGATGCACAATAATTGGGTCTGCGGCTTTTTCTGGAGCAACCGGGCCTGCCAAGGAGCGCATTTGTAAGCGTTCTTTGGTGTATTCTAAAGCTCCCTGAAAGGCACCTTCAGCTGCACATAGTCCCTGTGCAGCTGTGCCAATTCGAGCAATATTCATAAAGGTGAACATACAGTTCAAACCTTTGTTGGCTGGACCAATAAGATAGCCATTAGCCCCATCAAAGTTCATCACGCAAGTGGCATTGCCATGGATACCCATTTTGTGTTCCAAGGAGCCACACTTCACTTGATTACGTTGACTAAGACTACCATCATCATTGACGTCAAATTTAGGTACGATAAATAATGAAATACCTTTTGTACCTAAAGGCGCACCTGGTAGGCGGGCAAGTACGATGTGCACAATATTATCTACCATGTCGTGCTCACCAGCAGATATGAATATTTTGGTGCCAGTAATGGCATAACTACCGTCTGCTTGGAGCTCTGCTTTTGTGCGCAACAAACCTAGGTCAGTTCCACAATGAGACTCAGTCAAGCACATGGTGCCCGTCCAGCGGCCTTCAACCAGTGGCAATAGGTATTTCTGCTTTTGTTCTTCAGTACCGTGGGCTTCTATGGTGTTCATAGCACCATGGCTTAGTCCAGGATACATGCTCCAAGACCAGTTGGCCGTGCCACTGAGCTCATTAATCATGGTGCCTAAAGATTCGGGCAAGCCTTGGCCACCTACATCTGGGCTATGGGACATAGACGGCCAACCACCCTCTACGTATTGGGTGTAGGCTTGTTTAAATCCAGCAGGAGTGGTCACTACGCCATCATTCCAGCTACACCCTTCCTCGTCACCAGAGGCATTGATTGGCGCAAGTATATTTTCAGAAAACTTAGCCGCTTCTTCAAGAATAGCATCAATCATTTCTGCATCAATGTCTTCACCACCTTGCAAAGTTTTATAGTGATCTGCCATGGCTAATACTTCGTGCATTACAAATTGAATATCGCGACGTGGCGCTTGATAATTAGGCATGATGACTCCGTTGATTTTTAGCGTGAACGTATTTATTTTCAAACACTTGTTTGAAAAATACCTTGTTTAATGCCCTTAGGTCAATTCTAAGACTTTACAGTCATCAAATCAGAGAATTAAAGAAGGTAATCAAAAGGCTATCGTGTGGTGCATCAACACGTTAGTTAAGCAGCATTTCAAGGTCTAAATAGCTTTGGCAAGCTGCCATCCTTGCTGACGCTTTTTCGATACTGGCTAGGTTTGGCACCACACCTAACATGGGTGCCTGAATCCGATGTTGCAGCGTCATTATATTAGCATCTAATTCGGCCATTTGAGGATCAATACAGTTGGCCACCCAACCTGCAAGTTTTAACCCATCTCTAGAAATTGCTTCTACAGTTAACAGCGTATGGTTAATACAACCCAAACGCATACCTACGACTAATACAACGGGTATCGCTAAGGCTACCGCAAGGTCTGCCAAAGTTTCTCGCTCGTTCACTGGCACCCGCCAACCACCAGCACCCTCCACAAGCGTAAGGTTTGCACCTTGCATTAGCACACCACTAGTAAACCCAGTCAGGCGATCCACCTGCATTCTCTGGCCCTGTTTGTGAGCAGCAATATGAGGCGCAATAGGGGCTAAAAAGGCTACTGGATTAACTTGTTCATAGTACAAGGGCATGGTGCACTGAGCTAACAATTGCTCCGCATCGTCATTTCTTAAACCCTCTTTGGTCTCAATACATCCAGCTGCCACAGGCTTAACAGCTGCAGTACTCAAGCCCTGATTTTTGGCTTTAGCTAACAAAGCACAAGCCACCATGGTTTTTCCAGCATCAGTGTCTGTGCCTGCTATAAAGTACCGTTTTTTGATCTGCGTCATATCGCTGCCCTAGTTTTAGCCTTTATATAGTAAACCTCATAGCTGACTGGCAATTGACCCTCGTCATCACGCAAGGATTCGTAGGCCTGCACCATTTTGCGTAAACGCCCTACTCCCATTAGTCCTTGCGCTGCCTGAGCGTTGTGATTACTGGCACCTAACTGCTTCAAATCCTGCGTAAGCTGCTGCACTGACTGATATTTGAGCTCAATAGTTTCACATACAATGTCTACTTCTACAAAATGGTTTTCAAGTGTATCTCTCAGAGTGTCTAGCGCAACGAATTCATTAACGTGTTGGTAATCATCTACTTGGGCCCAAGCCCATTTAAGTTGATGCAAGGTTTTTGGGCCCAGGGTAGCACAATGGAAAGCACCATCTTCTGCAAGGCAATGGGCTACACCAGCAAAAACGGCATCAAGGTTTTTACACCACTGGATGGCTAAAGACGAGATTACTAAATTATAATGCTGGGCACTATTTAACAAAACATGTGGTATTTTTTGTGCATCACCGAGTTGCCAGCTTAACTTACTGCTGCGGTGACGCGACCGGGCATAGGCTAGCATGCCTTCGGCGATATCTAATCCCGTTACTGCAGTAACCAAATTAATTCCTGCTAACTGAGCACTCACATAACCTGTGCCACTGCCAATATCGAGCACCCTACCTCGATGAAGATCGACCCCCTTATTCAATAGCCGGTCTGCAGCAATGCGTTGCAAGCCTGCAACTTGGTCATAGGTTTTTGCCGCTTGGTTAAAGGCTTGCGCCACTTGTTGCACACTAGGTAAAAAGTTTGAATTCGGGTTCACCTAGCCACCCCAGAATACATAAATTTGGCCATTTTTCTACTAATGCTCTGTTGTTCTAGTAAGTAACAGTGGCCACCTTCAACATAATTAACCTGCACATTGTTGGGCAGTTGTAACTCATCAACCCATTTACAGGGGACCAACTCATCATTTTTAGCCAGCTCAAGGTAACAGGGCTGCCAAAGTTGGCAAAGGTGTGTGCGCTCGTCTAATACTTGCAATAAGCTAAGGCCAAAGGCTTTTTGAGTTTGCACTGGCATGAGTTGGATTATTCGTGCTGCCAACACCTTTGGATTTACTGAACCTTGTGCCTGCAAACTGGCAAAACGGCGCAACGTTTTAGTAGCCAGTGCCTGATAACCGTGCATAAACTGAAGCAGCATTTCGGGCACCATTGCTGCTGGCCAGCCATCACCAGTAATGAACTTAGGGTTCACAGCCATCAGTATTAAGCGCTTTATACGACGGTCATTATGAGCCATACGAATGGCTATCTGAGCACCCAAGGACCAAGCCATTAAAGTATACTGGAAGGGAAGAACCCGTTTGGTGGAGACTATCCACTGGTCTAGTTGTTCTAATGTATTACGTTGATCTGCAACATAGGTATCTTGCCCATGCCCTGGTAAATCTAACAGAATGAGGTTGTAACTAGATTTCAACTGCTCCAGCAAGTATTCAGGCCAACAATTATTATCATAGCCCCAGCCATGCAGTAATACCAAAGCGGGCTTGTGCGTATCTGGTTGCACTTGGACAACAGCCCCTTCTGGAAAAAGCACTTAACCCTCTGCCGAGGCTAATAAGCCTTGCTGTTGCAACTGAGCCAGTGCCTGCAGTAACTGATGGAGATGACTTTCAGTGTGCGCGGCAGACAATGTAATCCTTAACCGGGCAGTGCCTTTTGGCACCGTTGGAGGGCGTATAGCCGTGACCAAAAGCCCCTTTTCTTTGAGCAGTTCACTCAACTGAAGCGCTCCCTCTGACGAACCCACCATAAGTGGCTGGATTGCAGTATCACTTGGCATTAAGGGTAAACCTAAGCTTTTAGCCTGCTGCTTAAATAAACTAATAAGGTGATTGAGGTGTTGTTGCCGCCAAGCCTCATCCTTTAACAGTTGCACAGCAGCGAGGCTTGCAGCAGCAATGGCTGGCGGCAGGGCAGTGGTATAAATATAATTGCGGGAGAACTGGATTAGGCTTTCGACCAAGGCATCACTACCGGCTACAAAAGCGCCATAGCTGCCTAAAGCCTTGCCAAGTGTGGCCATATAAATCGGGCATTCGGCCGTAGTCAAGTCTTGTGCGAGTGCACTGCCACCGCCATTAGGCCCAAGCACTCCAAAACCATGGGCATCATCAATCATCAACCATGCTTGCTGCTTATTACAGAGCTGGCTCAGGGGTTTCAACAATGCACTGTCACCGTCCATACTAAATACGGCATCGGTGGCAACCAAATGCCGTCTGGCTTCGGTATTAGTTAACTGACGCGCTAAATCATGCATATCATTGTGTCGATACCGCTGAAATTTGGCGGAGCTAAGCAGCCCACCGTCCAGCAGTGACGCATGATTCAGACGATCTTGATAGACTGCATCTTGACGATCTAAAAGGCTATTCATCACCCCCATATTAGCCATATACCCACTAGAAAATAACAACGCTCTGGGCCGTTGGGTGACTTCAGCTAACACTTCTTCTAGCTGATGATGAAGATCTGTATGCCCCACCACAAGGTGGGATGCTCCAGCACCAACGCCATAATCTGCACACGCTTTTTGAGCGTCACTAATAAGTTGGGGATGATTGGCTAAACCTAAGTAATCATTACTACAAAACGCTAACAGCGCTTGACCATTTATATTCAGTTCTGGGGTTTGTGGCCCCCTATGTAAAAGTCGGTTGCGGTAAAGGTGATCGAGCCTTCGCTGATTAAGATCAGCACCTAAAGTGTGTTCTAAATTGTGCATTAGAGACTAGCATCAACAAACATTTGCTCCGGCTTGGCATTTTCAATAGCCTGTTCAATGACACCTCGGTGGGCTTCGTCAGACACGTCTTGACGTTTTTCTGGGCGAATGCCCAACTTGACAAACAATGCTCTGTCTTGTTCTGCAGCTGGGTTGTCTGTAGTGAGCAGGCGCTCTCCATAAAAAATTGAATTGGCCCCAGCAAAGAAACACATGGCCTGCATTTGCTCATTCATTTGTTCCCGACCCGCAGACAATCGCACATGAGATTGCGGCATTAATATGCGAGCTACGGCTATGGTGCGGATAAAGTCAAACGGCTCAAGGTCTTCAACTTGGTCAAGGGGAGTGCCCTCAACTTTTACCAGCATATTAATAGGGACACTTTCTGGGTGTTGTGGCATATTAACCAGCTGTTGCAGCAGGCCCACACGGTCTCGCAAATTCTCACCCATACCAACAATACCACCAGCACAGACTTTCATACCCACATCACGCACATTGCTTAAGGTATTTAGGCGATCTTGGTAGGTTCTAGTCGTGATTATGGAACCATAGAACTCTGGTGACGTATCAAGGTTATGGTTGTAGTAATCTAACCCTGCATCTGCCAGTTTTTGTGCTTGATCTGGAGCTAGCATACCTAAAGTCATGCAGGTCTCAAGACCCATAGCTTTTACTTCTTTCACCATCTCCAATACGTAAGGCATATCTTTAGCCCGAGGATTTTTCCACGCAGCGCCCATACAGAAACGAGTGGCACCTGTCGCTTTAGCCGCAACAGCCTCTTCAATTACTTCTTTTACCTTCATTAATCGTTCAACTTCTAAACCCGTATCGTTGTGAACACTTTGCGGGCAGTACTTGCAGTCTTCAGGGCAGGCGCCTGTTTTTATAGAAAGCAATGTACTTACCTGCACCTCATTGGGATCAAAATAGGCACGATGGATCGTTTGCGCCTTAAACAGAAGATCATTTAGCGGCAAGGCGAATAGCTGAGTAATTTCATTAACACCCCAATTATGCCTCTGACCATTGTCAAGCATTGGACTAAACTTAGGGTCTGTGTTCATAGAAAAGGTTGCAGTAGCAGTTGATGTCATGGCATTTCCAGCTTAGAAGGTCAGCAAGCATATTAAAAGCTAGGTAATTTTAGTCAACCAATTAACCCGTAGAGGTTTACATGTGGTCAATAATTAACCAGATAAAACTCGCTTTTCAACCACCCTGCATGCTTTGTGGGTCACACCCCCACCAACAAGACAACCTATGTGCCCAATGCCTAATTGATCTACCATGGAGCAAGCAAGGTTGCAGTCTATGCGCTGAACATGCGGGGATCATGGGTCTAGATGGAGATCAAATGTGTACCACCTGCTTGCAACAACCGCCTCCTTATACTAGAACGGTGTGTGCGTTTAATTACCTGGTACCTATCAGCGGTTTAGTTAACCAATTCAAACATCAACATAACCTTGCTGCTGGTCGTTTATTAACATCATGCCTTAGCCAAACTCTGTTTACAAAAATAACACAAGGCCAAATTATCATGCCTCAGCTCGTCATCCCAGTGCCACTGCATAAACAAAGGTTGAGACAAAGGGGGTTCAACCAAGCACAGGTTATTGCAATGGGAATTAGCCATTCATTGGATTTAAAGATCAATACACGATTATGCCACCGTGCAGTGTATCACTCACCCCAACAAGGGCAGAGTCGTCAACAACGGATAGCGCAAATGGAAGGGGTTTTTAATATAGCCCCGGCAGAGGTGGACCAGAGGATCAATAGTATCGCTATTATTGATGATGTTATGACAACCGGGGCCACGGTCCAAGCGTTAAGCAAAAAATTGATCACCGCTTGGGGCGGCCCCTTAGACATTCAAATTTGGTGTGTTGCCAGAGCGCAACCACCTAATGTCTTGCTTGATTGGTAACAACACTACTCGTCTTCAGTGGGTTGCTCAGGTGAGGTTTTTTCATCTTGAATGCGTTGGTAGATCTCTTCACGATGAACTGCAACATCCCGTGGGGCGTTTACACCAATACGCACTTGATTACCTTTTACACCTAGCACGGTGACCGTAACTTCATCACCAACCATCAGTGTTTCACCAACACGTCGAGTTAAAATCAGCATATCAAAGCTCCATTTTTCGGGCCGATAAACCAACCGCAGCTGATTTCCGAACACCTTTATTATTCCTACACAACTTGCTTTCTAGCGATGTAAATAAAACCCTAGTCAACACTAGTGTTCCACTTACCCTGTGATGATAGATGTAAACATATTATTCTTCAAGACTTTGCGGCTTATCCATTTCAAAAGTTGAATGTAAGGCCCGCACAGCTAATTCTAAATATTTTTCATCAATAACCACAGACACCTTAATTTCTGACGTAGATATCATTTGGATATTAATATTTTCTCTAGCTAAACTTTCAAACATACGGCTGGCTACACCTGCATGAGAGCGCATACCTACCCCCACAATTGAGACCTTGGCAATTTTCTCACTACCAATGGCACCTGTTGCATTAAGGCTTTGGGCGATGCCTTTTAGTGTAGTCAGTGCTAAGTCATAATCGTTCCGATGAACAGTGAAGGTGAAATCTGTCAGGCCTTCAGCGCTCACGTTTTGCAAGATCATGTCCACTTCTACATTGGCATCGCTTATAGGGCCCAAAATTTTAGACGCCACTCCAGGGACGTCAGGCACTCCAGTAACAGTAAGCTTAGCCTCATCACGGTTAAAGGCGATGCCAGAAATAACAGGTTGTTCCATGGTATTTTCACTCTCAGTTGTAATCAGTGTTCCTGGGCCTTCTTGGAAACTATGCAGCACGCGAAGCGGAACATTGTATTTGCCAGCAAATTCTACGGCTCGTATTTGTAAAACCTTTGAACCCAAACTAGCCATTTCCAGCATTTCTTCAAAGGTAATTTCTGTGAGACGCCTGGCGTTATCTACCACCCTTGGGTCTGTAGTATAAACACCATCGACATCTGTATATATTTGACACTCATCAGCCTTTAAAGCAGCTGCAAGGGCTACGCCAGTAGTGTCTGAACCACCTCGCCCTAGCGTTGTAATGTTGCCCTGGTCATCAACGCCTTGGAACCCTGCGACCACAACCACACGACCCTCATTCAGGTCGTTACGCATATTCTCTACGTCAATGTTTTGAATACGGGCTTTAGTGTGCGAGGAATCTGTTTGAATTTTTACCTGAGTGCCGGTATACGATCGCGCGGGACAGTCCTTTGCTGCTAACGCCATACACAGCAGGGCAATAGTGACCTGTTCGCCAGTAGAGACAAGAACATCCATTTCACGAGGTAGTGGTCTATCTTGTAACTCATTGGCCATCTGGATCAAACGATTAGTCTCTCCGCTCATCGCAGATACAACGACCACAATATCATGACCTTTATCTCGAAAGCCTTTTACTTTATCTGCTACTTGCTGGATACGCTCTACTGAACCGACAGAAGTTCCACCAAATTTTTGTACATACAACGCCATCTTCATTCCTTAATCGCATTCTAAATCGTTTGCTGCTTTACCTTGTATTTAAGCGTACCAACCTTAAGCTAGGCTAGAACGCCTTGCAACCAAGCCTGAGCACTTTCTAAAGCCAACGGGAGTTGATCTGCTTGACCACCACCTTGTGCCATATCAGGGCGACCGCCACCTTTGCCAGACATGTTAGACGCTGTATGACGAATGAGATCACCGGCTTTTACTTTACTTGTAAGGTCTGGTGTTACGCTGGCTACAATGCTGGCTTTGTCACCTTGTGTAACTGCTAGCATCACCACGCCAGAACCTAATGCGCTGCTTAATTGGCCTATGGCGTCACGTAACGACTTAGGTTCAACCCCCTCAAGCTGACTAATGAGTACTTTAACGCCATTAATGTCTTGCGCTTGTGAGATGAGATTAGCACCTTGTGATGCTGCCATTTTAGCTTTTAGCTGGTCGAGTTCACGCTCTAGCAGGCGATTTTTTTCAATTAAGGCCTGCACTTTGTCAGTAACCTGCTCCCTACTTGCTTTAACGAGGCCAGAAACTGCTAAAAGTGTGTGGCCCGTATTTGCTAACCACCCACTCGCTGCTGCTCCAGTTAGAGCTTCCACTCGCCTTACTCCTGCAGCCACGCCAGCTTCTGAAGTAACCACAAAAGCGCCGATATCGCCTGTACGGTCAACATGGGTACCGCCACAAAGCTCGAGAGAAAATATTTGCTCATCCTGCCCAGCTATGCCGGCTTCGTTATGGGTGGTGCCCATGGTAATGACACGCACCTGGTCACCATATTTTTCACC
>DCAT01000044.1:9938-15624 GCA_002312935.1 Oceanospirillaceae bacterium UBA1126 | reverse complement strand
GAGAGCGGATTATTCGCGCTTTTGTGCCAGATGAATACTGGGAACTTAAAGCTGATGTCACCAATGTTGAGAACAAGCCACTACTGCTGCAGGTTCATAAACAAAATGGTAACGAGTACAAACCGGTTAACCAACAACAAAGCGAAGCTGCCGTTGCAGCGCTAGAAAAACAACAGTTTGTTGTTCAACAGCGTCAAGATAAGCCCACCTCAAGCAAACCTTCTGCACCTTATATTACCTCCACGCTGCAACAGGCTGCGAGTACGCGCTTAGGATTTGGGGTGAAGAAAACCATGATGTTAGCCCAGCGGCTTTATGAAGCGGGTTACATTACCTACATGCGTACTGACTCAACGAACTTAAGTAAAGATGCTGTAAGCAATTGCCGTGATTACATTGAAAAGAGCTTTGGCAAAGAGTACCTGCCTGCTAATCCAATTGGTTATTCTAGTAAGGATGGTGCGCAAGAGGCCCACGAGGCCATACGGCCTTCTCAGGTGGCGTTGAAGTCAACTCAACTAAGTAACATGGAACGTGACTCGGAGCGCCTCTACGAGCTTATTTGGCGCCAATTTGTGGCATGCCAGATGCTGCCTGCTCAATTTACCAGTACTACTATTGTTGTGGAGGCGGGTGACTTTAGTCTCCGCACTCGTGGGCGTATTATGCGTTTTGATGGCTACTCTAGAGTTCAGCCTAGCGCTAGCAAAAAAGATGAAGATTTAATCTTACCTGATGTAAATCAGGGCGATGTGCTGTCTTTGAAACAGCTAACGCCAAGCCAACATTTTACCAAGTCTGCGCCACGCTTTTCAGAAGCTAGCCTTGTTAAAGAGCTTGAAAAGCAGGGTATTGGCCGGCCTTCAACTTATGCCAGTATCATTTCTACGATTCAAGAGCGTGGTTATGTGATGGTTCAAAACCGTCGTTTCTATGCAGAAAAAATGGGTGATATAGTCACAGATAGGTTGGAAGAGAATTTTTCGGACTTAATGGATTATTCATTTACCGCCAATATGGAACAGCGCTTAGATAGTGTGGCCAAGGGCGAAACTGAGTGGAAACGCCTGCTTAATGCGTTTTATAAAGCCTTTACTCGAAAGTTGAGTATTGCTGAAGCAGAAGATGGCATGCGGGGCAACTCACCAACGTTGACAGACATAGAATGCCCAAGTTGCAGTAAAGCAATGAATGTTCGTACCGCGTCTACGGGTGTCTTTTTGGGTTGTTCTGGCTATGCGTTGCCTCCCAAAGAGCGCTGCAAAGAAACCATAAATTTAATACCTGGAGATGAAGTCGTCGCTGTAGATGCAGATGATGAAGCAGAATCTCGCTTACTGATCAAAAAACGTCGCTGCAAAATTTGTGATACGGCGATGGATGGTTACTTAATTGATGCAAAGCGTAAGTTGCATGTGTGTGGCAATAATCCAGACTGCAGTGGTTTTGAGGTAGAGGCTGGCGAGTATCGGATTAAAGGTTACGATGGCCCACTTATTCAATGTGATAAATGTGAAGCTGACATGCACCTAAAAACGGGACGTTTCGGTAAATATTTTGATTGCTCCAATAGTGTCTGTAAAAACACGCGTAAACTATTACGCAGTGGTGAAGCTGCGCCGCCAAAAATGGATCCAATTCCCATGCCAGAATTAGCCTGTGAAAAAGTGGACGACCATTATATTTTGCGAGATGGCGCTGCAGGGTTGTTCTTGGCAGCCAGTAAATTCCCTAAAAACCGTGAAACTCGCGCACCTTTAGTGGCTGAGATTTTGCCTCACAAAGAAGCGCTAGACCCTAAGTACGCCTTTTTACTTAAAGCCCCGGTAAAAGATCATGAAGGTAACCCTTCCATCGTTCGATATAGCCGTAAAACTAAGGAACAGTACGTTATGTCCGAAGTTGAAAAAAAAGCTTCTGGATGGCGTGCCATGTATGTGAGTGGTAAGTGGGTAGAAGATGTGCCGGTGAAAAAGTCTGCTAAAAAAGTAGTTAAAAAGCCAGCTAAAAAAGTACCTAAAAAAACAGCTAGCGCGAAAAAATAGGATGGCTGTTCAAGACCAATGGTTAAGCGCAAGTCAACACCGGCTGGCGTTTAGCAAACGTTTATGGCAAGACTTGTTGTCTAACTATGGCGACCCAGAGCACCCTCATTACTGGCGCCAGCGGCCCCAGCGTATGGCCTATCAATATGCCATTATTGACCACCTTTTAAATGCTGCAAAATACCTTACTCAAGCCAGTTTAAAGCAGTTAGCCAATACTCGGTTTGATGATATTACGTTACTCACCTGGGCAGAAATTGAAGCCTTGCTGGTTAAGCAAGATTATCTATCCCCAGAAGCTCAGCAGATACTTTTGTTGCTGCAAGAGGGAGATTGGAAGCAATGGATTGAGTTACAAGAAACAACTGATTTTTCTGTTTTAGCCAAACCGCAGGCTGAGCCTGAACAATCTATTGTAAGCTATTCAGAAGGTGATTTAACTGACCCAGATCATTGGCCAGTAGCTAGTTGGATAAAACATTTGCAAGCGTTACAAACGTCTATGAGAGATTCTCTAGAGGAGTGGTAGCTCAGTACTACTCCACATAATCATGAATAAAGGCTAGATGTCTGATTTGAGCTGGTCCAATACCGCCATAGTGTCTGCATCTTGCTCTTTAATGTTGATTGCCACTCTGTATTGGAAAAAGTTGACAAAGTCGGCCACCTCATCGCAGGCAATTAAGCAATCATCTCCAACCAGAACCGGCCAACGAACCACTTGCTCAAGATTAACCATTTGGGCTTGAATGCAACCATCACTAAACAAACGCCAGCTAAATACTTCGGACATTGAAAAGCTGTCAAAGTTATCAGCGGTAAATACGGCGTGGCTACCACATGTATCGGGAAGCTCTTGCACCACAAACACGGTGTCATCTACTTCAAAATCAAAATAATCTGCCGCTGTAATGAGTTCAATGCATTTGTGTTCTGGCACCTGTGGCATGTTTTGGTCAAGGCCAGGGTCATAGTACCCCTGAAAAAAACCTTTTTTAGGGCAGTTCAGGTCTGCACAAATGATTAGCTCGTCAAACCACGGAATCATGCCAGCAAAGGAGCCATCATCCAATAAAGCCCAGAACAAGATTTTAACAGAAAATAATTCTTGGCCAGTTTTAGGGTGGCCATGTTCATTAGAATAGAGCACTTCAAAGCCATCTAGCTCTGGTGCTAATCGCACCACCTGAGGGCGGTGATGGGTTTGGTGCTCTTGGCCACTAAAAAGGTCTATAACCTTGGCGGCGGGTATGGCAGTGGACATGACAACATCCTCTAAGAAAACTGGATTTAACGATATATTAGTACGATAATGTTTAGCTTAGGTGTTTAGAGTATAGGCAAGGATAGGCGCTTTCTGCAAGTCGAAGACTCAAGTTTATGTAAAAAGCTCAAATCTATAGCCCTTGAGTGAATCAATAGGTACAATGCCCAACGTAATGAAAAGACTCGGCTTTAATAGTTTAACATAACAATGATTGATTCTAAGTTAACAAACATGGACACTCTAGAGCTAACTCAGCAACTTTCAGAGCGTATTAAAAATCAACAAAAAATTCTGGTGCAGTCGCAACAGCAGGTTAAAGCTCTAAGGCAAGAGCATAGTCAGCTAAAGCAGCAAGTTGAGAATAACCGCAGCCAGATACTTACAGATAATCAAAATCAAGACATTATGACCAGTACTAGCGAATTACCTACCACAGAAATATCTCCTGCCTCAGTGCAATCTGTACCTGCAGAAACAATAAGTTCGATAGTACCCGAGCCAATTGTGCCAGAGATAAGTGCAGCAGACCGTAAAAAAGCTAAAAGCCGTGCGGCAAATCGTGCAGCGGTTGAGTTGATATGTGAAACCTACCCACAAACCTTCTGCTTTGCTAAACCTAGGCCACTTAAGATTGGTATCCAGGAAGATTTGGTAGCTGATGGAAAACTGAGTCAAACTAAGATCAAGCGTGGGCTTGCGAGTTATGTGCGAGCTTTTGGATATTTAAAATCGCAAACGGATGCAGCGCCCCGTATTAATTTGCTCGGCGAAGCTGAAGGTGCTGTGACGGCTGATGAAGCGGCTCACGCATTAACTAAGCTGCCGGCGCCACGCAAGCCTAATAAGCCAAGACCCAGCGTTAGAAAGCGCCCTGATCAGGTGCACTCTAAGCCTAAAAAGAGCGCTCAGCCAAAAGACCATAAGCCTGAAGCAAAGATAGAAAAAGCCCCAAGCCCCTTCGACGGTTTGAACGAGGGGCAGCGCATGGCGAGCAAATTAGACCTATTGCTTAGTAAAAATAAGAAATAAGTGAGCAGCTTTTACCACGCCTAAAAAAACCGAGCAATGCTCGGTTTTTTTATATCCTAGACAAACTAATTAGGTGTTATCAGAAATAAATGCTAACAGATCAGATTTAGCCAAAGCGCCTACTTTAGTGCCTGCAACTTCACCGTTGTTAAACAACATTAAAGTTGGAATGCCGCGCACACCATAGCGAGCTGCAATTTCGCTATTTTCGTCAACGTTGATTTTGCATACCTTAACGCTGCCTTCAAATTCAGCAGCAACGTCTTCTAGGATAGGCGCTATCATTTTGCATGGGCCACACCAAGGTGCCCAAAAGTCTAGTAATACAGGTACATCTGCATTGGCGACGTCGAGGTCAAAGGTGGCGTCTGTTACCGCGTGAGTTAGTTCGCTCATGGTGTTCTCTTAATTAGGTTATTTAAGGCTATGATACGTGGTTTTGATGTAAAACTCAGTAGCATTGAGCCAAGAAAAAGTTACTTTTTAGATCTGCTAGGATGTATATAGTGGCGCTGGTCAATAATTCAACCTAACTAGGGTGTGGAAAAGGCTTACTTAAAACTCGCCATAAGCGCAGGCTTAACAGCAGCGCTGCCACACTGAGGCCAAAAATGATGCCAATCCAAAACCCTGAAGCGCCCATTGCGGGGTAGATGATGTCTGTCATGCCTAATACGTAGCCTAGGGGCAGGCCAGTTAACCAATAAGAAATGAAAATAAGTAATAATGGTTTAGCAGTATCTTTAAAGCCACGTAAAGCACCATTGGCAGCGATCTGTAATGCATCTGAAAATTGGAACAACGCAGCAAAAATAAATAGGCTTGCAGCAATTTCTACTACAATAGGTTCAGTAGTGTAAATGTTTGCTAAGGTGACTGGAAGCAGGAGCATAAGCAAGCAGGTTAAGCTTGATAAACCTAATGCCAGGCCAAAACCAACCAGCACAGAACGTTTCACTTGCTCTGGCAAGTTGCCACCAATGCCGTGGCCTACACGGATGGTGAGTGCCATGCCAATGCTCAATGGGATCATAAAGCACATGCTGGTAAAGTTGAGAACTAATTGATGAGCAGCAACAATGTCAGCGCCCAGCGGTGCTAGCAGTAAAGCGACTATGGCGAACATCGTGGCTTCTATAAAAATAGAAAAACCGATGGGTAAGCCCACTTTTAATATCTTAATTTGAATGTTCAGTTGCGGCCAATTAAACTGGCTAAACATAGCGCACTGGTGGTAAGCAGGCTTAACATAAACATAAATAGCCATGCCAATAACGCTGGCCCACATACTTATAGCAGTTGCCCAACCGCAGCCTTCGCCACCCATTTCGGGGATACCAAAATG